>NZ_WUMG01000064.1:0-30871 GCF_009827015.1 Delftia sp. CH05 | reverse complement strand
ACCCCGCCCTGTGCCCCACCATGCACCTCGGCAAACGAGCGCAGCGTGCGCTCCAGCCGCGCCAGCGCCCACTGCGCCACGGCCTGCGGCACCTCGTCCGAGCCCAGCGCATCGAGCAGGGCGCGCAGCGGCTGCGCGCCCTGCCCGGGTGCGGGCCGGGCACGGAACCAGGCCGCCACCTCGGGCTGCTCGCAGCGCTCGCCCCCGTCCTGCAGGTAGTCCACGATGTCCAGCTCGAAGTCCTCCAGCCGCAGGCTGATGCCGCCCGCCCCGCAGGCGCAGGCACCGCCCAGCGCGACATGGCGCAGCGCCAGGGCGCACCACAGGTCCCAGAGCCGGCCGGCCTGCAGGGCGTGGTCGGAGGCCATGGCCGTGCTCACTGCCCGTCCCAGGCCACGGCCGAGGTTGCCGTTGCGGCGGACGGAGACCTGCCGCTGCGCAGCGCCTGCGTGCCCTCGTGGTCCACCTGTCCCTGGCCATCCAGTGCCACGCGGTAGACCTCGCGGGCCACCTGTGCGCTCACATAGCCTTCGCGCACGTCCTCGGCCACCTTGTCCAGTTCGCGCGCCAGCGGGTCGCCAAAGCCCCCGCCGCCGCCCGACAGCATGCGGTAGGCATCGCCGCGCTCCAGGCGCACGTTGAAGATCTTGGCGTTGGCATGGTCGGTCTTCCACTCGCCCTTGTGGCGCACGGCCAGGCCGTTGCCCATGGCGTCGCCGCCGCCCTCCAGGCCCCAGGGCTTGCAGTGCACGCGGTCGATGCGCGTGGTGACGGTGAAGGGCGACAGCGCCTGCACCACCATCTCCGCGCCCAGGCCGCCCCGGTACTGGCCCGCGCCGGCCGAGTCCTGGCGGATCTCGTACTTCTCCACCAGCACCGGGTACTTGGCCTCGAGCTGCTCGGTGGGGCTGTTGTGGGTGTCGCCGTCATTGATGCAGACGGTGACGGACACGCCGTCCTCACGGCTCTTGGCGCCCCAGCCGCCGCCCAGCGGGCCGATGCCGACGATGAACAGCCGCCCGTCCTCGGGCGAGATGCCATGGATGTTGGGAAACACCAGGTCCGCATGGTGGCCCGCGATGGAGCGGTCGGGAATCGCCGGCGCCAGGGCCTTGAAGATGGTGTCGATCACCGTCATGGGGAAGGTCATCCACACGCGCATGGGATACGGCCTCTCGGCGCTGATCACCGTGCCCATGGGCATGATCACCTTGAGCGGCCGAAAGCTCCCGTCGTTGACCGGGTAGTCGGTCGGCGTGGTGAGGCATTTGTAGGCCACCTGCGCGCAGGCGATGCCCGTGGTGAAGCCGGAGTTGTAGAAGCCGCGCACCTGCTTGGAGACATCCGACAGGTCCACCGTCATCTCGTCGCCCTGCACCGTGACCTTGACGCGGATGGGAATGCGCTTGCCGATGTCCAGCCCGTCGTCGTCCATGAAGGACTCGGCCTCGTACACGCCATCGGGAATCGACAGCGTGTTCTTGCGCGCCACGGCCTCGCTGGAATCCATGATCTGCGCGATGGCGCCGTTGACCGCATCCACGCCATAGCGCTGCAGCAGTTCCACATAGCGGCGCTCGCCCGTGGTGATGGCCGTGATCTGCGCGCGCAGATCGCCCAGGGCCCGCTCGGCCAGGCGCACGTTCATCGCGATGATGTCGATCAGGTCCTGGTTGACCTCGCCCTGGCGCTGGTACTTCATGATGGGGATCTGTATCCCTTCGCTGAAGATGTCCGTGGTGACGTTGCCCAGCGTGCCGCCCACGTCCAGCCAGTGGGCCATGCAGCAGGTGAAGCCTTCGAGCCGGCCCTCATGGAACACCGGCATGGTGAACGTGAAGTGGTTCAGGTGGCTGCCGGTGGTGTAGGCATCGTTGGTGACCAGGATGTCGCCGGGCAGGATGTTCTCGTAGCCGAAATGGCGGATCTTGGCCTTGACCGTCTCCGACATGCCGCGGATGAACATGGGCAGGCCCAGGCCGATGGACACCGTGTCGCCCTCGCGCGTGAACAGGCCGACCGTGAAGTCCAGCGCCTCGTAGATGATGAGGTTGTAGGCCGTGCGCGTCAGGTTGGTCTTCATCTCCTCCGTGACGGCGTACAGGCCGTTGCGGATGATCTCGACGGTGACCGGATCGACGGGCCTGGAGTCAGTGGGGTGGTTCATGTGCGGTCGCTCCCGATGTCGATTTGCAGATTGCCCAGTTCGTCCACGCGCAGCCGGTCGCCGGGCTGCACGACGGTGGTGGATGCGTGTTCCTCGATCAGCGCGGGCCCCGCGATCTCGTTGCCCGCCAGCAGGCGCTCGCGCAGATGCACCGGCGTGTCCACCCAGCCGCTGGAGCGGAAATAGACGGGCTTGACCGTGCGCACGGAGGCACGGCTGGGCTCGGCGCTGCCGCGTTCCACGCTGTGCCTGGGCGGTTTCTTCATCGTGCCCAGCACGGTGACGCGCAGGCTCACGAGGTCGGCCGGCTCCTGCGGGGCCGAGGTACCGTAGCGCACCTTGTGCAGCTCGTCGAACTGGCGCTTGATGGCCGAGCGGTCCCTGCCCTCGAAGAAGGCCATGGGCAGGTCCACGGTCACCGCATGCTCCTGGCCCACGTAGCGCATGTCGGCGGCGCGCTCGATCACGATGCCGTCCGGCGCGATGCCGGACTGCGCCAGCGCGGCGCGGCCCTCGTCCTCCATGCTCTGGTAGGCGGCCTCGATCTCCTCGAAGGACACCTCGCCCAGCTTGCGGAATACCGAGCGCACATAGTCGTAGCGCAGGTCGGAGAACAGCATTCCGTAGGCCGAGAAATAGCCGGGCGCATAGGGGATCAGCACCTTGCGGATGCCGATCTCGCGCGCAATGGCCGAGGCGTGCAGCGGCCCCGCGCCGCCGTAGACGACCATGGTGAAGCTGCCCGCGTCCAGGCCGCGCTCGGTGGTCACGGCCTTGACGGCATGCGACATCTGCGTCACGGCGATGCGCAGGATGCCGTCGGCCGCCTCGGTGGGCTCCAGGCCCAGCGGGGTCGCCACGCGCTCGGCCATCTGGCGCTGGCAGGCGTCCATGTCCAGCTGCAGCTCGCCGCCCAGGAAATGCTCCGCGTCCAGCCGGCCCAGCACCAGGTTGGCGTCGGTCACCGTGGGCTCCAGCCCGCCACGGCCATAGGCCACGGGGCCGGGGATGGAGCCGGCGCTTTGCGGGCCCACACGCAGCGCGTTGCCCGTCTCCACGCGGGCGATGGAGCCGCCGCCCGTGCCCACTTCGTGGATGTCCATCATCGGGATCTGTATCGGCAGGGCCTGCTCGTAGCCGCCGATCAGCGCCGAGCCCGTGGTCAGCGGCCGGCCCTCGCTGATCACGCCGGCCTTGGCCGTGGTGCCGCCCATGTCGAAGGCAATGGCATCGCCCATGCCCAGTTGCGCACAGATGGCCTGGGCGCCGATCACGCCGGCCGCCGGACCCGATTCGAGCATGCGCACGCAGCCCACCTTGGCGTGCTCGACCGGGAACAATCCGCCGGTGGACTGCACGATGTAGAAATCGCCCTCGAAGCCCTTGCCGCCCAGGTGGTTCTCCAGCTGGCCCAGGTACTGCGACACGCGCGGCCCCACATAGGCATTGGCCACGGCGGTGGACACGCGCTCGAACTCGCGGTACTCCTGCGACAGCTCGTGCGAGGCGCAGACGAAGGCGCCCGGCATCTCTTCCTGCAGGATCTGCTTGACGCGCTGCTCGTGCGCTGGGTTGCGGTAGGAGTGCAGCAGCAGCACGGCCACGGCCTCCACGCCCTGCCCTGCCAGCTCGCGGGCCAGCTCGCGCACGGCTGCCTCGTCCAGCGGCTTGTGCAGGCTGCCGTCGGCGCGCAGGCGCTCGGACACCTCATGGCGCAGCGAGCGCCGCACCAGCGGCTGGTGCTTGTTGAAGAACAGGTTGTAGGCATCGGGCCGGTTCACGCGGCCGATCTCGTAGATGTCGCGAAAGCCCTCGGTGATCAGCAGCGCGGTGTGGGCGCCATTGCGCTCCAGCAGCGTGTTGATGGCAATGGTGGAGCCGTGCAGGAACAGATGGCCGTCGCGCCAGTCGATGCCCGCGCTGTCTATCGTGGCCTGGATGCCGTTGACCAGCTCGCCATGCGTGGACAGGGCCTTGCCGAACAGCAGCCGGCCGCTGGCCTCGTCGAACGCCGCCATGTCGGTGAAGGTGCCGCCGATATCGACGGCAATGCGCAGCCGGGGCCGCTGCGAAATCGCTTGTTGGTTATCCATGAAATTCTCCAGAGACAGTTATTCACAGCGCCATGCGCCGCCCACAGTCCTTGAAACCGGCGTGCCCCAAAGCGAGGGACACCGAGGAAGGGCCGCCCCGCACCGAGGGTGTCGTCCCCCTCCCGCGAAGCGAGAGAGGGGGAAGGCGCGAAGCGACTCAGGGGGTGTCATCTCAGACATCAGTGCCGATACGGTTGCGCAGCACGCCCAGCCCAGTGATCTCGACCTCGACCACATCGCCATGCTTCATGTACAGAGGCGGCTCGCGGCGGTCGCCCACGCCGCCCGGCGTGCCCGTGGCGATCACGTCGCCGGGCGACAGCGGCGTGAAGCGCGACACATAGGCCACGATGGTGGGGATGTCGAAGATCAGGTCGCCCAGGCTGGCCTGCTGCATCACGCTGCCGTTCAGGCGGGTCTGCAGCGCCAGGCTGCGCACGTCGGCCACCTCGTCGCGCGTGACCAGCCAGGGGCCGAAGGGCGCCGTGCCGGGAAAGTTCTTGCCGGGCGTGAACTGGTGCGTATGGCGCTGCCAGTCGCGCACGCTCACATCGTTGAAGCAGGCATAGCCGGCGATGTGGTCGAAGGCATCTTCCTTTGCAATGTGGCGCCCGCCCCGGCCGATGACGAAGGCCAGCTCGCCCTCCCAGTCGAAACGCTCCGAAAAGGCCGGGCGCAGCAGCTCGTCGCCATCGGCGGCCAGGCTGTCGTTGAAGCGCAGGAACAGCGACGGGTGCTCGCTGTCGGCGCGCCGCGTCTCGGCCACATGGGTCTTGTAGTTCAGGCCCACGCAGATGAGCTTGCCGGGGTTGGGGATGACGGGCAGCGCCTGGGTCTGCGCCGCATCGACGGACACGGCGCCGGCCTGCAGGGCCTGCTCCAGCTCGCCCAGCGCCTGTGCGCGCAGCACGGACAGCAGGTCGGGATGGCGGGCGAGAAAGTCGGCGGGCGGCAGCAGGAAGCGCTCGGCCAGAACCTGCCCGTAGCGGGGCTGTCCGGCATGGATGAAGCTGGCGAGTTTCAACGGATTTTCCTTAGGTTCGGTGTCTGGAAAACCTGCCACGGCAAGGCCATTGGCAAGGCATGACTGCACTGTAGAAATCCGTTTGATATCTGGATAGATAGAATTTCAGGCTTTCAGAATTGCCTCATCAGGCATACCTCAACCGGGTAACCACCATGCACCTGCCCAGCGTCAAGCTCTTCCTCGAGGTCTCCGAAGCCGGCAGCATCAGCAAGGTCGCGGCACGGCGGCACACCGTGCAGTCGCACATCAGCCGGCAGATCAGCGAATTCGAAGCGTCGCTGGGCGGCCCCTTGCTGCGGCGCACGGGCCGGGGCGTCACGCTGACGCCGCTGGGCGCGCGGGCCGCGCTGCGGCTGCGCAGCTGGCTGCAGGAAACCGAGCAATTGCAGGAAACGCTGCGTGCGGACGCAGGCCAGCTATGGGGCGAGGTACGGCTGGGCATCGTGCCCTCGGCCGCGCACCCGCTGATGACGCATGTGTTCGACTGGCTGCAGCGCGAGCACCCCGGCATACGCCTGAACATCACCGAGGCCCAGGGCACGGAGCTCGACGCGCTGCTGGACAGCGGCGCCGTGGACCTGGCCATCCTCTTTCGCTTCGCACGCCCGGCCGGCGGCGACGAGCGGCTGCTGAGCACCGCGCACAGCTATCTGGTGTCGCGCCCTGGCGACCCCTTGACCCTGGCGCCCACCACGGAGTTCGCCGCGCTCGACGGCCTGCAACTGGTGCTGCCGCGACGCCCCAGCCATTGGCGCGACGCGCTCGATGAGGCCGCGCACAGCCACGGCTTTCGGCTCGCCGCAGCCGCCGAGGCCGACTCGCTGACCGTGCAAAAGGAACTCGTGGCCCACGCGCCCGGCCTCTACTCGGTGATCGGCCCGTACTCCATCGATGCCGAACTGCGCCAGGGCCGGCTGCAGGCCAGCCGCCTGGTCAACCCCGGCCTGGTGCGCCATGTGACGCTGGCCCTGCCCCGGCACGGCAAGCTCACCCAGGCCTGCCGCGTGGTGGGCGATGCCATCGAGGCATTGACGCAAGCCTGGGGACAGCAGCTGTCGCCGGGGCCGCTGAGCACCTCGGGACTGCTCGGCGGTTGAAGGGATCAGATATCGGCCCCATCGGCTCCAGTCGTCGGCCATGCACGCCGTGGCCAGGCCATCGGAACAGAGCGGCCGCAACCATGTCAACGGGCCTGGCCATCACGCACGGCTGCAATGGCCTCGATCTCGATCATGGCCGCCGGGTCGTACAGCGCCTGGATCTGGGCAATCGTGTCGGCCGGATAGGGGGCGCCGAAGAACTCGCGGCGCAGGGCAACCACCTCGTCGAAGTGGCCCATGTCGGTGACGAAGATGGTGACCTTGATCACGTCCTTCAGGCTGGAGCCGCCCGCCTCCAGCGCGCGGCGCAGATTGGCAAACGCCTGCCGGCCCTGGGCCAGGAAGCCGCCCGGCACGATGCGGCCATCGTCTCCGGCGCCGGCCTGGCCGGAGATGAACAGCAGCTCGCCAAAGCGAATGCCTTGCGACAGCAAAAACGGCTCGTAGGGGTCGGGTTGCGTGGTGACACGGTGCAGCATGGTTTCATTTCCTTCATCCATCCCCGGCAGGATCGCGCTTGGGGCATGGGTGGACGATAGGCAAGCCGGGTGATTGCGACAAAGGTTCATTTATCAGGCATAAGATGAGTTTTCCTCACCCCATTCCTCACCCCATTCATCACCCGCCCCTTGCGTCCTCCAACCCTCATGCAACGCAACCAGCTGCCGCTTTCCGCACTGCGCGCCTTCGAGGCCGCCGCCCGCCTGGGCAGCTTCAAGCAGGCCGCCGACGACCTGGCCGTGACCCCCACGGCCATCAGCCACCAGATCCGCGCGTTGGAGGAACAGCTGGGCCTGGCGCTGTTCGATCGCCAGGTACGCAAGGTGGTGCTGACCGAGGCGGGCGCCCAGCTCTATCCGGTGCTGCGCGACGGTTTCGACGCCTTTGCCGCCACGCTGGAGCGCCTGCTGCAAAAGCGCCTGCGCGCCCAGGTCAGCATCTCGGCCACCAATGCGTTCACCGTGAAATGGCTGGTGCCGCGCATGGCCAGCTTCCGCGCGATGCACCCGGAGGTGGACCTGCAACTGCAGGCCTCGGACGATGTGGTGGACCTGCGCTCCCATGCCGTCGATATCGCCGTGCGCTACGGGCGCGGCCCCTATCCGGGCCTGGTGGCCGAGCCCCTGTTCAGCGACCGCTTTGCGCCCGTGGCCAATCCCCGGCTGGGCGTGCTGGGTCCGGCCGACCTGGCCCGTCTGCCGCTGATCCGCTTTGACTGGAAGACGGCGCACGCCAGCAATCCCACCTGGGAGCGCTGGTTTGACGAGGCAGGCCTGGCCTGGAATTCACCGGCGGGGCAACTGCGCTTTTCCGACGAGGGCCATGCCATCCAGGCGGCCATCGCCGGTCATGGCATTGCCCTGGTGAGCCTGGCCCTGGTGGCCGAGGACATTGCGGCCGGCCACCTGCTGCAGCCCTTCGGCCCCTCGATCACCGGCCATACCTACCATCTGGCCGTGGGCGAGCAACGGGAGCCGGGCCCCCATGTGCGCGCCGTCATGGACTGGCTCAGAAGCCAGTCCATGGCCTTGCCGTAGCCGAACCGTAGCCGCCCTCAATAGCCCCGCGCCGCGTCCACCGCCTGCGGCAGCTCGCCGCTGGCGCGCCAGCGGCGGATGTTGCCCGCCACGATGGCCGATGCCGTCGCGCGGTCCGTGGGTGCCGAGATGTGGGGCAGCACGGTCACGGCGGGATGCGCCCATTGCCAGGACGATTCTGGCAGGGGCTCCTGGTCGAACACGTCCAGCACGGCATGGGCCAGGCGGCCGCCGTCCAGGGCGGCGCGCAGCGCGGCATCGTCCACGATGGGGCCGCGCGCAAAGTTGATCAGCGAGGCATGGGCGGGCAGCGCGGCCAGCGCCTGCGCGCCGACGATGCCGCGCGTCTGCGGCGTGAGCGGCAGCAGGCATACGAGGATGTCGGTCTGCGCCAGCATGGCGGGCAGCTCGGCATCACCCGCATGGCATTGCACGCCGTCCATCTGCCTGGGCGTGCGGCTCCAGCCGCGCACCTGGAAGCCTGCCGCCAGCAGCCGCTGCGCGGCGGCCTTGCCCAGTGCGCCCAGGCCCAGCAGCGATACCGTCCTGTCCTGCGCGCGCACGCCGTCATGCGCCAGCCATTGGCGCGCGGCCTGCTGGCGGGCATAGCGCGGCATGTCGCGGTGCAGGTACAGGGTCCAGGCCAGCACGGCCTCGGCCATGGTGTCGGCCAGTTGCGGGTCCACCAGGCGGACGATGCGCAGGTCGGTATCGCCCAGGTCGGCCACCAGGCGCTCCACGCCGGCCCAGACGCTGTGCACCCATTGCAGGCGCGGCAGCGTGCGCAGGTCGGCAGGCTGGGGGTTGGCGACGATGGCGACCTCGCAGGCCGCGCGCTGGCCCGCATCCAGCGTATCGAGCGCCACCACGCGCTCCTCGGGCAGGGCGGCCTGCAGGGCCTGCAGCCAGGCCTGGGCTGCCGGATAGCCGGGTGCGCAGACGAAAGGAAGCGGGGGCAGCGAGGCGCTCATTTGGCGAAGACCTTGTCCAGGTCGGCGAAGCCCTTGACCTCGATGGGATTGCCGCTGGGGTCGCGGAAGAACATGGTGGCCTGCTCGCCGGGCTCGCCCTCGAAGCGGATGCCGGGCTGCAGCACGAAATCCACCACGCCACCGGACAGCCGCGCGGCCAGGGCCTTCCAGTCGTCCATGGCCATCACCAGGCCCAGGTGGGGCATGGGCACCATGTGGTCGCCCACGCGGCCGGTGTTCGTGACCGGGAAGGGCTCGCCCAGGTGCAGCGAGATCTGGTGGCCGAAGAAGTCGAAGTCCACCCAGGTTTCGGTGCTGCGGCCTTCCTGGCAGCCGAGCAGCGTGCCGTAGAAGGCGCGCGCTTCGTCCAGATCGCGGACATGGTAGGCAAGGTGGAAGCTGGTGCGCATGGCTGATCCTTTGGTTGTGCTTGTGGTGCAGGCAGGTTCGCAGGCCGTGGCCTGCCGTGGGTGGCGCGAGCCTAGCAGAGGCTTTTCAAAAGTGATAGCGTTGATTTCTTTGCAATCCCCAAGGAAATCTTTTGGAGACCCGCTATCTCAAGAGCCTGATCGCCGTGGTGGACAGCGGCTCCATCGCCGATGCGGCGCGCGCCGAGCACCTGACCGCCGCCGCCGTGGGCCAGCGCGTGCAGGCGCTGGAGCGCGAGCTGGGCTTTGCCCTGCTTTCGCGCAGCGGCCATGCGGCCCGCCCCACCCAGGCCTGCGTGGCCCTGCTGCCGCGCGCGCGGCGCCTGGTGCGCGAGGCCGCGCTGCTGGGCAGCGATGCCAGCGCCGATGGCCTGGCCGGCACGCTGCGCATCGGCGCCATCTCGACCGCGCTCACCGGCATGCTGCCGGCCGCGCTGCGCAAGCTCACGCAGGCGGCGCCACAGTGCCGGCCCGTCATCGTGCCGGGCACCTCGCGCGCGCTGTTCCAGATGCTGCAGTCCGGCGAGCTCGATGCCGCCGTCATCGTGGCGCCCCCTTTTGAACTGCCCAAGGCGCTGCGCAGCGTGCAGCTGCGCCGCGAGCCGCTGGTGCTGCTGGCACCGCCCCAGGCGCGCGGCCGGCCTGCCGCGCTGCTGCGCAGCCTGCCCTACATACGCTACGACCCCGATGCCTGGGGTGGCCGCCATGCGGCCGACTGGCTGGCCGACCAGGGGCTGGAGCCTGCGGTGCTGTGCGACCTGGACGCGCTGGAGGCCATTGCCATGCTGGCCGCCGACGGCATGGGCGTGGGCCTGGTGCCGCACTGGACGGGCCTGGAGCGCTTCATGGGCGACTGCCGCATGCTGCCCATTGCGGGCGCCGCCTATGAGCGCGCCATCTTGCTGGTGACCAGCGCCGAGCCCGACCTGCCGCGCATGGCCGAGCTGCTGGAGGGTGCACTCGCTTAGGTTGCGGCCTTCGTTCTCAATCCGCCTGCACGTATCCCGTGACGCGGATCATCTCGCGGTACTTGGCGATCTCGCGCGCATAGGCGGCCGCCGCATCGTCCAGGCCCATGGGCTTGGCAACGTCACGGCCGTCGGCCTCCAGTTTGGCGATGACCTGCGGGTCCAGCAGGGCCTGGCCGATGGCCTGGTTCAGGCGCTGCTTGACGTCCTGCGGCGTGCCGCGCTTGACGAAGTAGCCCGCCAGGCTGGCGTACTCGAAATCGCGCAGCGCCGGCACTTCGGTGATGCTGGGCACGGCCGACAGCACGGCAGGCCGGTTGCGCGACAGCACGGCCAGCGCCCGGAAGCGGCCGGTGCGGATCATCTCCAGCATGGACGCCTGGAACGGCATGATGCTGAAGTCGATCTGGCCGCCGGCCAGGTCCTGGATCACGGGCGCCGTGCCCGCATAGGGCGCGTGGGTGAACGGCACCTTCACCACCTTGCCCATGTACTCGGTGATCAGGTGGTAGAGCGAGCCCACGCCCACCGAGCCGTAGGTCAGCGAATTGCTCTCGTTGCGCGAGCGCGCCAGCGCCAGGAACTCTTGCATGTCCCGGGCCGGCAGGCCCGAGCGCACCAGCAGCACCAGGTGGGTGACGGTGATGTACTGCAGGTTCTCGAACGCATCGGGCTGGTAGCGCACGGCCTTGTTGGTGAGCGGCGGCAGGATGAGTTCGTTCTGCGTGCCCTGGAAGAACATGCTGCCGTCGGCCCTGGCGCCCAGCACTTTGGATGCGGCAATCGTCCCCGTGGCGCCGCCCAGGTTTTCCACGATCACCTTGGCCGCCAGCCCCTCGCCTATGGGCTTGCTCAGGATGCGGGCGCTGACGTCGCTGGGCCCGCCTGCCGGGTAGGGCACCATCAGGCTGACCGGGCCGGGCGCCGAGGCCGCGGCAGGCTGCAGCAGCAGGGGCGCCAGCGGCAGGCCGGCGGCGATTTTCAGGAGCGAGCGGCGTGTGGGCAAGGCAAGTGGATTCATGGAAGTGCACCAGGCAGTGGCTTGAGGGGAAGGCGGGAATCAGGCGCGCCCTACCACCGGGCGTGGGGCAGGCGCGCAATGGTGTGGAGCACCGCCAGGCCGCGCGGGACGATGGTGTCCACCTCGCAGTACTCGTCGGTGGTGTGGAACTTGCCGCCCACGGGGCCGGTGCCGCACAGCGTGATGGCGCCCAGGCTGGAGGTCACGCCCGAGTCCGCGCAGCCGCCGCTGAACTCGCCCTCGGCCTTGTGGCCCAGCGCGCCCAGCTCGGCCTGGTACAGCTCGAACAGTTGCTGCGACTGCGGCGTGGGAACGAAGGGGCGGAACTCGCCGGTGATGTTCAGCGTGGAGCGCGTGCCCTGGATGAAGGACTTGTCGCAGATGCAGCGGATGCGGCCCACCAGGGACTCGCGCTGGTCCAGATCGAAAATGCGCAGGTCGATGGCCGCCTTGGCCGACGGCGCCGACGTGTTCACCGACAGCCCGCCCGACACCAGGCCCACGTTGACGGTGACGCCCTTGTCCAGGTCGGTGAGCGCGTCCAGCGCCACCACCTTGTGCGCCAGCTCCGAGATGGCGCTGATGCCCTCGGCGAAGTTGGCGCCCGAATGCGCCGCCTTGCCCTCGATCTCCACGCCGAAGAACACGCCGCCCTTGCGGCCCGTGACCACGTTGCCCGAAGGCCGGCCCGGCTCCGCATTGAAGACAAAGCCCGCCTTGCGCGCAAAGGGCTCGATGACGGACTTGCTCAGGGGGGAGCCGATTTCCTCGTCGCAGGTGAACAGGCCCGTGACCTCGGGCGCAGGCTCCGCGCTGTGGGCCAGCGCAGCCAGCAGGAAGGCGTTCATGACGATGCCCGACTTCATGTCGGCCACGCCCGGGCCGTAGGCCCTGCCGCCTTCGATGCGGAACGGCCTGCGCGCGGCCTCGCCTTCAGGGAAGACCGTGTCGCAGTGCCCCATCAGCAGCACGGGCCTGCCCACGGTGCTGCCCGCGTTCACGGTGACCGAGATCGCGGCCTCCACGCCATCGACGAAATGCGGGCTGACCTGCAGCCCCTGGCCCAGGAAGAAGGCCTCCAGGCGCCGGAACACGCGCGCCACGCCAGGTTTGTCGAAACTGCCCGAATCGATGTTGACGATGTCGGCCAGCAGCGAAAGCATGTTCTCCCGCTGGTCCTTGATCCACTCCGACGCGCCGACCGCCCGGTCCGCACTGACAATGGCTTGCTGTGGCATCCGCTGCCTCCGTATTTTTCAATACTTGGTATTGTTATTTAATACTTCAGATTCACAATCAGGTAAAACGATGATCGAAAACGCGTTGTATGTGGGTTCCGTGGGCAAGGCATTCCGCGTGCTGGACTGCTTCAAGGGCGCGGCGGGCGACCTGAGCCTCACGGAAATCATGGAGCGCAGCGGCCTGGACAAGAGCGCCGCCCAGCGCTACGCCTACACCCTCAGCGCCGAGGGCTACCTGCAGCAAAACAGCCAGACCCGCCGCTACCGGCTGGGCCCGGGCGTGCTGGACCTGACCTTCCACTTCCTGCGCACCCATGCGCTGGCCGAGGCGCTCAACCCCCTGCTGCTGCAGCTGTCCAAGGACACGGAGCAGAAGATCAGCCTGTCGCTGCGCGACGGCGACTGGCTGGTGCACGTGCTGCGCCACCAGACCAGCACCGAGCACTACCATGCCTCCCTGGTCGGGCGGCGCGTGCCCCTGCAATGCACGGCAGGCGGGCGCGCCGTGATGGCCCGGCTGGACGAGGCGCAGGTGGAGCAGCTGCTGGCCCCCGGCCGCCTGGTGGCCAGCACGCCCCGGACGCTGACCACGGCCAAGGCCGTCCAGGCGGAACTGAAGAAGGTGCGCGAGCGCGGCTACGCCATGGTGGTCGATGAATTCATCATGGGCGAGGTCGCGCTGGCCGCCGCCGTGGTCGATGCCGACGGCGTGCCGCTGGGCGCCCTGCACCTGAGCGGATCGTCAAGCCAGTGGAGCGGCGCCGACTACGCGAAGAAGTTCTCGCCCCTGCTGCTCAACGCCATCGCCCAGTACGAGCGGCGCAACGCCTGAGGCCGCAAAGATGCGCTGTAAGGGACGCTGAAGGGACGCCTAAAAGTGCTCCCACAGGCGCGCCGACATGGCCCATGCCAGCGCGCTGCGGGCATCAGCCGCGCAGGCGCCGCTCTTGCAGCGCGGCCCCTGCGGCCAGCAGAACGCCCAGCAGGGCCAGCATCCAGGGCGAATCCACGGGGATGGAGGCCGGCGAGGGCGACGGGCCTATGGGCGTGGTGACGGTGCCGGTGCAGCCGGTCTCGCAGGAAGCGTCCCCGCCCCCCGTCACGTTGGCCGTGTTCACGAGCGTGGTGTTGCCTGCGGACGCCTTGGCCGTCACCGGGATGGTGAAGCTGGCCGACTGCCCCACAGCAAGGCCCGCCGGCACGATGCAGGCAACGCTCTGCCCGCTGGCCGTGCAGCCGGCAGGCATGGTACCCAGCGCCAGGCTGGTGGACAGCACGTCGCGCACCGTGGCGTGCGCCGTGGTGGCGGTCGTGCCGGTGTTGGTCACCGTGAAAACATAGTTGGCGGACTGCCCGGCCAGGAAATTGCCCGACGAGAAGGTCTTGGCGAGCGAGAGTTTGGGCGCGTTCACCGGCACCACCACCGTGGGGCTGTCGCAATTGGCCAGGCACAGCGGATCGCCGCCCCCCGTCACATGGGCCGTGTTGAGGATG
This sequence comes from Delftia sp. CH05, assembly GCF_009827015.1. NCBI lineage: Bacteria > Pseudomonadati > Pseudomonadota > Betaproteobacteria > Burkholderiales > Comamonadaceae > Delftia > Delftia sp. CH05. The sequence goes on along the minus strand of NZ_WUMG01000064.1, from coordinate 16,823 downwards.
GAGGAGCCCGCCGTGCCGGACCTGGGCACCACCGAAAGCGTGAAGGTCGCGGACGCGCCCACGCCCAGCCCCGCAGGCACCGTGCACAGGACGGTCTGGCCGGAGAACGCGCACCCGGCAGAGACGCCCGTCACCATCAGGCCCGACGCCATCTCGTCGCGCACCACGGCGTCCTGCGTGGTGGCCGTCGTGCCCACATTGCGCACCGTGATCACGTAGCTGGCGGCCTGCCCCTCGGCGAAGGCTCCGGCCGACGCCGTCTTGCTCACCTCCAACCTGGGTGACTCCACCGGCGTGGTCACGGTGCCACTGTCGCAACGAGCCACGCAGGAAGGGTCGCCACCGCCCGTCAGACTGGCCGTATTGGCCAGCGTGGTGTTGGCCGCTGCGGCCTGCGGCGTGACGGGGATCACCGCACTCCATTGCCCGCCCGTCGCCAGCCCGGCGGGCACGGTGCAGCTGAGCACCTGATCCATCACCGAGCACCCTGCCGGCAGGGTGCCCAGGGTCAGCGTGGAGGCGATCACATCGCGCACAAGGGTCGGCGCCGTGGTGGCCGCCGTACCTGTGTTCCTCACGGTGATGGTGTAGTAGGCCGCCTGCCCCACCACAAACACCGGGCTGGACGCCGTCTTCGCGATCTGCAGTTGCGGTGTGTTCACCGGCTCCACCACCTCGTTGCTGCTGCATCCGGATAAGCAGGACGGGTCGCCCCCGCCGTCAACGCGCGCCGTGTTAGAGATGGTGGTGTTGCCGGCGGTCGTCATGGGCGTCACGGGAATGGTGAAGCTCACCTGGCCGCCGGGAGCCAGGCCCGCCGCTATCGTGCAGGTGACCAACTGGCCCGCCGCCGTGCAAGGGCCCGGCAGCGTGCCGATGGTCAGCGTGGTGGCGATCACATCGGTGATGCGGGTCTCGGCAATGGTGTCCGCCATGCCCGTGTTCGTCACGGTCAGCACATAGCGCGCAGGCTGGCCGACGATGAAGGCATCGTCGGAAGCGCGCTTGACGATCCGCAGCCTGGAGGCGTTGACGGGCACCAGCACCTCGTTGCTGGTGCAGCCAGCCGCACAGGAAGGATCGCCGCCGCCACCGACCTGGGCCACGTTGGAGATCGCCGTGTTGGCCGCCGCCGGCTGGGGCGTCACCGAGATGGCAAAGCTCACCTGGCTGCTGGTCGCCATGCCCGCAGGAATTGTGCAGCTGACCAGCTGACCCGCGAACGAGCAGCCTGCAGACACGGAATTGATGAGCAGGTTGGCCGCCACCGTGTCGGTGACCGTGGCGGGCGCCGTGGTTGCCGCCGTACCCGTGTTGCGCACGGTGAGCACATAGCTGGCGTTCAGGCCCACGACGAAGGACTCCATGGAGGCCGACTTGGCAATGGCCAGCCTGGGCGCCTTCACGGGCACCTGGACTTGGCTGCTGCAGGCGCTGGGGCACAGCGGATCGCCGCCGCCCGTGGCCGTTGCGGTGTTGGTCAGCAGGATATTGGCCACGGTAGGCGTCACGGGAATGGCAAAGCTGACCTGGCTGTGGGTCGCCAGCCCTGCGGCAATGGTGCAGCTGACCGCCTGGCCGCTGCGCGTGCAGCCCGCCGGCAGGCTGCCGATGGTCAGGCTGCTGTCGAGCGTATCAGTCACCACGGTGGCCTGCGGCGTCGCACCGGTTCCCACGTTCTCGACAGTGATGGCATAGCTGGCCTGCAGGCCGACGATGAAGGAATCCATGGAAGCCGACTTGCCCACCTTGAGTCTGGGCTGGCCCACGACGGTGGTCTTGGCGCTGGTGCAGCTGGTGGTGACAGCGTCGCACTGCGGCCCGGGCGGCGACGGCGGCAAGGCCGAGGTCGCAGGTGGCGCGGGATGCGTTGCAGCGTAGTTGACGATGGAGCCCACAGCGGGCGCGTTGACCTGGATGCTGAAGGTCTGGCTCGCGCCGCCACCGGCCAGCGTGCCCGGCAGCGTGCAGGTGAGCAGGGCACCCGGCACATTGAGCGGCGCGCAAGCGACCGGTGCGGTGGAGGTCGTGGCCGCCACGCCCGGCGGCAGCTGGTCCTGCACCACGGGGTTGCTGATCGCGGCGGTGCCGCCCGTGCGGTAGTTGGTCAGCGTGAGTTGGTAGGCAAAGCCCTGGCCTACGAGGACTGAGTTCGGGCCTGACTTTTCCACCACGACCTGGCCCTGGCGCTGGTTCACGAATGTGCTGGAGTTGTTGGCCGGATTGGTGTCGTTGATGGTGATGGCGGCCGTGTTGGTGATGCTGTTCGTCCCCGATGCCGGCGTCACCTGGAGGCGGTAGACCAGGTAGTCGCCCGAGGTGGGCGGCACATGCGCCGCCCCGCCGCTGCTGTTCACCGGCAGCACGCCGGTCCTCATCGACAGTGCCCTGCCGTTGGCCGCCTGCGTTCCGCACACGGCGGCACCGGAGGAGATGCAGGCAATGGGCGATGTCAGGCTGACGTTGTCCGGCAGCAGGTCGGCGACGGTCACGTTGCCGGCCGCGTTGGGTCCGTAGTTCCAGACCTTGAGCTCGTAGTCGAACGGCGTGGCATTGTCGAAGGTGTCCGGCCCAGTCTTGGCAATGCCGATGTCCGTATTGAAGTTGGCACAGCCGTCATAGGATGCCGGATCGCTGGGATCGCGCAGGTTGGCGGCGGGAATGATCTGTGCGGACTGCCCCGGCGGCGTCCAGCGCAGGCGCAGGTGGTTGAGCCCGCCCTGGTTGTTCCAGTGCACGCGCATGGCATAACAAGTGTTGTTCTGTGCCACCACGAAGCTGCCGGGAATGTTCTCGAACTGCGTATCGCCCGAGGTAAACGACCCCAATTGCCCCACAGGTACGTTGTAGTCGAAGGTTCTGTAATGCGCCGCGTTGGCCTTGGTGAAATTGGTGGAGAACTCCACCTTCACCTCATCATCGTGCGCAGCGGAAAATCCATAGGTTCCCGCCGTGGGAAATACAACCAGCGCATACACCACGCGGCCCTGCAGCCACTGCTGGCATGCGGCGGAAGACTGCCAGCCGCTGCCGGCCGCGCTGTTGCACAGCGTGGCACTGGCAATATTCCAATCGATATTCTGCGCAGTGCCTGAAGACGCGATGTTGGTGGTGGAGCTGGCAAAGCTCACCAGATTCTGCAGCTGTACCACCGAATTTCCACCGGAATAGTTCAGGTAGTTGGGAGCCGGCGATCCACCAGGCACCGAAACCTGTCCACGGAAATTGTCGAAGATGACCCCAGCCTGCACCGCGACGGGCATCAGCGCCGCCAGAGATAGTATGCCAATCAGTTTCCACCAATCGGGAGATGATTTTCCCTGGCGCCGGGAATAGGCAATTCCGAGATCCGAAACCATAAAGGCGCGCTCCCTCTTAAAAGGAATACATGGAGTACAGATGAAATGAATGGATTGAATTGACCACCGGGCCAATCAACCACATCATCCCGGACGCGCCGAAACAACTTGTAGGATGTTTTTGATTATTTAAATTACATCTTCTTTCAGATGCTGCGGATACCTTTGATTCGGTAGTCCGCGCATGGGTGTTTACGCGGATTTCCGGGCAGGATAGCAATCATTATTATTTTCTATTGAAATGAATACAAATTTATTAATAACCATCGGCACTGCTGACGATTCGAAAATCTGCCGCTATACTGCGCCCCTTCTTTCTTGAACGAGCTGCTGCAGGAAAGACGTTTTCCGGGCCTTTGCCGCCCGGGTGTCTTTCATCGTCCGTACACCCAACGGATGCGGCGAGCGCCAACCAGGCCTCGCGGATCTGCAGCCATGAGCACTCCTCAACGACTCCAGCGTGCCTTTGCACGCACGGGCATCTCTCTCGACTATCGCGACGGCATCTACCACGTGCGCGATGGCCAGGCCGAGGCCCACATTCTTCTTCCCGACAGCCTTCCCCTGGAGGACAAGGCCGTGCGCCAGCTGCTGGCCTTTGCGGCCGTGCGCCGGCATGACGGCCAGGGCAGCCACGGCGCCGTCTGCCGCGCCTGCGCCACGCCCGACTTCCATCCGGGCACGGTGGCGCCCGTGGGCAGCGTGGTGGCCACGCCATCGGACTTCGTCATTCCGGCCGCCATTGGCACGGACATCAACTGCAGCGTGCGCCTGCTGACCACGGGCGCAAGGCTGGACCAGCTGGCGCCGCACAAGGGCCGGCTGGTGGAACTGCTGAGCGCCAGCCTGCTGGGCAGCGGGCGCGACGTGCCCGTGACCACGGCCGCCTTCCGCGCGCTGTTCGACCACGGGCCGGCCGCCTTTGTGGACCGGCTGAGCGGCCAGGGCCTGTGGGGCCATGTCGACAGGGACCGCCTGCACCGCGAACTGGCCGCCTGCATCGGCCTGGACAGCTTCGCTGGCAGCGCCCGCCACGCGCCCCATGCCTATCTGCAGGAGCGCCATGCCGTGTTCCGCGACCCGTGCCTGGGCACGGTGGGATCGGGCAACCATTTCGTGGAACTGCAGGTGGTCGATGAGGTGCTGGACCGCCACGCGGCCTACCGCGCCGGCCTGCGCGCGGGCGACGTGGTGGTGATGATCCACAGCGGCTCGCGCGACCTGGGCTTTTACGTGGGCCAGGCCTGGATGGACCGCGCCCGGGCCGAGTGGCCGCAAGGCGTGAAGCACCCGGCCAGCGGCCTGTACGGCCTGTCGGGTCCGCTGGCCGGCGAGTACCTGCAGGCCATGGGCGTGGCGGCGCGCTATGCCTGGGCCAACCGCGTGGTGCTGGCCGAGCTGGTGCGCAAGGACCTGGAGCAGATCGTGGGCGCAGCGGATTCGCGCCTGGTGGTCGATGTGCCGCACAACGTGGTCCTGCAGCAAGGCGGCATGAACATCCACCGCAAGGGCGCCACGCCGGCCAACGAGGGCGACTTCGCGCTGATCCCGGGGTCCATGGGCGATGCCTCCTACCTGGTCACGGGCCTGGGCGCGGCCGACTGGCTCTGGTCCTGCAGCCATGGCGCGGGGCGGCGCATGCGCCGCCAGGCCGTGCGCGCGCTGCGCCCGAAGCCCGCGCAGGCCATGCGGGCGAGCAGGGCTGGCAATGCGTGACGCTGCGCGAGGAGCGCCGCATCGAGGAGGCGCCCGAAGCCTACAAGCCCATCGGCCCGGTCATCGAGTCGCAGGAGGCCGCCGGCCTGATCCACGCCGCCGTGAAGCTCAGGCCCTGGATCACCTTCAAGGCCTGAGCACCGGCAGGCGCCTCACTGCAGCCGCAAGCCGTCCGCCGCACGGTCCTGGGCCAGCTTGCGGTACAGCGTCTGGCGGCTGATGCCCAGCAAGCGCGCGGCCTGGGTGACATTGCCCCGGCAGTTCTCCAGCGCCTGCCGCACGGCCGAGCGCGAGAGTTCATCCAGGCTCTGCGGCGCAGCGTCGAGCCGGGGGCCGCTGCGGGCGGTCTGCGCCAGCTCGGCCTGGAAGTCGTCGGGCAGGTGCTGCCACTGCAGGCAGTCCTCATGGGGATCGAGCATGGCGCAGGCCGTTCTCAGCACGCTGGCGCACTGGCGCAGATTGCCGGGCCAGCCATGGCCGGCCAGCTGCGCCAGCAGGGCCGGTGCCATGCGCAGCGGGCGCGCGGGTTCGATGTCGGCCAGCATGCGCGCGGCCAGCGCCTCGAAGTCGCCGCGCTCGCGCAGCGGAGGCAGCTCCACGGCCAGGCCGTTGATGCGGTAGTACAGGTCGGCACGAAAGCGCCCCTGGTCGGCATCCTCGCGCAGCCTGCGGTTGGAGGCGCTGACCAGCGCGAAATCGACCGCAACGGGCGTGCCGCCGCCCAGCGGCACCACCTGCCGCTCCTGCAGCACGCGCAGCAGCCGGGTCTGCAGCGACAGCGGCATGTCGCCGATCTCGTCCAGGAACAGGGTGCCGCCGTGCGCCTGGCGCAGCAGGCCCGCCTGTCCTTCGCGCCGCCCGCCCGTGAAGGCGCCCTGGCGGTAGCCGAACAGCTCGGCCTCGATCAGCGACTCGGGCATGGCCGCGCAGTTGATGGCCACGAACGGGCCGTCGCGGCGCGGCCCGCTGTCGTGGGCCGCGCGCGCAAACCATTCCTTGCCCACGCCGGACTCGCCCTGGATGAGCAGCGCAATCGGCTTGCCCAGCACGCGCCGGGCCTTGTCGGCCGCCGCACGCCAGCGCGCATCGCCCGTGTCCAGCCGCGCCAGCGCATCGCGGGGGGCCTGCCGTGTTTCCCCCGCTTGCCGCGCTCCCAGCGCCTCCTGCACTGTCTGCGCCGCCGCCCCCGCCATGATGGTGCGCCGGTCCGGCACCAGCTGGCCGAACAGCGCCGTGCCGTCATGGCGCCGCAGCGGCTGGGCCGCATCGGGCTGGCGGTGCTGGCGTGACAGCAGCTCCTGCAGGCTGGCGTCCAGCACCTGGTCCAGCGCCACGCTGCCCAGCTGCGCGTGCGACAGGCGCAGCAAGGCCAGCGCGGCGCGGTTGGCACCCACCACCCAGCCGTCGCCCGAGATCAGCGCAATGCCTTCGCCCACCGTGCCAATGCCTTCGGGCCGCGCGTGCAGGTGCAGGCGGATGTGGCGCTGGCCGTCGCAGGCCATGAGGCGGTTTTCGATCATGCGGGCCGCCGTGCCGACCAGGCCCAGCGTGTGCGGGCTGCCCCGGCCATGTTCGCTGGAGATGTCCAGGATGCCCAGCAGTTGGCCCGTGCCCGACAGGATGGGCGCGGCCGCGCAGGTGAGAAAGCCGTTGCGCTCCAGGAAATGCTCGCCGCCCTGGATTTCGATGGAGTCCATCTCGGCCAGTGCCGTGCCGATGGCATTGGTGCCGCGCTGCGCCTCATGCCAGGACGCGCCGCTGGCCAGGGCCACGCGCTCGGCCTTGCCCAGAAAGAAAGGGTCGCCGCAGGTATCCACCAGGGTGCCGCAGGGGCCGGCCAGCACCACCACGCTCTGGCTGCCGCGCACCTGCTCGGACAGGTATTCCATGACGGGCCGTGAATGCGCCAGCAGCGCATGGTGGCGGCTGCGCAGCACGCCCAGCGCGTGCTGCTCCAGGTTGTCGGCGGCGCCCAGCCGTCCTGTGGGACGCAGTCCCTGCTCGATGCAGCGCTGCCACGAGCGCGCCAGGCGCTCGTCCACCAGGCCGCTGGGGCAGCGGCCCGACTCCATCAGGCTGTGACGGGCCTGGCGCAAGGCCACAAGGGAGGCTCTCGATTGCATGCTGTCTCCTGCTCGGGCGTCATTGCGCCGCGTTGCGGGCCAGTATGCGGGGCCGGCGGGCACCGGGCAAGCCAAGTGGCGGGTCAGGCGCCCGACTGTTCCATTTCTGGACAGTTGTCCTGTTGCGCAACGTCACGGCACAGGGCGAACGCGCACGGGAATACCCGCAGCAGCCACGTCCCGCGCGCCTTTGCGGGCACCTGCCCTGCGGCCTGCGGGCTGGCACGGCTTTTGAATCATGTCTGCCGTCCGGCCATGGCCGGATATCCCGATCCACACCCGATCACAACAGACCCATAAGCATCCTCAGGAGACAAGCAGCATGACCGTCTACGCAGCACCCGGCGCCGCTGGCGCCAAGATCGCCTACAAGGCCCGCTACGACAACTTCATCGGCGGCAGGTTCGTACCTCCGGTCAAGGAGCAGTACTTCGACGTGGTCACCCCCATCAGCGGCAAGGTCTACACCCGCGCCGCGCGCTCCACGGCCGAAGACATCGAACTGGCGCTGGATGCCGCCCATGCCGCCAGCGACGCCTGGGGCCGCACCAGCGCGGCCGAGCGTGCGAACGTCCTGCTGAAGATCGCCGACCGCATCGAGGCCAACCTGGAGCTGCTCGCCTATGCCGAGACCGTGGACAACGGCAAGGCCATCCGCGAGACGCTGAATGCCGACATCCCGCTGACCGTGGACCATTTCCGCTATTTCGCGGGCTGCGTGCGCGCCCAGGAAGGCGCGCTCAGCCATATCGACGAGACCACGGTGGCCTATCACATCCAGGAGCCGCTGGGCGTGGTGGGCCAGATCATTCCCTGGAACTTCCCCATCCTCATGGCGGCCTGGAAGCTGGCGCCCGCGCTGGGCGCAGGCAACTGCGTGGTGCTCAAGCCGGCCGAGTCCACGCCCATCAGCATCCTGATCCTGGCCGAGCTCATTGCCGACCTGCTGCCACCCGGCGTGCTCAACATCGTCAACGGCTTCGGCCGCGAGGCCGGCATGCCGCTGGCCACCAGCAAGCGCATCGCCAAGATCGCCTTCACGGGCTCCACCTCCACGGGCCGCGTGATCGCCCAGGCCGCCGCCAACAACCTGATCCCTGCCACGCTGGAGCTGGGCGGCAAGTCGCCCAACATCTTCTTCGCCGATGTGATGGACAAGGACGATGCCTTCCTCGACAAGGCCGTCGAAGGGCTGGTGCTGTTCGCCTTCAACCAGGGCGAGGTCTGCACCTGCCCCAGCCGCGCGCTGATCCACGAAAGCATCTACGACCGCTTCATGGAGCGCGTGCTCCAGCGCGTGGCCGCCATCCGGCATGCCAACCCGCTGGACACCGACAGCATGATGGGCGCGCAGGCGTCCAAGGAGCAGCTCACCAAGATCCTGTCGTACCTGGACCTGGGCAAGCAGGAGGGCGCCGAGGTGCTGGCCGGCGGCGGCCAGGCCCATCTGGGCGGCGACCTGGAAGGCGGCTACTACGTGCAGCCCACGCTGTTCAAGGGCCACAACAAGATGCGCATCTTCCAGGAGGAAATCTTCGGCCCCGTGCTGGCCGTGACCACCTTCAAGGACGAGGCCGAGGCCCTGGCCATTGCCAACGACACGCTCTACGGCCTGGGCGCGGGCGTGTGGAGCCGCAACGGCAACGTGGCCTACCGCATGGGCCGGGCCATCAAGGCCGGGCGCGTGTGGACCAACTGCTACCACGCCTATCCGGCGCACGCGGCCTTTGGCGGCTACAAGGAATCGGGCATCGGCCGCGAGACCCACAAGATGATGCTGGACCACTACCAGCAGACCAAGAACCTGCTGGTCAGCTACAGCGAGAACAAGCTGGGCTTCTTCTGAAGTTCTTCCCAGGTGAATGCGGCCGGCGGCGCGCAGCGCGGCCGGCCGTCCAGGAAAGGACCACCCCATGGTTGACAAAGTGATTGCCACCGAGGCCGCGCTGGCGCTGATCGCCGACCTGCAGGCGCAGCACGGGCCGGTGTTCTTCCACCAGTCCGGCGGCTGCTGCGACAACAGCGCCGCCAACTGCTACCTGCCCGGCGAGCTGACGATAGGCGCCCAGGACGTGCTGCTGGGCCAGGTGGGCGGCGCGCCCTTCTATATCGGCAAGTCGCAGTACGAATACTGGAAGCACACCCAGCTCATCCTCGACGTGATCGACGGCCAGGGCGGCACCTTCTCGCTGGAGGGCAGCACGGGCAAGGCCTTCCACACACGCTCCAGGCTGTTCACGGACGAGGAATACGCCGAGATCCTGGCCGGCGAGGGCAACGGCCCCTGACAGGGGCCGCGCGGCGGGCTACTTTCCGGTCAGCCGCTTGACCGCGGCCTCGGTCTGGCGCACATGCTCGTCCGGGTCCGAGCCGATGTACACGAAGCGGACCTTGCCGTCCTGGCCGATCACGTAGGAGATGCGGTCGGCGCGCTGGGGGTCGGCGGCGGCCGAGGCGTCGTAGGCGCGGATGGTCTGCGCCTGCGGGTCCGATGCCACGGCGAACTGGTCACGGCAGGCCTCGGTGGAAAAGCGCTTGAGCGTATCGATGTCGTCATGCGACATGCCCACCACCGTGGCGCCCATGGCCGCGAAACGCGGCGTGGCCTCGGCAAAGGCGTGGGCTTCCATGGTGCAGCCCTGGGTGAAGGCCTTGGGGAAGAAATACAGCACCACCGGCCCCTTCCTGAGGGTGGCGGCCATGTCGAAATCGAAGGCCTTGCCCGCCACCGCAGCCGGCGTGGTGAAGCGCGGCGCGGTGTCGCCCACCTTGAGCGCTGCCTGGGCCAGCGGCGACAGCAGCAGCGCCGCCAGCACGGGTGCGGCGGCGCGCGCGCAGCGGCGGCCCCAAGAGGTGCGATGGTGGGTGGAATCGCCGCAGCGGATATCGGACATGCATGGCCTCCTGAGCCTGGAACGGGATGCGCCATTGTGGCCAATCGGCCCGGGCCGCTGGCGCATTTGCCGTGGATCAGCGCGGGGATTCGCCGGGCCTGATCCTGAACCAGATCGAGTACATGGCGGGCAGGAAGACCAGCGTCAGCACCGTGCCGGCCAGCGTGCCGCCGATCAGCGTATAGGCCAGCGTTCCCCAGAACACCGATTGGGTCAGCGGGATGAAGGCCAGGATCGCCGCCAGCGCGGTCAGGATCACGGGCCGGGCGCGCTGGACGGTGGCCTCCACCACCGCCTGGAACGGCGCAAGCCCCTCCTGCTCGTTGTGCTGGATCTGCCCGATCAGGATCAGCGTGTTGCGCATCAGGATGCCCGACAGCGCGATCAGCCCCACCAGTGCATTGATGCCGAAGGGCTGCTGAAAGACGATCAGCGTCGGCACCACGCCGATCAATCCCAGGGGGCTGGTCAGGAACACCATGACCATGGCCGATATCGACCGCACCTGCAAGATGATGATGATCAGCGTGATGGCGATCATGATCGGGAACAGGGGCAGCATGGCCGTCATGGCCTTGCCGGATTCCTCGATGGAGCCGGCCTCGTCGATGCGGTAGCCCGCAGGCAACGCCTTCCTGATGGGCTCCAGCTGCCGGGTGATGGCCGCAGAGACATCGGGCGGCTGCAGGCTGTCATCGATGTCTCCGCGGACCGTGATGGTGGGCATGCGGTCGCGGCGGCGCATGACGGGCTCCTCCATCTGCACGGTGACCTCGCCCAGCTGCGACAGCGGTATGCGCTGGCCAGTGGCGTTGGTGAGCGTGAAGTCGCCGACCCTGGCCACATCGTGGCGGGTGCCGCCCGCAGAACGCGCCATCACCTGCACGGTGCGGATGTCCTCGCGCACGGTGGTCACGGGCACGCCGCTGAGCAGGAATTGCAGCTGCTGCGCGACTGCCGCGGAGGTCAGGCCCATGGCCTGCAGCCGGTCCTGGTCCAGGGTGAAGCGCATGACAGGGGTGCGCACGCCCCAGTCGGAGTTCACGGTCCGCATCATCGGGCTGTCATGCAGCACCTGGTGCACCTGGCCGGCAATGTCGCGCAGCCGCTGCGGGTCGGGGCCGGAGACGCGATACGCCACGGGGAACGGGGAGTACGGCCCGAACACGATCTGCGATGCGCGCACCTGCGCCTGCGGGGCCAGTCCCTGGGCGATGGCCTCGCGCAGCCTCAGCTTGAGCGCGTCGCGCTGCGCCTGGTTGGCGGTGCGCACGACGATCTTGGCGAACGACGGGTCGGGCAGCTCAGGGGAGATGGCCAGAAAAAAGCGCGGTGCGCCCTGGCCGATATAGGCGGTCACGATCTCCGATTCGGGCTGCTGCAGCAGCCAGGCTTCCACCGTGCGGGTGGTCTCGCTCGTCTGGCCGATGGAGGTGCCGTAGGGCATCTGCACCTCGACCATCACCTCGGGCCGGTCGGAGATGGGAAAAAACTGCTTCTTCACGATGGACATGCCCAGCACGGAAGCCACCATGAGCCCGCCCACGACTGCGGCCACCATGCCCTTGCGGGCGATCACCTTGCCCAGCACGCGCCGCAGGCGCTCGTAGCGGGGCGTGCCATACATCGCCGCATGTCCGCCTTCGACCTTCTTGAGAGGGGGCAGCATCTTCACGCCCAGATAGGGCGTGAACACCACGGCCACCACCCAGGACACGATGAGCGCGATGCCGACGATCCAGAACATGTTGCTGGTGTACTCGCCCGCCGTGGAGCGTGCGAACCCGTTGGGCATGAAGCCCACCGCCGTCACCAGCGTTCCGGACAGCATGGGCGCCGCGGTATGGCTCCAGGCGTAGGCGGACGCGGCCACGCGGTCGTAGCCCTCTTCCATCTTCACCACCATCATCTCGATGGCGATGATGGCGTCGTCCACCAGCAGGCCCAGCGCAAGGATCAGCGAGCCGAGCGTGATGCGGTCGAAATTCTTTCCCGTGGCGGCCATGATGATGAACACGGCCGCCAGCGTCAGCGGCACGGCCGCAGCCACCACCACGCCAACGCGCCAGCCCATGCTGGCGAAGCACACCACCAGCACGACCAGCAGCGCGGCCAGGAACTTGAGCATGAACTCATCGACGGAGGCGCTGATGTTCACGGCCTGGTCCGTCACCTTGGTCAGGCCCATGCCCAGCGGCATGTCTGCGTTGATGGCGCCCACCTCCCTGTCCAGCGCCTTGCCCAGGTCCAGCCCGTTCCAGCCGTCGCGCATGACGACGCCCAGCAGCAAGGCCGGCTCCGCACCGTTGCGGATGATGAAGGTCGAGGGGTCTTCGTAGCCGCGCTGGACGGTGGCGATGTCGGACAGCTTGACCGTGCGGCCCTGGGCCACGATGGGCGTGTCGCGGATCTTCTGCAGCGCGTCGAACGCCCCGTCGATGCGGATGAACACCTGCGGTCCCTGGGTCTCCACCGACCCGGCAGGGGTGAGGGCGTTCTGGTTGTTCAACGCAGCGAAGACGTCCTGCGGGCTGATGCCCAGCGTGGCCAGGCGCTCGTGCGAGAACTCCACGTAGATCCGCTCGGATTGCTCGCCGACGATGTTGACCTTCTTGACGCCCGGCACATGCAAAAGACGCTGGCGCAAGGCTTCGGCATCGCGCACCAGCGCCCGGGGCTCCTCGCCGCGCGCCTTGAGGGCGTAGATCGCAAAGGTCACGTCGGCGTACTCGTCGTTCACCATCGGGCCGATCACGCCCGCCGGCAGGTTGCGGGCCTCGTCACCGAGCTTCTTGCGTGCCTGGTAGAACTCCTCCTGCACCTCGCCGGGGGGCGTGGAGTCGAGCAGGGTCAGCGTGGTGAAGGCCAGCCCCGGTCTGACGAAGGTTTCGGTGCGGTCATACCAGCGCAGCTCCTGCAGGCGCTTTTCCAGCTTCTCTGCCACCTGGTCCTGCATTTCCTGCGGGGTGGCGCCAGGCCAGGCCGTGATGATGGTCATGACCTTGACGGTGAAGGCCGGATCTTCCGCCCGGCCCAGCTTCAGGAAGGCAAAGACACCCGTCAGCGAAATCAGCAGGATCAGGAACAGCGTGATGGAGCGCTCACGGACGGCAAGCGCCGACAGGTTGAAACGGCCTTCACTCACGGGACGCTCCCTTGGACACGGAGGACGCCGTGGACGTTGTTGCCGTTGAAGGCGCCGGCGCCTCGCTGTCCAGCCGCACCTGCGCACCCTCGCTCAGCAAATGCGCGCCGAGCGCGACGACCCGGTCCCCCTGGTCGAGCGCACCCGCCACCTGGGCATTGCCGTCCTGTACCTGAACCACGGTGACGGGCTGGCGCCTGACCTGATCGCCCTGCACCACCCAGACAGCGGCGCCCTTGCCCTCATCGAGGATGGCGCCGATGGGGACCTGCAGGGTTGCCTTGCCGGCCGTCGATGTCGATGTCGATGTCGATGTCCCGCCAATCCTGAGCGTGACCGTGCTGCCCAGCGGGGCGCTGGCCGCCGCGCCGGCGTCCAGCACATAGCGGGCCTCAAAGGTGCGGGTGGCCCGGTCGGCCACATCGGACAGCTGGCGCAGTCTGGCGGGGATGACCACATCCTCCCTGCCGAACAGGCGGGCCTGGGCCGCCGAGCCCAGCGCGGGCCGCAGTGTCTCGGGCAACTGGACGACCGCTTCGCGCCTGCCGGCATGGGCGAGGCGCACGACCACCTGGCCGGCACTGACGACCTGGCCAGGCTCGGCAAGTGTTTCCATCACGATGCCATCGGCATCGGCCAGCAGTTCGGCGTAGCGGCTGGCGTTCAGCGCTGCGGCGGCCTGCGCTTCGGCCGCCCTGAGCTGGGCGCGGGCGGCATCCGCGGCCGCCTTGATCTGTTCATGGGCCAAGGCCGAAACGGCACCCGTTCCCTGCAGGTCACGGTAGCGCTGCTCCTCGTCGCTGGCCTGCTGCGCACGTGCCCTGGCGGCTGCGACGGCCTCCTGCTGGGCATTGGCGGCCAGCTTCAGGTCCACCGGGTCGAGGCGCAGCAATGCCTGGCCGCGCCTGACCGTCTGGCCTGTATCCACCAGGCGCTCGAGCACCTTGCCGGCCACGCGAAATCCAAGATCGCCCTGCACCCTGGCCGCGATGGTGCCGGTGAAGACGCGCTCGGAAGAATGGCCTGGCGCTACCAGGGTGGTGCGAACGAGGGGTGGCTGGGTGCGCGGATCTGGCGGCGTGCTTTTGCCGCAGGCAGCGAGTGCAAGTGACAGTGCGCCGACAGCGGCGATGGACAGATGGCGGTGCCGAAGCATGAGGGGGTCCCGAACAATGAGCAGGACCCGATTCTGTGATCAGTGACCATTTATGTCAATGGTCACAATTGCAGGATTTAGGGCGACAGGCTTCTCAGCACCAATCCGGCCAGTTGTGCGGGCGCCTCGTCCGCATGGTCGAGGCTGTGCTGCAGCATCACCGGGTTCAGATAGGGGAGCATGACCAGGAAGATGGCGCGCCCGGTTTCATCCAGCGGCGTCTTGCGCTCGAAATCGCCCCGCTGGCGCCCGGCGTCGAGCACCTGCAGCAGCAGCTGATGCATGCGTTCCTCATAGGCCTGCGCTGCCTGCCAGCGCTCGGCCGACGCCGAAATGGCGATCTCGTACAGCTTGCGGTCCTCGGAGAAAAGCCGCAGCGTGGCAGCGACGATCGCCTTGAACAGGCGCCGCAGCTGCTCGGGAGGCGCATCCGTGCTGGCGACGGCCTGGCGGATCTCCGCCTCCATCTCCATCAGGCAGTTGGAACAGATCATCTCGCCGATGACCTGCTTGGACTCGAAGAACTTGTAGATGTAGGCCTTGGAAAAGCCGATGGCCTTGGCAAGGTCGGACACCGTGGTTTTCTCGTAGCCGTAGCGGCTGAAATGCGCTTTCGCCGCAGTCACGATCTGTTGCCGGACATCGTGTTCGACCGGGCCGCGCGCAGAGGTCGGATAGACGTTGGTGGTGCTCATGCGGCCTAGCTTACTCCATCAAAAAAATACTATGCAAGTGACCATTTTGGAATATAGTCACAGCGTCGCCACGCTTCTGACTGTTGAACATGCCGCGTCTTGCCGCCCCCGTTTTTCTGATGCTCGCCAGCCTTTGTGCAGGGTGTGCGGTAGGCCCTGACTACCAGCCGCCCGCCACGGCCCTGCCCCAGGCCTACATGGGGGGACGCGTTCTGGGTGAGGGCAAGCCTCCCTCGCCGGACTCCCCCACGGACCTTGCAGCCTGGTGGGCAGCCTTTGGCGATGCGCAAATGGCGCGCCTAGTCACGGCGGCACTGCAGCAGAACCTGGATGTTGCCCAGGCCGCTGGCCGCGTGCTTCAGGCACGCGCCGGGCTGGACGCGGCGGCAGCTGCGTTGCGGCCGTCGGCCCAGGTCTCGGCGCAAACAGCCAGGAGCTATCAGTCGGTCGAGACTCCGCTGGGCCGGGTGCTCGACTCCATGCCGGGATTCGATCGCTACGGCAGCGCCCAGGAGGCCAACCTCGGAGCCAGCTGGGAGCTTGATCTCTTCGGTGGCCTGCGCAGGGCCCGGCAGGCTTCCCTGGCCGAGTACCAGGCATCGGAAGCCGGCGCCACCGCCGTGCGGCTCGCGGTGGCCGCCCAGACTGCGGACACCTATATCCAGATTCGCGGCCTGCAGGCGCGGCTGGCAGTGGCACGCTCGCAGGTGCGGACCCAGCAGCAACTTCGCTCCATCGTCGAACTGCGGTGGAACAAGGGCCTGGCACCCGAGCTTCAGCTGCGCCAGGTCGAGGGGGCACTTGCGCGGGCGCAAGCAACCATCCCGCCGCTGGAGAACGCGCTCGAGGCCGCCCTCAACGCCATGGACGTGATGCTGGCCACGGCACCCGGCACGCACCGGGCCGAACTGGCCGATCCCCGCCCGGTCCCCGTGCTGCCAACCCTTTCCCTGGCGGAGGCGCCCGGCGATCTGCTGCGGCGACGCCCGGACCTCATCGCGGCGGAGCGGCGCCTGGCAGCGTCGAACGCACGCATCGGCGTGGCGATCGCCGAGTACTACCCGAAGCTGTCGATCAGCGGCCTGATCGGCAGCGCCACCTCCATCTCCGCGGGCAATCTCTTCAGCGCCGGCGCATCGCAGGCCAGCGTTGTGGGCGGCCTGCGCTGGCGGCTGTTCGACTTCGGTCGCATCAACGCCCAGATCCACCAGGCGCAGGCACAGGAGGCGGAAAGCCTTGCCGCCTACCGGCAGTCGGTACTGCGCGCCACGGAAGAAGTGGAGAACGCCCTGGTCTCGCTGGACAGGCGACAGGAGCTGATGGCCGTGCTCGCCAGGGGCGCGGATGCGCTCACGCGGGCCCGGCAGGCCGCAGGCGCCGCCTACGACAAGGGCGTGGTCAGCCTGATCGAGGTGCTGCAGGCAGATGAAAGCCTGCTGGGCGTGCTGGATGCACAGGCGCAGGCCCGGATGGAGTCGGCGCGCTCGACGGTGGCGATCTTCAAGGCGCTGGGCGGCGGCTGGACGCCGGAGCCCCTGCCTTCCAGGGCGTTGGCGGCCGCCAGCCACGGTCTTCCCGCCAGCGTTGCCCCCTGAACCTGCCACTTCCCGAAAGGAGCCCCCTTTCCACACAGCAAAGCAACCGAACACCCCTGCGGGACATGCGGCCCAGGCGCCCTGCCGACGCGGGCGGCCCAAGCCATGGCCCGGCTCCACCCACCCCCATCCGTCAAACC
>NZ_WUMG01000063.1:0-31920 GCF_009827015.1 Delftia sp. CH05 | reverse complement strand
CCCTCATCACCCCCGCCAACAACGGCATCCCCGTCCTCCGAGTGAACTCCTCATAACTGATGGGCGCACTCATCCGCGTATCCGGGCTATTGGCCTGCCAGTGCGCCCAGGCACGCCCCGTGCTCGCGTCGTACACCAGCTTGAAGATATGGCTGGGCACATGGACCTTGCCCTGCCCGATGGTCAGCGGCTGGCCGTCGAACACCGGCCCGGTGAAGACGTAGACATCGCCCTTGGCGCGCTGGGCGTAGCGGCGCGTGTCCTGCTCGACCTTGCTCCAGACGCCGCCGTTGTGGGTCTGGTCCTGGGGAACCATGTTGGCCAGGCTGAAACTCTGGGCCATGGCCTCGGGCGAGTACATGTCGCCGGCCGGCGCCATGTGGCCGCGCGAGTAGCCGGAGCGGCGGTAGTCGTCCAGTTCGGCACGCTCGGCGCGGGGCAGGCGGGCATCGGCATAGAACTTGTCGCTGCGCTTGAGGCCCTGGCCCTGCTCCAGCAACTGGCGGTTCAGGCGCTCCACCACGAAGACGGGCGTCTTGGTCTGTCCGCTGTGCAGCACGGCAAAGGCGCTGAAGCACAGCTCGCGCTGAAGGGGCTGGACCTGCAGGGCAGGGGGCTCGCCACCGGGGAAGAAATCGCGGCAGTGCGAAAAGCCCGTGGCCAGGCTGCCGGCAGGCGGGCTGGTGCCACCGGAGGCCGTGCCCGAACCTGTCTCCGGCTGCTTGCGCAGGTGCTCCAGCCCGGGGATGGGCAGGGTGGACAGCAGGGGCGGCTCGGGCAGCTTGGGATGCCAGTTCGGGTCCAGGCTGCAGCTGGCGATCTGGAAGGTGCCCGCTGCCGCGACCACGGCGGCGATCACGGAGTGCCACAGTCCGCTGCGGCCGCTGCGGCCGGAGGCTTTCTTCTTGGAGGCGGGGGAGGAACTGCGCTTGCGCGCGGAAGGCTTCTTGTTCTTGACTGTCATTCGGGGGCGGCAGGCGCTGGCCGCAGGGAGGCAAGTCCGCAATGGCGCGGGTTCTGGTTCGGGTCCTAGGAATTCTCCTATGTTTCCAGGCCTCCAAATGTGTCCAGGTGCTCCGAAAGCGAGCCGTGCGCTGCCGGTCCTCAGGCCTTGGGCTGGAGACGGGCCGCCCGGTGTTCGGACGGTGCGCCGAACCAGCACAGCGCCAGCGCCAGCACCGCGATGCCGCCCAGCGAAAGAAAGGCCGCATCAAAGCCGAAGCGCTGCGCGATCCAGCCCGCCAGTGCCGGGCTGGCGGCCGCGCCCAGGCCCTGCAGCGTCATCACGGCGCCCAGGCCTGCGTTGACGTGGCCGGTGCCGCGCAGCGTCTGCGCGACCAGGCCCGGCAGGGCAACGCCCAGCAGCCCGGCGCCCACGCCGTCCAGCACCTGCACGGGGATCAGCGCCCAGTCGGAGTCCCAGGTGGCGGCGACCAGGCCGCGCAGCGGCAGCGACAGCAGGGCCGCCTTGACCAGCAGCCAGTAGCCGCTGCGCTGGGCGTGGCGCCCGGCGAGCAGGGCCATGGGGATCATGACCAGTTGCGCCACGATGATGGTCAGCGCCGTGAAGCCGCTGGGGTTGGCATGGCCGCGCGCCACGGCGGCCTGGCCCAGCAGCGGCAGCATGGCGGCATTGCCCAGGTGAAACAGTAGCATGGCCACGGCCAGCACCCGCAGCGCCGGCGTGCCCGTGAGCACGTGCAGCAGGCCGGGGGCGCAAGGCCCGGCCTGCTCTGGGGGCGGCGTGCCTTGCGGGGTTTCATCCAGCCGCATCAGCGCCAGGCAGGCCAGCGATGCGCAGCCCATCAGGGCCATGAGCACGAAGACGGAAGGCAGTCCCCAGCGCAGGCCCATGGCCCCCGCCAGTGCGGCCGTGGCCACGTTGCCGGCGTGGTTCCAGGCTTCGTTGGTGCCCAGTTGCCGGGGCAGGTCCGCATTGCCGGTGATCTGCAGCGTGATGCCCAGCAGGCAGGGGGCGATCAAGGCCGCGACCACGCCGGTGATGACCTGCGATGCCGCCGTCACGGCCAGCGACGGTGCGATCCAGATGGCCAGGTTGCCCGCCAGCAGCAGGGCGATGGCCGCTGCCAGCAGCCTGCGCTTGCGGCGCGAGGCATCGACGAGCGCGCCCAGCGGCGTGGTGGCCAGCATGCCCGTGATGCCGCCCAGGGCCATGACGTAGCCGATGTCGTCCAGCCGCCAGCCCTGGGCGAGCAGGAAGACGCCCAGGAAGGGGCCCAGGCCGTCGCGCACGTCGGCCAGGAAGAAGTGGAGCCCCGGCAGCCAGCGCCGCGCATGGTGGTGTGTGCGGTGCATGGCGGCTTCCTTCAGCGCAGGGGGCCCTTGAACACGAAGAAGGCGCCCAGGCAGATGAAGCCGAAGCCCACCAGGTGGTTGAGGGTGAGCTTCTCGCCCAGGTAGAGCACGGAGAAGACGGCGAACACCACCAGCGTGATCACCTCCTGGATGGTCTTGAGCTCGGCCGCGCTGTAGACCTCATGGCCGAGCCGGTTGGCGGGCACGGCAAAGCAGTACTCGGCCAGCGCGATCAGCCAGCTCACCAGGATGACGAGGTACAGCGGCCGGTTCTCGAACTTCAGGTGCCCGTACCAGGCGAAGGTCATGAAGACGTTGGAGATCAGCAGCAGCAGGACGGGGGCGATCTTGGGGGACATGGCGGGGTTCGGTGAAAACAGGAAAGCCGGAAAGCAGGAAAGCAGAACAGCAGGAAGGGGCAGGAACCCGCCCGGCCCCGGGGACCGGGCGGTGGCGTCAGCGCGCGCGGTCGTACAGCGGCTGCAGGTCCGACAGGCTGGCACCCATGCTGATGGCCTCCAGCGAGGTGCCGTGCGCGTTGCGCGTGCCCAGGCCCGAGGCGGCAAACAGCTGCCCCGGCTGCAGCGGCTGCTGCAGCGCATGGGGGGCAAAGCGCACGATGGCGCCGTCGGACAGGATGACGCCGTTGGCATCGCCGCGCGGGCCGGTGAGAACAGCCTCGATGCGGCCCTGGGCCTGCTGCGTCTGCAGTCCGGCCATGCGCAGGTGCGGGGGCATGGGGCGGGCGCGGCCGGGCTCCGGTGGCTGGTCATACACGGTCTGGCCGGTGGCGGTGTTCACGATGGCGTCGGCCTTGACCGCACCACCGGCTTCGCTGCGGCCGATGATGCGCACCGTGTCGCCCACCTTCACGGCGGTCGTCAGCGCATCGGCCATGTGGGGCGGGAACCGGACCACCGTGCCGTCGGTCAGGCGCAGCCCGTCCACTTCCCCGTAAGGGTTGGTGAGCAGCCGGGCGACTGGGCTCTCGAGCACGGCCTGCGCGTGCGGCATGGCCGCGTGGGGCGCGCCAGGGCCGTGGGCAGGCAGGGGCGGGGCGGCATGCGCGTTCAGTGCGCTGGCACCCAGCCACAGGGCGGCGGAAGAAAGGGTGAGACGGGTCATGATGGCTCCTGGGTTGGCGATGGACATGCACAGTCCAATGCAAGCGCCATGCCATCCGGAAGCCTCATGAAATCAAGGGCTTGCGGTCGCTGATGCGGGCCATGTGTCCGAGATGGCGACAGGGGGTGTCACCCATTCGGACACCGCAGGCGGCGCCTGTGCCCGCTGCTGCCTCAACCCAGGCCGAACTCCGCCAGCTTGCGGTACAGCTGCTGGCGCGACAGGCCCAGGCGGCGTGCGGCCTCGGCACGGTTGCCCATGGTTGCGGCCAGGGCGCGCGTGACCATTTCACGTTCCAGCTGGGCGACGGCGGGGGCCAGCGGCCCGTTCCAGTCGATGGCGGGGCCGTTCGCCGCCGCAGGCTGCAGGCCGATGTGCTCGGGCCCGATGACCGGCCCGGGGCACAGCAGGGCCGCGCGCTCCATGGCGTTGCGCAGCTCGCGCACATTGCCGGGCCAGTCGTGCGCCAGCAGCAGGCGCGCGGCGTCGGACCCCAGGCGCTTGGGCGAGGCGCCGCCGCCTTGGCGCAGGAAATGCTCGGCCAGCAGCAGCACGTCGCCCAGGCGCTCGCGCAGCGGCGGCAGGTGCACGGGCACGACCTGGAGCCGGTACCAGAGATCCTCGCGAAAGCGCCCCTGCCTGACGGCGTCCGGCAGGTCGCGGTGCGTGGCCGCGATGATGCGCACGTTCACGGGCAGCGCCCGGCTGGCGCCCACGGGCGTGATCTCGCGCTCCTGCAGCGCCCGGAGGATCTTGGCCTGCGTGGGCAGCGGCATGTCGCCCACTTCATCGAGGAACAGCGTGCCGCCCTGCGCCTCGCGAAAGCGCCCGGCGCGGTCGCTGACGGCGCCCGTGAAGGCGCCCTTCACATGGCCGAAGAGTTCGCTTTCCATCAGGTCTGCCGGAATGGCCGCGCAGTTGACGGCCACGAAGGGGCGTTCCGCCCGGACGCTGTTGCGGTGCAGGGCGCGTGCCACCAGTTCCTTGCCCGTGCCGGTCTCGCCCAGCACCAGCACGGTGGCGTCGCTGTCCGCCGCCAGGCCGATGCGCTTGAAGACCTGCCGCATGGCCTCGCTGCCGCTGACCAGTTCACCATCGTCATGCATCTGCGGCTGGCCGGCTTGGCCGTCCCCGGAGTCCTGGGCCGGCCCTGCGCCTTGCAGCGCGCGGTCCAGGGCCTCAACCAGGGCGGTGCGGGCGATGGGTTTGGTCAGGTGGTCGAAGGCGCCCAGGCGCATGGCCTCGATGGTGTTGCCGCCGCTGGCGTAGGCCGTGAGCATGATGCAGGGCGCCCGCGAGAGGCCGCGGGCCTTGCGCAGGAAGGCCAGGCCGTCCTCGCCCGGCATGCGCAGGTCCACGATGGCCGCATCCACGGACCCGGCCTGCAGGATCTGCAGCCCCGCCGCCACGGTCGGGGCCTGGCTGACCCCATGGCCCAGGTCTCCGAGCATCTCGGCCAGGCTTTCACGGAAGGCCGTGTCGTCGTCCACGATCAGGATGCGGGCCATGGAAATTCCATTTCTATGCGGGTGCCTTGTGCAGTCTTGCCTTGTGCAGTCTTGGCCAGGGCGATCCGGCCGCCGTGGGCCTGGACGATTTCGCGCACCAGCGCCAATCCCAGCCCGGTGCCGCCGGGGCGTGCGGTGGTGAACGGCTCGAACAGCGTGTCGCGCAGTTCGGCCGCGATGCCGGTGCCGTCATCGGCAATCCACAGCCGCAGGCAGCCTTTGGCGTCCCGGTCCGCGCCCAGTTCCACCCGGCCGCCGTCCGCCGTGTGCGCCAGGGCGTTGAGCAGCAGATTGTCCAGCGCGCGGGCCATCTGTGCGGGGTCCAGCAGCGGGCGGCGCCCTTCCCGCAGGTCCCGGGCAAGGCCGGCGGACACCGCCGTTGCCAGCTGCACGCCGCTGGCCTGGGCCATTTCTGCATGGGCCTGGAGCCTTTCGTCCAGCAGCTGCTGCAGGTCCACGGGCTCCGGGTGCACGCGGAAGGGCTGGGTCAAGGCCAGCAGGCTCGATACCAGGTCTTCCAGGCGCGCGGTCTGTGCCAGCACGGCCTCCAGGGCGCCCTGGCTGCGGGCCTGCCGCAGTGGCTCGGGCGCGGCCAGGGCGTTCTCGGCCTTCATGCGCATGGTGCCCAGCGGGTTGCGGATCTCGTGCGCCAGGCCGGCCGACAGCCGGCCCAGGGTGGCCAGCCGTTCGGCGCCGAGCAGTTGCTGCTCCATCTGTGCCGACTGCCGCTGCCAGCGCCGCAGCATTCTGCCCAGCCACAGGCCCGAGACCAGGACCATGCCCAGCAGCAGGCTGACGGCAAGGATGAGGGGGTTGACCACGTCGGCGCTGATCAGGGGGACGCGCATCAGCGTCCAGGCCACCAGGGCGGGCGCATCGGCCTGGGCCGGGCAGGCGGCAAAGACCACCGCCTCGCGCAGGCCGGGGCGCAGGTCGGTCACCAGCCCGGCGCTGTCCCTTGCGCGCTGGGCGGTGGAGGCGATGCGCTCCATCTCCGCACTGGGCGCATCGCGCTTGATGCCCGAGCCGTCATAGGTGGGAAACGCATAGGCCACCACGCCGGGGCCCTCGCGCCAGAAGCCGCCCTCCATGCCGGGGCGCTCGCGCAGCGCCAGGTCCAGCACGGCCTGCGCGGCGGACCGGGCCTGGGCAGATGGCGTGTCTGCCGTCAGCCCCGCCAGCCCCATGCGCGCGGCCCCGGCCTGCAGCGCGCTGCAGCTGACGCCTGCGGCGTCGCGGGCGCGGGCAATCTGCGGTTCGGTGCCCTGCCGGGTCAACAGCAACAGCAGCCACGCCAGCACCAGGGCGACGGCCGAGATGGTGAGCCAGAGGATCACCAGATCCCGTTGGATGGACTTTTGCGGGGACAGGGCCGGCTCCTGAAGTGATGCGCTGGAACATACACCGAAAGGGGGGCCGCGCCTGGCAGCCAGGGCAGCGTCGTCCTGCGCAGCCGCCGTGAAAGTAACGCCGTGGCGTGCCGGCGTTACGTGACATCGCCCGTAACGCTGCGGGGTGACACGGTGGTGGCTGTGCTTGGGTGCCCAAATAAATCAATAGGTTACAGATGGCTTTGCGTTGGATGAAGACGTCCAGGCCCATGGCACGCTTGTTGCAACAGGATGCAAAAAGCTTGTCGCAGTGTCTGGAAAACCGTGTGCTGCGCCGGCCGCCCCATTGATCGCTGTCTTTCGGAGGAGAAACCATGGCCGCTGTCTCGTTGTCGTTTGCAGGCATGCCCCTGCCGCGACTGCGCGCCTACCCGGAAAGGGCGCGCAGCAAGCCGTTGAACGTACCCGCGTCGTTTGCGTCTGCCGCCGTGCCGCGCACCGCTGCGCGCGAGGCGGGCGACGGAAGCCCCCATGCGCAGGTGGCGCAGGCGGCGCCGGTGGCGCTGCTCACGCGGGTGAGCGAGGGCGTGCGCATCGTGCGGCGCAGCGATGTGATCGTGGCGCAGGCCGGCGCCTTGCTGCAGCAGGGCGACCGGGTCATCGTGCCGCAGCAGGGCAGCGCGCAGGCGGTGTTCCAGGAGCAGGACGGGCAGGCGCTGCTGGGCAGCTTTGCCGGCGGAACGGATGCCACGCTGGCGTATTTCAGCCGCAAGGCGGATGCCTGCTCGGTGGTCTTTGACCTGGTGGCCGGCCATGTGGACCTGGCGCTGTCGGCCGTGGATGCCGGCATGCTCGGCGGCGGGCCGGCCGGCCGGGGGCGCAGGGCGATCGGATTTCACTGCTATTCACAACCCATTGCAGGCCGTTGAACGAAGGCGCTCACCATGCACGACATCATCGAACCCTCGCACAGCGACATGCCCCTGGATCTGGCCATCTGGCTGCCGCCCCTGCAGGCCTGGCGCAGCGTCTATGGCAACGGTTTCTGCGACGAGGCCATGCAGGCCTGCATGGACCGGCTCAAGGGCCTGGGCATTGATGCCCAATCGCTGGAGCGCGCGGGCGATACGCTGCTGGTTCGCGGGTTCGACCCCCGCACGCTGGCCGACACGGTGCTGCCCGGCCATCATGCCCGGCATGGCTGGATGCATGCGCTGGAGTCCGCCCTGGTGAGCGAGCCCGTGGTGCACGGCTCGCGCCAGGCCTATCTGCGGGCCGAGGTGCAGGCGCTGGGCTGCGTCTCCTTCGCGGGGCTGCACGAGATACGCGGCAAGGGCCACGCCACGGCGGGCGGCCAGGACATGGCGGTGCGCAGAATGCCCGCCAGGCTCATCAAGGGCTACCAGGCCGACATGCAGCTGGCGGGCCGCCTGCTGGACGATCTGCGGCTGGGCCACCTGGCGCTGGCATTCCAGCCCGTGACGCTGCTGGACCCCGCAGGCATGGCAGGCGGAGGCAGTGGGGCCGGCGCGGGCCGCACGCTCTACCACGAGTGCCTGCTGCGCCGCAGCGTGTTCTCTGCCTACGACAACTATGCCGTGCCCCATGCCATCGAGGCGCTGGAGCGGCTGGGCCTGGCCGCGCGGCTGGACCGCAGCGTGCTGTGGTCGGTGATAGGGGCGCTGGAGATGAAGACCGGCCACAGCCTGGGCTGCAATCTGTCGGCCGCCTCGTTCTGCGACGAGGCCTGGTGGGAAGGCGTGTTCGACTATCTGGAGGAGCGGCCCGAGATCGCCCAGCGCCTGGTGCTGGAGATCACCGAGACCGGTGTCTTCCCCTGCGAGAAGGCCGCGCTGGGCCTGGTGCGGCACCTGCAGATCCTGGGCGTGCGCGTGGCGCTGGACGATATCGTTCCCCGGCGCGGCGGCCTGGACATCCTGGGCAAGCTGCGCGCCAACATCGTCAAGATCGACAAGTCCGTGCTGGACCAGAGCCTGCAGGCCCGGCCGTCGGCCCGGATGCTGCAGGGCCTGATCAGCCTGTGCGCCGACCGCGGCGCCTGCGTGATCGTGGAAGGCGTGGAGTCCGCCCAGGGCATGGAGGCCGTGGCGCTTGCGGGGGCGCATGGCGTGCAGGGGTTTTTCATAGCCCGGCCATCGCTGCATGGGCTGCTCGACCAGGTGGTGTGCGTGGCCGATGTGCTGGAGGTGCTGCAGGCGTCCGAGGCGCAGGAGGGCGACGCGCTGGACATGGCACTGAGCATGGCCCTGAGCTGGAGTGGCATGGACCGTGTGCCGGCTCTTTCGGCTGCCGACGGCGGGACTGGCGGGGCCGTCGGCGCTGTCGGGTCTGTCGGGGCCCCTGCATCGGCGCTGTCCGCCGCCTAGGCGCGCAAGGGCCCGCACCTGAACGCAGGCCGAGCCCGGCCCGCGCTGCACCTTACTCCAGCATCAGCGGGCTCGCCCTGCGCCGCGCCATGGCCAGGCGGAACAGGTCCATGAAGCGCGGTGCCACGTTGGAGATGTGAAAGCGCTTGCCCGTCTCGCGCGCGGCCCGGCTGTAGCGCTGGCGCCGGGCCGGGTCGTCGCGCAGCTGGCGGATGGCGCCGATCCAGGCGTCGTCGCTGTCGGGCAGCAGCAGGCCGTTGACGTCGTTTTGCACCAGCTCCGGCACAAAGCCCCAGTTCGATCCGATCACGCAGCCGCCGCGCGCCAGGATCTCCATCAATCCCCAGTTGGCCACGCCGTAGCGCAGCGGGTAGAGGAACAGGTCCACCGAGGCCAGGGTGCGCGCGAACTCGTCGTACGGCAGCTTGCCCGGGAACTCCACCACCTGTGCGGCCGGGTGGATCTGCAGCAGATGGTCGCGGAAACTGGCCACCTTGCCCTGGTAGCGGCGCTCCACCCATTGCTGTTCGTAACCATAGGTCACGGCCGTGGGGTCGCCCAGGGCGATGAAGCGCATCTGCTGGCCATCGCCCTCGCGCACCAGGCGGTCGACCAGGCGCATGAAGGTCTCGAAGCCCTTGGAGCTGGACAGGTCGCGCGATGAGAAGGCCACGGTGAAGCGCGCATCCTGGCGCGGCACCGGCTCGGCCTGCTCGTCAGGGGCCTGGATGTCGAAGCCCTCGAACTGCACGGCCACGCGCTCCTGCAGCAGCGGCGGGAACAGCGAGCGCGCATGGGCGCTGGGCGCGATGGTCAGGTCGCTGCACAGCACCTGGTGGTAGTGCAGCATTTCCATGTTGCGGTCGGCCAGGCGCTGGGACAGGTCGGGCGGGTAGTCGGGCTCGTTGCCGTGCACGCGGTAGCTGGGGAATTCGATGTAGCTGACGATGGCGGCATCGATCTCGCCGTACAGCAGGTTGGGCGCGGCCCACAGCGAGTGGGCGACCACCACGTCGATGCGCTTGCCCTTTTCCTTCTCGAAGGCCTGCAGGCCCTGCAGCAGGCCGCGGCCTATGCGCGCCGAGCGCTCCACCTTGCTGGAGTAGTAGTAGCTTTGCGGGCCGACGATGTCGCCATCGGGCCGGAACGACAGCAGGTGGTCGCACTGGCTGGCATAGTTCTCGGCATGGCCGGGCATGGTCATGAACCAGCTGTCGGCCGCGCCGCTGGCGCGAAGGTGGCTGCACAGCAGGCTGTACTGGCTGGGGTAGACGGCGCTGACGAAGATGATGACCGGCTTGTCCTGCATGTTCGTGGAGGTCTCCATGGCGTGGGGGGATGGGATGTGTCGGAGGGCGTGCTCAGCCCGGCACGGGCACTTCGGGCTCGCCGTCGCTGATCTGGTACTTGCGCATCTTTTCCCAGAGCACCTTGCGGCTGATGCCCAGGTGCTGGGCCGTGTTCTGGCGCTTCCAGTCATTGGTGTTGAGCGCCGCGATGATGCGGTTGCGCTCGTCCATGTCCCAGTTGCTGCGGTCGGCCAGCAGGGGCTCGGCGGCGCCGGCGTCCGGCGGGAAGGTGGTGGCCGACAGGGCCTGGGCGTGCTGCAGGATGCGCTGCGTGGCGCCGTCGGCGTTCCAGTCGCGCGTCTGGCGGGCGGCCACGCCGATGCGCTCGGCCAGGTTGCGCAGCTCGCGCACATTGCCGGGGAAGTACATCTGGGCCACGGCGTCGAGGATGAAGAAGGGCGGCTCGCCCAGCTCCTTCATCGTGGCCTCGCCCACCACCTTGTGCAGGATGGCGTGGAAGATGGCCAGCTTGTCGGCCTCGCCGCGCTCCTCCAGGCTGGGGATCTGCAGCTCGATCACGGCCAGGCGGAAGAACAGGTCGGCGCGAAAGCGTCCCTCGCGCACCAGCCCGCGCAGCGGCTTGTTGGTGGCCGCCACCAGCCGGAAATCCAGCCTCACGGCGGCGGCCGACCCCAGCCGCGTGATGGCGCGCTCTTCCAGCACGCGCAGCAGCTTGACCTGCTGGTACAGCGGCAGGTCCGCGATCTCGTCCAGGAACAGCGTGCCGCCGTTGGCCTGCTCCAGATAGCCCTTGTGGGCATTGACCGCGCCCGTGAACGAGCCCTTGGCGTGGCCGAAGAACAGGGACTCGAACAGCCCGTCCGGGATGGCGCCGCAGTTGACCACCACGAAGGGGCCCTGGCCGTAGCGGTTGTTGCGCTCGTGCAGCCGCTCGGCAATGCGCTCCTTGCCCACGCCGGTCTCGCCGATGATGAGCACGCTGTGCTCGCAGTCGGCAAAGGTGTCCACGTCGCGCAGCAGGCGCTGCATGCAGTCGGCCACGGCGATGATGTCCTCCGAGCGCTGCACCTGGCGCTGGTTGCTCTGCATGCGCCGCAGTATGCGCACCAGCATGGCCCGCAGCTCGGCCCCCGTGAAGTCGAAGGGCAGTACATGCGAGTACTCCATGGCATAGGTGCCGGCGTTGGCGTCGCGCTGCTTGGCGCTGACCCACAGCACGGGCATGCCGAAGGTGCCCTCCACGCCCTGGCGCGTGAAGCGCGCGCCCTCCAGCACCGAGACGCTGACCACGGCGATCGCATTGCCCAGCTCGCTGGTGTCGGCGGGCAGGGTCAGCCCGTCGGCGCGCACCACGTCCACGCCCAGGTTGAGCACGCAGCGCTCCACCCGCTCGGCGATGTCGGCCTGTCCTTCCCACACATAGATGACCAGCTCGTCCAGATTCACCTGAGTCTCGCTTTTTGGTTGTTTCAAAGATTGAATGCGCTGCTATTGAACGATGACGCCGTAATTGCAATCGGCCCAAAGCAGCTCGACGTCTGCGTACCCGACTTGGATCCCAAGCGCTTCAAGCAGCGGTCCAAGCAACACTCCATCCAACAAGGCCAGGACCGGCATCAGCACCACATTGAGCAGCCCCAGAACGCCGCTGACGATGCCAACGAGGCCATTGACCAGGCCATCAACGATGCTGCTCACGAGTCCCAGGTCCAGGCCTAGCAACTTCAGCCCCGAGGTATCGAGCTCCACTTCCAGCAAACCTGCATTGATGGCGTTACCGATGGATTGGCCCAGCTGCTGCTTCATACCCACGCTTTTGATAAGCGTTTGCTCGGCTCGGGGCTTGCTTTTTTCATAGTCGTAATAAAGGCTGGAATAAGCCCCAGGTGCATTGACAGGGAGGTCCAGCTTCGCCTTCAGGGCAATAGGTGCTTCGACCACGGGGATCAGTCCCAGGAGCAGCTTGATATCCAGCTTCAGGCTCAACAGATGAAATTTTTCCTTGGTCAGGTTTTCCCATGGCGTAGTGGTGTTGGTCAGCGCCGCAGGCACATTGCCCAGGAACACATGCGCCAGACCAGGCCTGGCATCAATGCGGACACGGTGCTTGTTACCTTCGTATCTGCAGATGACTTCTTCGAGCCTGCCGTCTGCCGATCCCACCTCGACATAAAGCGGTAGGTTGACCAACTGGCCCGCAGGCATGGATACCTTGACGCTGGCCAGCAGCAGGTTCAGATCGAGAAGACTGGTTTTACCCGCCACCGGCGTGAGGGCCTTGATATCCAAGAAGGTGCGTATCTGACCAGTGTGCGCCGTGGTTCGGGGTTTGCCCGTGCTGTCGTAGCCGGGAGGGCCCACGGCGATGACTGGTGGTTCTATGATTTTTGCCTTGATCGCTACATCGGCCAGCGGCTTCAGGTCGATACCGGTCTGCAAAGTGGCGGCAGAGTCCACGTTGGCCACCTGCAATCCCACCATCAGGAGGCTCAGGGCACTAACATCAGCGATCAGTGCGGACATCGGATTGTCTTTGAAGAGACCGATGTCGAGTAAACCGTTCTGGCCAGGAGCCTTCAGCAGGGAGATGACGGTGTTTTGGATATTGACTGCGATGGGGAGCTTCAGAAGCTTGTCCAGCGCAGCTATTGCGATGTTTGCGGTGTCGCTGCCAGGAGAGTTCTGTATGACACTGATGCTGGATTCCAATAGTTTGGTCAGCAGCACATCGGCATTAAGCAGCTCCTCATAGGTGCCTGCAGAGATGTTCAACGCCTCCTTCAATCCCAGGAGGTTGACCTTGGTGTTGGCAAGCCCTTGGTAGTCCGCCAAGCTCAGATTGACATTCGTTCCCAACAGCATGGTGAGCAGACGATTGAGTGCACCTTCATCCAGCCTGGCCACACCGGAACCTAGGGAAAAAGCCGCAATAGGGTCATCTGGAATCGCCGAGATGGATTCGGCATAGATCTCTCTGTTGCCCAGGAAAGGCAATAGTTGCAGGCTTTTGCCTCTCAGCCGAACCTGTACTGCATTGAAGGGTGCTGCCCCAAAGGCTGGGCCGGCATCCCTGCTCCATTTGAGGCAGCGCACGCTTTGCTGCAGCGGGGCAGGAGACACCCCTGCCGGCCATTTCCACTGGGTGGTGATGCTATTCATTCCCGCAGCCTCTGCAGCCGTGCAAGTGGAGGGGTCCACGAGCGCACTGATGGCTTCCAGGGCAGCAAGATCCGCGATCCGTTGCAGATCGCGCTTGGCGTAATACATGTAGCCAATTTGCGCCGTTCCGAGAATGCTTATGAGCACGGCTAGAAGTAGGGCGAACTGTATCAACAGGGTTCCCCTGTCTTTGAACAAGCCTATTTTCTGAATGGAGGGCGGATAGATTCGCATGGCAGCCTCTCTTTATGGCGCATACCTGAAATGTACCACGCTTTGTTCGCTGATTCGCTGCGGTTCATTGATGAAAAAGGTGTTGCTAAGCAAAGGGGCAAGCTGGTAGCTGATCTTGAAAGAAAAGCTGCCTGGCGGGGAGCTTGCGGAAGAAGGGCAAGTCCATTCGAAAGGGCCCATCACCAGAGAATCATCCGGTAGAGAGCTTCTCTGGAATCCCAGGCGCGCCACTTGCGAGACCCTGTCTTGAATGATGGTTCGGTTCGCGGTAGCACTGGGAATAGTGCAGGGGTAGTTGGCGCCCGTGGAGATCAGGCTATGGGCGATCCGCGCACCATCTCCCACGGCACGGGTGACGGCTTGGTGCGCTTGGAAGTAGCGCCACCAGACCAAGAGGCCCATCAGCATGGAGATCATCAAGGCTGCAATCAACGCAAACTCCAGTGCGGCGATACCACTCTGTGTCCGGATTAAGGATGGACTGGCAGACCGTTGGCGCATCACAGCATCCTCCTGTCCGCCAGCAGCGCGGCGCTGGCTGTCAGGCTGTTGGGAAGAATGATTTTGATTCCGGCAATCGATGGCGCAATGGCTTTGCTGGGGTAGTTCTCTATCCTGTAAGAAATGAGGATGAGGCAGGGTGTGCCGATATCGCAGGCCAGATTGTTGTTCAGCGGACTGTTCTGAAAGCAGGTGGTATCGCTGAGGTGGCACACCGTGAACTGGATATCCGCTACTGCAGGTTTCAAATCGTCCGGAAGCCAAGCCAGCATTTTTTGTACCGAAGCGATGGCGGCCTGTTTTCTATGAAGCCAGTTCGGCGCGTTGACTCCCACGGGATATCTGAGCGCGGCACGCGCCCCTTCCTCGACGGCGAACTGCATCGACTCCCGAACGAAGAAAGTCAACCCATAGCTGACGATGGCGTACAGCAGCACGAAGAACACAGGGAAAATGATGGCCCACTCCAGTGCGTACACGCCGCGCTGCCGGCAAGGCCGGTCAATGCAGAGGGGATGCGCTTGCGTGGTCATGATGCATGTGGCCCAAGGGGATATACGGTCTCAGCGTGTCGAGGCCACGCCTGTATCTATGCCGGTGGTGTAGTTGGCCGGTATCTCGCTCTCGAAGCTCTTGAGGTAGCGCTGATAGCTACGCGTAGCCTGAGCAGCGTCTATGGTGCGTTGACGCTCGCCATTGGCGGAGCGTTGTAGGGCCAGGAGCTGTTCCGTGGCATCGCCGATGACGATCTGCCGAATAGGCAGATGCGCCAGCATGGACTTTGGGGCCGTGTCTGGGGAAGTTGGAGCAGCGGCTGCCGTGCTCTCTGCAGTGAGCACGGCAGACACTTGCACAGGGGTTACGGTACGGTCAACCAATTGCTGCGCTTGCAATGCCTTGGGAGACATCAGCATCAGGCCAAGCAGTGGCAGCGTGGCACATAGCCCTGCAAGGCGTTTGGCGTCAAGGGTGAATTTGCGTTCAATGCATTGCATGGCTGTTTCCTCACAGTGGGGGGGGGCCGGCTGTGCCGGGTTGAGGCTGAGGGCTGATAGGCGAACCTGCGGCAATGGGCAGTGCGGTGGCTGCCGGGTGTTTGCGCGCAGCAGCGGGCTGCGGGTGAGATGGCTGTGAGGTGGCAATGGCGCGGGCGCGTACCGCCTCCTGTACTTGTGCCAACTGGGTCTGCAGCGTTTGCAACGATTCCTGGTCGATCAGCGGGAGCGCTCCTCTCGCCGGAGGCTGGGACAGCTTTTGCAGCAGCCGCGATGCCTCGCCCTGGTTGCCGCAGGCCAGCCAGTACAGAGCCAGATTCAGTTGCACGCGAGCATTGCCGGGCGCCAATTGAGCGGCTTGCAGCATGGGCATCTGCGCCAAGGGCAGCTGTCCATCAAGCATGTGGGCGTAGGCCAGATCGCTGAGCACATTGGCATCTATGGGATTGAGCTGGCGCGCTTTTTCCAGTTGGTCCACGGCCTGCGCGTATTGACCCTGGACGGCATGAAGAAGACCCAGCCCGCGCCTGGCGCGCGCGGCAGAGCCACCATCGAGCAGTGCCATGTAGGCTTGCCTTGCCTGTGTGAACTGGCCGGTATTACGCATGGCGTCCGCGCGCAGCATGCGCGACTCCGGGTTGGCGCCGAACTGCTGCTCGAATGCATCGGCATGTGCAAGCGACGCATACCACTGGCCTGCTTGCTGCATTTGACCAATCAAATCCAGATAGGTCTGGGCAGTATCGATTTGAGCCGACTGCTCCGCGTTGGACGTCTGTTGTGGGGTCGGGGCGGCTGAAGTTGGCTGTGGTGCCACGCCGTAGCCCTCGGGCCCCTTGCTGGCACACCCGCTTAGCAGGAGCGCCAGGGCTGTGGCAAGTGCTGCCCAGTTGCGCGGAAGGGATTGTTTGTATGGATACATGTTCATGCTCCTCCTATGCTCGAGAGGGCGCGAATGACTGCCAAAAAGCCGGGGCCTGCGGTGATGACCAGCAGGGCAGGCAGCAGCGTCAGGACCATGACACCGGTCATCTTGACGGTGATCGCGCCTATCTTTTCCTTGAAGCGGGCTTGGCGCTTTTCGCGCAAACGGATGCTGAATTCCTTGAGCGGCTCTTGCACGGCGCCACCATGGCGGTCCACCTGGGTCAGGAGATTGACCACGGCGCTCATGTCGTCATCTGCGCTGAGATTGGCCAGCCGCTGGAATGACTGCTCACGCGTGCGGCCGCTGCTGTAGAGCTGGTTGGCCAGGGCCAACTCGCCGCTGATGACGCGCAGCACGCTGCAGAACTCGCTGGCCAGAATCTGCAGGCTCTGGTCAATACTCAGGCCCACGCCTTGCAGAAGCCGCAGCAGGTCGACGAACAATGGCAACTCCTCGACGACTTGCTCGCGCCGTTGCCGTGCTTTGGCCCGGACAAGCCATTTGGGAAGCATCAGGCCCAGGCTGAGGCCCAGGAAACCATAGAACACGGCATAGGTGTCGTTGGGCCGCAGAACGGCCAAAGCCAGCAGCGGAAAAGCCAAAGCCAGCAGAAGACGGCTTGTAACGTAGAAAACGCTGCCACTGCGCAGGGCTATACCAGCCTGATCCAGCAGCTTGCGGTCCTCTTCGGCCAGCAGTACCCGGGCCCATCCAGTCTGTAGCCAGGCCGGCGGTTGCAGACTGGCTGCGAGCGCTTGAGGCGATATGGATCGGACGGTGGTCCCTGTGGGCGGATTCAGCAGTCCGGCGTCGGCCGTGGCAGAACCAAAGAGCGCATGGGCTGCGTGCGGATTGGCGTCAGCGCGTTCGCGTGCATGCAACAGCTTCTCGACTTGACTGGAAGCCTGCTGCGAGCGCTGTAGCTTCCAGACCATGGTGCAGGCCCACATGACCGTGCCGAGAGAGCCCAAACACAGGCTGGCGATCCATAGCTGTTGTGGAGTCATGGTCGGCGTCTTTCCAATGTGGCATGGCCAGAGCGCATGGGGCGGCGGAGTGGGCGACACATGGCAACGTCCTTGAACAGTGTCCGGTTCATCTCAGCTGGGCGAGGCGATACAGCAGCAGTGCGCCGACACCTTCTAAGCCGATGGCAAGCAAGACCATGCGCTGTCCGCTAGCGTCATTCCACATGCGTAGGAAGTAGCCCTGATTGAGGATCATGATGAGGGCGCCTACGCCTACCGGAAGCAGCGCCAGCACCCAGGCCGACAGGCGGATTTCGGACGAAAGAGCATGCAGTTCGCGCTCGGCGGACTGGCGGTCCCGGATGTAGGCCGAGACACGCTCCAGCACAAGATCGGCGCGGCCGCCATAGCGCACACTCATCCGAAAGACCGCTGCCAGCAAGCCGAACTCGGGAAGGCGCCAGGAACGCTCCAGCTGTGCCATGGCTTGTCCCAGATCCGGGGAGGCGCTCAGCATGGCGGCTGCTTGCTGAAGCGCATCGCCCAGTGGAGCGGGAACATTACCCAAAGCCAACTGGAAGGCAGCATGAGGCGAGTTGCCAATCGAGATCATGCGAACCATGTTGTCCAGGAAGCCGGGCAATTGTTGAAGCAGCTTGTTGCGCCGCATGGTCAGGCGCCGCCATATGAAGAATATGAGCAGCAGCACATAGAGCACCAAGGCCAGCAGGCCGATTGCTAGCCCGCCCTGGCTTGTGGCCAGCAGGAACAGCGTAAGAACGCTGGCGAGCAGCACTGCGGGTGTTCGGGGCGAAAGGCCCCAGGCGTCCACGCCCAGTTTGCGATGTATCCATTGCACTGCTGCGGGAATGCGCGCAGGTTGTGAGCCGCCATCCTTGGGGGGCAGCGCAAGCACGGGTGTGCTAATCGTCGGGGACGACCGGTCACGGCCTCGTTCAAGACTGCGCCTTAGGTGACGGCTTATTGTTTGCTCATGCTCCCGTCGGCGTG
Organism: Delftia sp. CH05; assembly: GCF_009827015.1. NCBI lineage: Bacteria > Pseudomonadati > Pseudomonadota > Betaproteobacteria > Burkholderiales > Comamonadaceae > Delftia > Delftia sp. CH05. The sequence continues at coordinate 14,147 of NZ_WUMG01000063.1, read as the reverse complement.
CGCGGGCGAACATCCACAGCGCCAGAGCCAGCAGCAGGCATGCCATGGCGCCTAGGACCAGGGTTGCGGGAGTCGTCATCTCATACCTCCTCCTGAGGCCTGCTGCTGCGAGCGCCACCAGCTCAGCAGCTTGGGCGAGTGGGGCGAGATGCCCAGCGAGACCCAGTGGTCGATTTCCTGCCCGTCGCCGCCCACCTGGGGCTCGTAGCGGTACAGCTCCTGCATGGAGATCATGTTGTCGGTCATGCCCGTGACCTCGGTCAGCGACAGCAGGCGCCGGCGGCCGTTGGACAGGCGGCCGATCTGCACGATGAAGTCCACGGCATTGGCGATCTGGCGGCGCAGGCTGACTTCGCTGCCCTGGAAGCCCGCAAAGCCTGCCAGCATCTCGGCCCGGTACAGGCACTCTCGCGGCGAGCTGGCGTGGATGGTGCCCATGGAGCCGTCATGGCCGGTGTTCATGGCCTGCAGCAGCTCCAGCACTTCGCCGCCGCGCACTTCGCCGACGATGATGCGGTCGGGCCGCATGCGCAGGCTGTTGCGCAGCAGGTCGCGGATGCTGACGTGGCCCGAGCCGTCGAAGCCGCCGGGGCGGCTTTCCAGCCGCACCACATGGTTGTGGTTGAGGGCCAGCTCGGCCGTGTCCTCGATGGAGACGATGCGCTCGCTGGAGGGGATGAAGCTGGCCAGCGCGTTGAGCAGCGAGGTCTTGCCCGAGCTGGTGCCGCCGCTGACCAGGATGTTGCAGCGCGCCTGCACGGCCATCTCCAGGATGCGGCAGATGTCGTGGTTGAAGGTGCCCAGCTGCACCAGCTCGGAAGGCGTCAGCGGGTCCTTGCGGAACTTGCGGATGGAGACCGAGGGGCCGTCGATGGACAGCGGCTCGATGATGACGTTGATGCGCCCGCCATCGGGCAGGCGGGCATCGACCATGGGGCTGGATTCATCGAGACGCCGGCCCAGCGGCGCCAGGATGCGGCGCACGATGCGCAGCACATGCTCGTCGTCCTTGAAGTGCAGGGTCTCGCGCTGCAGCACGCCGCCGCGCGAGACGTAGATGTTGCCATGGCCGTTGATGAGGATGTCTTCGACCCGGGGGTCCTCCAGCAGCGGCTGCAGCGGTCCCAGTCCCGTGAGTTCGCGCGTGAGGGCGCGCGCCACCTGCAGCGCCTCCTGCTCGTTGACGGGCACGGAGTGCAGGCGGATGAAGCTGTCCAGCTCCATCAGCACGAACTGCGCGATGGCAGCCTGCGACCAGCGGCCGAACTCGGCGCCCAGCTCCTCGATGCGGCTGAGCAAATGCTCGTGCGTGCGGTTCTTCAGGTCGAGGAACAGCGCGCTTTGCTCGAATTCGCTGGCCTGTGCGTCCGCCAGATGGGAATAAGCCGTGGTCGTCATGGTGCGTTCAGCTTCTTGTTCGGTGGAAGAAACGGTTCAGTCCGCGGGCGGGCGCGGCCTGATCGCCCGCATGGGCCTGGTGGTGGGTGGTGATCAGCAAGGTGGCGAGCTTGTCCACGGCCTGCACATAGGGCTCCCGCTGCAGGCGGCTGGGCAGCAGCTGGCCCTGGTTGACGGCCTGGGCCAGCTCCCGGCGGCGCTCGGGGATGGTGGCCAGCAGCGGCAGCTGCAGCTGCCTGGCGATCTGCTGGGCCTCCAGTTCGAGCTGGCTGTCGTGCCGGCTGACGATGAGGTGCATGCGTTCGCGCTCGATCTTTTGCTCGTCCAGCTGCCGCAGCAGTTCGGTGGTGGAGACCACGCTGGCCACGCTCTGGTCGCATACCACCCAGACCTGGCTGGCGCGCAGCGCCACGCGCATGGCCAGGTGGGTGGGGACGACGGCGCCCAGGTCGGCAATCACGTGGCGGAAGTACTGGCGCAGGCGCAGCAGCAGGGCATCGACGTCGGCATACGAGACATCGCGCAGGCGGCTGGACTGGCGCGGCAGCGTGAGCATGCGCAGGCCGCTTTCGTGGCGTGACAGGCCGGTGGAGGCCAGGCGTCGGTCGAAGCGGCGCAGGTTGTTGACGGCCTCGATGAAGTCGAAGTCGCCCAATGTGCCCAGGTACAGCCCGCAGTCGCCACTGGGGCTTCCCAGATCAATGAGCAGTCCGTCCAAGGTCTCGTTGCTGATTTCGCGGGGCGTGGCGTCCTGGCCGGGGACGGCTGTCGTGCCGTGCAGACGTTTTTGCAGGTACCACGCCAGGTGCGAGGCCATGAGGCTGCTGCCCAAGCCTGCGCGGGCCGACATGATGGCGGTCAGCGGTGCGCTGGGCATGCTCGGCATTGAAGTCGGCGCGCGCTTGATCAGATCGATCACCGTCTGGTGCGCGGCCTGAACGGGGCCGTCCACATCGAGAAAGTCCTGCACGCCTGCACGCAACGCTGCCAGCATGCATTGCGGATACTTGGTGCGACCCACTGCCACGCAAGGCAGATGGGGATGGGAGACATGCAGCTGTGACGCCAACTGGGCCGCTTCGTCGGTGGACAGGGGATCGAAGTGGATGAAGACCGCGTGGGGCATGTAGCGCTGAACTTGCTCTGCCACGTTGTCGTTGAAGCGTGCCGTGTGCAGCTGGGCGCTGTCCAGCATGCGCTGCATCCAGGACAGCGCCAACGTGCTTTCGGGCGTGCCCGCCTGGATGAACAGCAGTTCCACATGGAGGTCGGGGTCGGAAGGCATTTTCGTCAGGGACGGTGCCTGCAGCGGCTGCACGGATGGAGGTGACTGGGCTGCCGTCTGGCCGGTCTGCGTATTCGAAGAACGCAGGCCCAGCAAGGTCTCCAGCGAAGTGGGCGAGCCGACGGCCGGCGGACCTGGTGGGGCGACGGATGTATCGGAGACGATGGGCTTGCTTGTCATGGATATCAATACGAGAAACCGGGCAGGGCAGAGTTGGGACTCATGCCACCTGCGATGAACGGGCCCCAGACTTGGGACGCGTTGCGTTGCTCGGACTGGGTACCCGGCATCAGGCCGTCCAGATTGGTAGTGGCCGGCAGGGGATGGACCAGGTGCGGCGTGACCACAATCACCAGTTCCGTTTCGTCCTGGGAGTAGCTGAGGTTCTTGAAGAAGGTCCCCAGGATCGGCAGATCGCCCAGCAGCGGTACCTTGTTGACGCTGGATGAGGTCGAGCGGCTTACCAGGCCGCCGATGATGAAGCTCTCGCCATTGGCCAGTTCCACCATGGTGTCAGCCCTGCGTGTCCGTACGGCGGGAACGGATACACCGGCGATGGTGACGCCCGAACTGAAGTCCAGATCGCTGGCCTCGGGTGCGACCTTCAACGCAATGCGCTCATCCGACAGGATGGTGGGTGTCAGTTGGAGCTTGATACCGAATTCTTTGTAGCGAATGGCGATATTGCCGTCTCGGGCCGGCACGGGAATTGGCAGCTCGCCGCCCGCCAGGAAGCTGGCGTTCTGGCCCGTGTGAGCCACCAGAGTGGGCTTGGCCAGGACTCTAGCCAAGCCGTTTCCTTCCAGGATGCCCAGTTGGGCGCGTATGCCCGCACCACTGAAGGCCTTGCCGAAATTCATCACCAGGTTCATGGCGCTGGAGATGGCCGACGAGCCGGAGTCGCTGCCGCCGGTGCCGGCACTGCTAGTGCCTGGGGTGTAGAGCCCGAAACTGAAACCGTGGTTATTGGCTCCTCCGCTGGTGAGGTTGATGCCCGCGCGCCTCATGGCCGCTTTTTTGAATTCCACCACCTGGACATCTACCTGTACGGTGTTGCTGGCAACAGAGATTTGTGCGTTGTCTATCAACGTTGCCTGGCTGGGCGCATTTTGGCGTAGCACTGCCAGGGCTTGCGCATGTTCGGGAAGGGATGACAGGCGCCGGTCCAGTGTCAGGTGCTGGCCCTTGATCTGCACCAGCCAGTTTTGTGGCGAGCCGTTGCGTTGGGGCCAGACCACCAGCGTAGTGCTGCCTGCGGCTTTGGGTGTAAGCAGCAATTGGGCATCGTCCGCTCCACTGCTGGCGGGCGAGCGCAGTACCTTGATATCTAGAACATTGGGATCGCCGACAGCGATACGGCCTGGTATCAGGCCCAACTGCAGCAGATGTTGCCGGCCGGTTATTAGCTGCAGCGCATCGCTGGAAGGAATTTGGTCGGTACGTGGTCCTTGTGTTGGGCTTGCAGGAAGCGCTTGCATCGCTGAGTCCACCTGTGCTTGGGCCGCTGCCGGACCCAGGCAGGCCTGCATAACGGTGGCGCAGCACAGCATCCTGGTAGCCTGTGTTCGCCAGGGGACCTGGCCGAAGGATGCGAAGGGTGGCGAGAGGCGTGGCGTCTGCATGATTGCTCCCTCTTCTTGCTGTTGTCAGTAGTTCACTGTCTGTACGGTGGCGCCGCTGTGTACCTCGACGGCCCGAATACGCGGCTGCTGCGAGACCTTTGCAGCTCCTCCTGAGAAAGGCGCAGTGCGGCCTGCCGCGCGTGATGGCGTACCGGTGGCCAGATCCTTGAAGCGCAAGCCTGCGAATGCACGGTCTGGACCCTGGAGCGGCTGGTTCTTTGCGGAGCGGCCGGTAATGGGCTGCAGCGCCGTGGGCAGGGCAGCGAACAGCGATGGGTCAGGCACCGCCATATCGTCCGGGTGGCGCAACGCCAGTGTGAGCTGGCCGTATTTCTCCGCCAGGGTCAAGCGTTCCACATCCTCCAGTGGCACTGCCAAAACTGCCGTTTGCGCGCTTTCTGGGCGCTGGCCTTGGTCGTCGCGGCTGTTGCGTCGCATTCCGGAGCTGCTGGTTTCCTGCTCTTGTTGAGCCTTGCGCTGTGCTGCAGAAGGTGGGGGATTTTCGACACTGGATGCACCGTAGGCCAGAACGCGGCTGCGGGCCAGCAGAAGCCGCGTCTGTGTGTCCACGGGAGAGCTTTCGGCGCGGCCATCCAGTGTGAAGAAAACATCGACGAAGTCACCCGGGCGCACATGATGGCCAGCGGCCATCTGTTCTTTGATGGCAATGGACAGGGCGCGTTGTCCAGCATTGAGCTGCAAAGCAAGACTGCTGATCAAATGTTGCTCAAGCAGTGGTGCATCGGCAGCCAGTGCTACCAGTGTGGTGCGGTTCAACACGGCAGCCGTATCCTTGAATCCGTCAGCGGTGGCCGAGGGGTGCTGCACCAGACGGATGTCGTCGGCCGTGATGCGCTGACCAGCTGCGATGGGCCGTGCCGTGACGACGGTGGCATGCTGCTTTGCCGGTTCTGCTCTCCCGCCCACCGACGAGGGAGGGCTGGCTGCAGGCGCTCCTGCAGAAGGCGAGGGCTGGGGTTGGCGGCCCATCATCCAGGCAAGGAATGCGAGACCGATAGCCAACACGATCAGCAGTCCAGCAACAATTCTGGTTAGATGCATGGCTTGTGCTCCCGCGGCTTGAAAACGGTGAAATGACAGAGGGCTGCAGGCTTACCTGTCCGCTGCGGTCTGTGAAGACATGTACTGCCTTGCAGGCCTGAAAGGGGAGGAATGCGTATTGCCGTCATGCTGCCTTTGTGTTTTTTACAGCGAGACATCCATGCGCCACAGCACCCAGATGGCGGCGATGGACAGATAGCCTGCGTAGGGAATGCTGCGTACGGGCCGATATAGTGAAAGCGTGCCGGGCGGTGAGGCGCGGCCGCTTCCATCCGCTGAAAGCAAGGCACTTAGCGGCGCGGGCAGCCAGCCCATAAGCCGCAGCCCCCAGGAGCTGCGCTGCAGGCGGCGCCAGAACAGAACAAGCAATCCATGAAAGCCTGCCAGCAGGCTGCCTCCCAGCCATATGGACAGCAGTTGGGGGGCCAGCCCCGTCCACAGACCTATGACTGCAGCGAACTTGACATCCCCGGCGCCCATCCAGCGCAATGCGTAGAAGGGCAGCAGTGCGGCAAATGCCGCAAGCATGCCTGCCAAGCCGCTCCAAGCAGACGTCTGGAACGGCTGGCCTCCGCTGAACAAGGCTGCCGTGCCCGCGAAGAGGCCCAGCACAACCATCCAGTTGCGCACCTTGCGGTATCGCAAGTCCATGACGGCGACGGTGATCAGCCATAGCAGCAGAATCAGGGATGCAAGCCAGTCGATGTTCATCGCATCAGGTTGGAGGTGTGCCCAGCTGGGTGTTGATGTAGACGAAGAAGGCTTTGAGTTTTTCTCCGATATCGCCGACGGCGACGATGATTGCCACGGCGATGAGGCCGGCGATCAAGCCGTACTCGATGGCGGTGGCGCCTTCCTCGTCTTTCCAGAAGTTCTTGATGATGTCGGTCATGGCATCGTCCTTTCGGTTGCAAAAGCCCATCGTTGTCGATGGCAGCGGCTGGCGATGGGCCCAAGCCGGCCGCTGCACGGGAACCCCTGCTTCCCACTTCACCACTGCTGTCGCGCGGCGGTGGTTTGAAAAGCGTCTGAAATGGGGCGCAACTGCTGCTCAAGGCGCAGCTGGATTCGTTGGGGCATGGCGCTGGCGGACAGGGTGGCCACGGCAGCGTCCATGGGGTCGGGGCGGGTGCGCGAGGGGGCCTGGCCGGGAGCCATGCCGGGCACCGTGCCGGGCGCGGGGTCCGGCGTGCCGCCACCTGCTGGAATGGGTTTTTGCGTGCTGAACAGCGCGTTCAGCCATTGGTCGGGTGGGTCCTGCGGCAGCAGGCGGCCGGTGGTGCGCGCCAGGCGCAGTTCGTTGATGCGCTGGTCGTAGATGGCGTCGGCCTCGTCCAGCAGCAGGCGCTGCATGTCCAGCTGGGCGTCCAGCACCTGGGCCAGGCTGCCGCGGCCGACTTCGAGCAGGCGCCGGCGGCCCTCGAAGGCGGCGCGCGCCTCGCGCACGGCGTCGGCCAGCTGGCTTTCGCGCTGGCGGCCGGACTGGGTGCGGCCCCAGGCGGCGGAGGCGGTCTCGCGCACCTGGCGGCGCACGGTTTCCTGTTGCGCTTCCTGGGCCTGCAGTTCGTTGATGGCCTTGAGGATGCGGTCGCGCAGTTCGAAGCCGTTGCCGAAGTTCCAGCTCAGCTCCACGCCGTAGCGCGTGCCCTCGGCATAGAGCACGCCGCTGGGGTCGCGCGTGTGGGCCACCACGGCGGCCAGGGTGGGAAAGCGCTGGGATTTGCTGCGGTCGACTTCGGCGCGGGCCTTCTCGATCTGCTGCTGCATTTCCTGCAGCTCGGGGCTGACGGCTTCGGACGCCTGCAGGGCCGAGTCTTCGCTGGCCGGCATCCATTGCTCGGGCACATTGAGCTGGGGCAGCCAGCCGGCCTGGGGCGTGAAGCCGAAGTAGCGCGTGAAGCGGGCCAGCGCATCCATGCGCTGCGACTCCAGCGCATGCTGCTGGGCCAGGGCGCCGGCCTGGCGCGAGGCGGCCTGGCGCAGGTCGTTGCGGCCCACGGCGCCCAGTTCGGCGCGGCGCTCCTCGATGCGCGCGAGCTGGCCGATGATGCGTGCCGACTCGGCCGCCACGCGCGCCTTGTCCTCGAAGCGGTGCAGCTCCAGCAGGGCGGTCAGTGCCTCCAGCAGCACGTTCTGGCGCGTGCCGTAGAGCACGCTGCCCTGGGCCGCTTCCTGCGATTCGGCCGAGCGGATGCCCGCGCCGATGGCTCCGCCATCGAGCAGGGCCATGCGCACTTCGGCATTGACGGCGGTGTACGACTCGCGGCCCCGGCGGAGCTTGGCATCGCCCGTGTTGGTGCCCACCTTGAAGGTGGGCCAGCGCGCGCCGCGCGCGGTGTTCACGTCATGCCCGGCCGATTCCAGCGCGGCGCGCGCCTTGCGCACGTCGGGGTATTCGTCGAGCAGGGCGTAGAGGGCATCGAGCAGGCGGCGCTGCCCGCTGTCGCTGGCCAGGGTGCCGGGCGTGAGCTGCTGGGCCAGGCGCAGGACCACGGCGTCGGGTACCGGGACGGATGCGGGTTCGGGTGAAGGTGCGGGTGCGTGAGCGTGAGCGGAGTCCGCCGCAGCCGTGGTGGCCAGGTCCGGTTCCTCGGCCGCCATGGGCGCGGCCTCAGCCTGCAGCGCCTGCAGGGCCGATACGCAGCAGGCAGCGGCCAGCAGCTGGCGCAGCCGGGCGTGCCAGCCTGTGGTGGGAGTGGACGGGCGGCCTTGCATCAGGGCTCCCGGAAGGCTTCGCTCTGGATGCGCAGCACGGGCCGCAGCAAGTACCAGATAAAGGGTTCATGGCCCAGCAGCAGGTCGAGCTCGGCCTGCATGCCGGTGGTGATGCGGTTGTCGGTGCGGCCCACCCAGGGCTGCTCCAGGCTGGCCTGGATGCGGAAGTACGAGGGCGAGTCGGCCAGGTTGGGGTCGCGGTCGGCATCGGCAGCCACCAGGGTGACTTGGCCGGGCACCGAGCCGTAGCGCAGGAAATCGTAGGCCGAGATCTTCACCCGGGTGGGCTGGCCGGTGCGCACGTAGCCACGGTCGGCGGGGCTCAGGCGTGCTTCGACGATGACCTCGTCCTTGTCGGGCACGACTTCGAGGATGGGCTCGCCGGGCTTGACCACCCAGCCTGCACCCGAGCTGCGCAGTCCCTTGACGAAGCCGCTGGTGGGCGCCAGCACGGCGGTGCGCGTGCGCTGGGTCCGGGCGCGCACCAGGTCTTCGTTGAGGCTGGCCAGCTCGCGTTCGGTCTGGGCCAGTTCGTCGGAGGCGCGGCGGCGGAAGGCGCCCTGGGTCTCCTGCAGCTTGGCCTGGGCCTGCTCGATCTTGGCGCGGTTGCTGAACAGCGTCTGGCGCGATGCCGCCAGCTCGGCGCGCACCTGCTCCAGCGCCCGCTGCTTGTCCAGCACTTCCAGCTGGCCGATCAACTGTTCGGCGGCGAGCTGCCCGGCAATGGAGGCTTCCTGCTGGTGCAGGCGCAGATTGGTCTCCAGCCCCTCGATGCGGGCCTGGACCTGGGCCACGTCGCCGCGCGCCTGCTGCAGCTGGGCCTGGGCCGCGGCAATGCTGCCCTGGTGTTCCAGCGCGCGGGCCGAGAAGGCGCCCAGCTCGGCCTGGACCACCTGCGGGTCCAGGTCGGCCGGGAAACTGGCGCGCTGCAGCGGCCTGCCCTGGCTTTCCGCGCCCAGCCGTACCTTGACCGCCTGGGCCGTGGCCATGCGCGCCGTGAGCTGTTCGAGGTTGAGGCTGTTGCCGCCCAGGTCGATCTCCAGCAGGGGCTGGCCCTGGGTCACGGCCTGGCCTTCGCGCACATGGACGGCGGTGACGATGCCGCCTTCCAGATGCTGCACGGTCTGCACGCGGTCGGAGGGGATGACCTGGCCGCTGGCCACCACCACGTTCTCCACGGGATAGAACAGGCCGGTGATCACCAGCGCGGTGACCGGGATGGCGAGCAGCCACTTGCCGCGCGCCAGGCCTGCCCAGCGCGATACGGGGGGCGTTGCGGGTGGCGTTGCGCCGGATGCATCCGCGCCGGCCCCGGCCGGCCCGGCCTCGAGCGGGCGGGATGGCTGGTGCGACTGGCGCAGCACCAGGGGCAGATCGTCGTAGCGGCCGGCTCTCATGAGGCAAGCTCCGGCGCGACGGCGGGCTGGTCGGGATGCGGGGCCTTGTCTGCGGGTGCGGGGGCCGCTGCGGGCACGGCGGCCTCGCGTGCCGTGCCGAACAGCTGGGGCAGCAGTTGCTGGGGCGAGCCATGCTCGATGCCGCCATCGCCGCGCACATGGTAGAGGTGCTGGGCCATGGAGGCCACGCGCAGCGAGTGCGTGACGACGATGACCGTGTGCTTGAGCGCAATCTGCCGCAGTGTCTGCAGCAGCGCGGTTTCGCTCTCGAAATCCAGGTCGTTGCTGGGCTCGTCCAGGATCAGCACGGAGGGGTTGCGCAGGAACAGCTGGGCCAGGGCCAGCTTGCGCAGCTCGCCCGCCGACAGGCCCGCGCCGCCTTCGCCCAGCACCGTCTGGTAGCCCTGGGGCAGGCGGCTGATGAAGCCATGCGCGCCCGAGATCTGGCAGGCGGTGACGATCTTGTGGTCGTCGGCATCGGGGTTGACCATGCGCAGCCCGTCCACGATGGGGCCGCTGAACCAGTACACCTGCTGGGCCAGGCAGCCTATCCAGCGGCCCAGCTCGGCGCGCGGGAACTGGGCCATGTCGTATTCATCGATGAAGATGCGGCCCTGCGTGGGCTGGTAGAGCCCTGCCAGCAGCTTGGCCAGGGTGGACTTGCCGGCGCCGTTGCGCCCCACGATGGCGTGCAGCCCGCCGGGGCCGATCTCCAGCGAGGCCTGCTCCAGCGCCACGTGGCCGCCCGGGTAATGGAAGCTGGCCTGGTCCAGGCGCAGCCGGCCCTGGGGACGCGGCAGGTCCACGGTCTCGGCCGTGATTTCGACGGGCTCCTCCAGCACGGACTGCAGGCGGCGTGCGGCCTCGTTGGCCTGGGCCAGCGAGCGCCAGTTGCTGGCCAGCTGCGAGATGGGGCCCAGCGCCTTGCCCGACAGCAGGTTCACGGCCATCAGGCTGCCGATGCTCATCCACTGCGCATTGATGGCAATGGCACCCACGGTGATCACCGCGATGGAGAACAGCGTCAGCAGCACGGTGCTGGCTTCGCGCGCGTTTTCCATCTCGCCGTTCTTGCCGAAGCTCTCGGCCAGCCAGCGGTCATAGCCGTTTTGCCAGTTCTGGCGCGCGGCGGCGTCGTAGCCCAGCACCTTCAGCGTGGCGCGGGCATTGCAGACTTCGGCCGTGCCCCGGTCCAGCATGCGGGCCTGGGCGATTTCCTCCACGCGGCCGCTGCGCACCTCGTCGGCCCACCACCAGGCCAGCACGCCCATGATGAGCATGGCCACCAGGATCACCGGCAGCACGGGCCAGGCAATGATGCCGATGACCACCAGGGCCAGCAGGGCCATGGGCAGGTCCAGCAGCGAGGTCGCCAGGCCCCCGGACATGCCCGAGCGCATGGCGCTCACGTCGCGGAACAGCTGCAGCCACTGGCTGGAAGAGCGCTGCTCCAGCGCGGCCAGCGGGTGGCGCAGCATGGAATGCATCAGCGCCTGGGAGACATCGCGGTCGATCATGGCGCCGGCTTCGCGCAGGGCGCGGGCGCGCCGGCGGCGCAGCCACCATTCCAGGCCCAGGAAGCACAGCACGCCGGCCACCATGGCCGTGAGCGTGGCCGTGCCGCCGCGTGCAATGACGCGGTTGTAGACCTGCAGCAGGAAGATGGATGGCAACAGGCCCAGCACACTGATGGGCAGGGACAGCCACGCGGCACGACGCAGCTGGTGAGCGGCCCGGTCGAAGGACTCGGCGATGGCAGTTGCAAAAGCCCCCACCGTCTCCGTTCCCGACGGCATCGCCGTGGCCTTGGCCAACTGGCGGGGAAGAAGGTATCGGATCATGTTCTGATGGGCTTAGTAAACGTCTTTACAAAATGTAAAGGCGCTCGTTTCCCAAATACTGTAGCGAGTTATATACAGTCCTCTATAAGTTTTATTCAATCAATAATGCATGTTCATTTGATTTTGATGTGGATCAAAGCGGATGGCGGGGCTGGATGCTATTAGGTGGGCCCCGTGTCCACTGAAACTGTCTCGTATGGCATCTGCGGCCAGGGCCAGATTGGTAGTGGCGCGGCCTGCCAACAAAACCGTGTCGCCTTTATGGGTTGTGCGAAGAAGTGAACAGATCAATTGATTGAGATCGTCATACCAATTGACGTGCAGAAGATCTGCCAGCGCCGCCGCCAGCTGCCGCAGCGGCTCACCGTACAGCAGCACGCGCCGGGCCTGGGCCGCGCGCACCAGCGGCTCCAGCGCCAGCTGTGCAGTGTCCATGCTGACCTGGCCCGGCTGTATGCCGGCCAGCACGATCAGCCTGCGGCTGACATGGGGGGCGTGCTCCTGCAGCTGGGAAAAAGCAGCATGCATGGACAGTAAGTGGTTGCTCAGGCTGTGGTCCAGCAGGCAGATCCCACTGGGCAGCAGCTGCGGCTGGCCGGCGCCGATCAGCGGCCGCCAGTGCGCGAGCGAGGCCTGGACCTGTGCAGGCGCATAGCCCAGCGCATGCATGGCGGCCAGCGCGGCCTGAGCATTGCGGGCCATGTGGTGGCCATCCGATTGCAGGGAAATCCCGAGGCGCCGGTTGTCTATGCTTATTTGCAGATTTCCATTGTGAAACCCCATTTCACGGACCTGCGCATTGGAATGCGGACCGAAGGTGATGAGACGCATTCCCATGCGTTGGGCATTCTCAATAATGCACGGGTTTTCACCTATGTCTTGTTCGATCACCAATGCACTGCCTTTGTGCATGTGCTGCATGGCTTCCACGACTTCCTGCAGCGCCTCGTATTTGCGGCAGGCGGACAGACCGGCCGGTCCGCACTGCTCGGAATCACCAGTACTGGGGATGTCATTAATTGAAAGATTAGTAATAACCAGAATGTCCGGATCAATCAGCGGCAGATCTCCACGCAGTGCCTGCAATGGCAGCTCCAGCAGGGCGCAGGGTGCTGCCTCGCTCCAGTTGATCATCTGCAGCGCCGTGCCCTGGGACAGCAGGGCGTCGCCCCGTGCATCGCCGCCGTCCTGCAGGCATTGGCGCAGCATGCCCAGGGTGGATGTCTTGCCCACGCAGCCGCTGACCGCGATCACGGGCGCCTGGATGCGGCGCCGGGCGGCCTGCGCCAGGCTGCGCAAACCTTCCTGTATGTCGGGCACATGCAGCACGGGCACGCCATGGTGCAGCAGGCCCTGCGGGCTGCTGCTGATCAGGGCCGAGGCCCGCAGCGTGGGCAGCGCGGCGGCCTGCACGCCCAGGGCCATGCCGGCACGCCGCACCAGCACGGCGGCGCCGGGCTGATGGTGCAGGCGGCTGGCGTCCAGCCCCGCGCAGCAGGTGCCGGTACCTCTGCCTTGCGCTGACGGGGCATCCAGCCAGCGTCCGTTCATCAGCTCGGCCAGTGCATGGCCTTCCCAGGACATGGACGGGTACAGGGTCCCGGCCGCGGGCGAGAAAGCCGGCCGGCCCGCGGCCTCGCCGTCGCGCGCCCCCGGCAAGCAGGCCCTGGCAGGGCTGCCGTCCGCATCCGGGCCATTGCCGGCCTGCGCAGGCACGGCCTCGCCTTCGCCTTCGGTTTCGTGCTCCGGTTCGGTTTCGGCCACGGCGTGGCTGGCAGCCGAGCGCAGTGCCTGGGCCAGCGCGTCCAGCAGCTCCAGGCCGGCCAGGCTGGATGCCAGCAGCCAGGCGATTTCGCGCGGGGACTGCAGCACCTGGCGCAGGCTGGCGTCGGCAAAGGCGGCATGGCGGCGCCGGGCGGGCGGCAGGTACAGCGCCTGTTCCGGCCAGATGGCGCGCTGGGCCAGGGCCTGCAGATGGCGCTGCAGGCCGATCTGCCACTGGCGCAGCAGGTCCGTGGGCTGTGGCTCCAGGCCAGCGTCGAGCTGCAGGCTTTCGACCAGTGCAATGCCTATCCAGCGAGCGCAGGGGTCGTCGGCCTGCCCGCCAGGGCGGTCATCGGGGCTACCGGGCATGCGCAGCAGCGGCGGCAGCGCGGCCTGCAGGAAGGCGGCGGGCAGGACGGCCGTCTCGGGCAGGGCGCTGCGCGCCGCACGCAGCGTGGGGCTGTCGCTGGTGGGCGGGCGGGAGCTGGCATAGGCATGCATGGCCAGTTCGGCCCAGCTCAGCAGGGGCTGGCCGCTGCGGGATGCATCGGCGTGGGCCGCAGCCTCGGCCTTGGTGGCGCTGGCCGACGCGGCCGCGGTGGACAGCAGGCTTTCCGCCAGCGGGTCCATCAGCGCCGGAATGCGGGCGCGGGCCTGGCTGTCGGCCCCCGGCCCCAGCACAAAACTGTTGCGCAGGTGGCGGGCCAGCACCAGCATGGCCAGCGCGCCGGACAGGCAGTCGCCGGGCAGCGGCTGCAGCCGCTGCTCCACATGGCCCATGGCCAGCGCAATGGCCTGCGCCAGTGCGGCGCTGCCCGCATGGCGCTGGGCCTGCAGCAGGGCGTAGGTCACGCCCAGGTGGTCGCACACGTCTTCGCAACCGGGCCAGCTCCCTTCCTTGCCCTGTTGCGCCAGCAGCTGCTGGACCGCTGCGTGCACGGGCACGAGGTGTGGCCACAGGCGCTGCTGCGGCGGGTCGGTTCGCGGCACGGCCAAGGCGGGATGCTCACCGCTGATGTACATGCCGCGCAGGTGCAGCAGCAGGCAGGGGGGATGCAGGGGG
>NZ_WUMG01000062.1:0-32303 GCF_009827015.1 Delftia sp. CH05 | reverse complement strand
CGGGCACGACTGCCTCGCCAGCGGAGACGGCGGTCAAAGCACCTTGCCGTTCGAGCTTGCGCCACTGGAACAGCAGTCCAGCCGAAACGCCTTCCTGCCGAGCGACCAATGACACGCTCATGCCTGGTTCGTAGGTTCGGCGCACCAGCGCCGCCTTCTCTGCGAGAGACCAGCGCCTGCGGCGCTGGTCCTTCACGACTACCTCGATTGACTCCGTATGCCTAGTCATATGCACAGTCCTGTTCCTATCTTCAAAGATAAGCGATAGGACGGGGCCGGGGAATCAGGGGGCTATTTCACACGGACGGCGGGCCGGGCTTGCTGGATGGGGTGTTGCGCTTTGCGCAGGTTTTTATAAGACAAGTCCTATATTTGTCCCATAACCTGTGTCAATAGGTGTTCCAAATTGCCTTTGCATTACGATTGCAAACATCAATCAAGAGCAATGGCGCAGGGCTTGCAGGCCTGTCGCATGGTTCCCCGGCAACGAGAAGCACGCTTGCATGAAAAACCCCGGTTACACGCGCAACGGCTGTCCAGGCGGCACATGGCAATGGCCCCGTGGCTTCACCCTCATCGAGATGATGGTGGTGGTGGCGCTGGTCGCGATTCTGGCCGCTCTGGCCGCTCCTTCCTTCATCGCTCAAATAGCCAACCAGCGCGTCAGCTCGGCTGCGCTCGAGTTGCAGTCGTTGCTGCAGCTGGCTCGCTCCGAAGCGGTCTACAAACGGGTGGAAAGCAGCTTCGTGGGCGCGGGGCAGACATGGTCCGCCAAGTCGGGCGGGCAACTGGTGCGCGAGGCCCGGGTGCCTGATGCCGTGACCGTCTCGCCCTCCGGTGATTCTTCCCAGGGTGTCCTGTTCGAAACCACGGGGACCGCCAGGCAGTTCTCCGGCGCCAGCACGCTGTACACGCTGACCGTCACGGCTCGCCATGCCACGCGCATGCAATGCCTGAGAGTGACCCGCGCCGGGCTTGTGCGCCAGCAGCGGCTGCCTGCCGGCGGCAGTTGCTGATGCGCGTGCAACGGGTCTGCAACATGTCCATTCCTTTTCCTTCTCGCAGGCAACGCGGCGCAGGCCTTATCGAGGTACTCGTCGCCGTGCTGCTGGTGGCCGTGGGGCTGCTGGGCGCCGTGCGCATCCATGTGCGTGCCATTGAATACACCGTGGATACCGAGCGGCGCCAGATGGCATCCATGCTGGCTTCCGAGCTGCTGGAGACCCTGCGGGGGGACACGGCCACGGTCCTGGACGCGAAGGGCGTGCCCGTGGCGGAACTGGGCGGCTACCAGAAGCTGGAGGGTGCCGCGATGCCCGCGGCACCTGTGGCCTGCCAGCCTTTGCCGCAGCCGCGGGCGCAGCGCCTGGCCTGCTGGGGCGAGCGGGCCCGCAAGCTGGTGCCCGATCTCACCGCGAACCGCATCGACACCTCCTTCGCCGTGAGCGCCGATGCCGACGGCCTGGTGTCCGTGACGGTGGCCTGGCCGGTCAAGAAAGGCCAATGTCTGGATGGAAGCGACAATGAATTTTGCACATTCACGCTGCGGTCGCGGCTTTGAGCGCGGGCCGGGCGCACGGGCGTGCCGCATGCGCATGCCGTCCCAGGCGGGCCTGTCCCTGGTGGAGATTCTGGTGGCGCTGGCCATCGGCCTGTTCCTCGTGCTGATTGCCACCACCATCTACATGCAGGGGCTGTCGAGCTTCGGTTTTCGCGTGGGGCAGAGCGAGAACCTCGGCAACAGCCGGCTGGCGCTGGCCGTGCTGGACTCCGAGTTCTCCAAGGCAGGCTACAGGAGAGATCCTTCGCAGGCGATGTTCGACGCATTTCCTGCCGATTCCTCGCCCCATCCCAACGGCTGCCAGTTCACCCAGGGACAGGCGCTCTACGCGGCTGACGCGCAGACCATCTGCCTTCGCTTCCAGCCCCGGGACGCTGCGGAAACCGACTGTGCGGGCACGCCGGCGAACCTGGGGGCCGCAGGCCCCTATGACGCTCCGGCGCCGGCGACCGGCATGTTCGCGGAGAAATACACCGTCGAAAGTGGCGTGCTGGTCTGCCGGGCCGCGCAGGAGGTTGTGCCGCTCGCCGATGGCGTGCGGGCGGTGCATTTCGAGTTCGGCATCGATCGGCAGACAGCGCCCGGCGCGATACGCAGGGTCGATGCCTTCACGGCCACGTTGCCCGGGACGCAGGAAGCCATCCGTTCCCTGCGCCTTGCCCTCTTGCTGGAAAGCTCCGGCAAGGTGACGCAGGGCATGACCTCCACCGTCTGCGAGCGTTGGGCGCAACTGGGCGGCGCCCGGGCCCGATGCGATGCGAATGCCGGCTCCCTGCTGCAACTGGCCACCGGCACGCTCACCCTGAGGAATCTGATGCCATGACCGCGCTGATCGGAGCCCGGAGCCGCCGCTGCATGTCCTGTGCACTGCACGGGCGCCAGCGCGGCAATGCCTTGCTGGTGTCCATGATCATGCTGCTGCTGGTGTTGCTGCTGGCGGTGGTCGGCATGCGCGTGGCCACGCTGGAGGCACGCATCGCAGCCAACATGGTGGATAGCCAGCGGCTGTATGAAACCGCGGATGGCACGCTGCGAGAAGGCGAGCGCAAGCTGCTGGAGCATGCCGTCGCACTCAAGCCTTGCAATGGCGCCGGCACTCCGGTGGCCGAGAGCAGCGGCATTCCCTGCTCGGTATCCGATGTGCGTACGGACTCCATCGGGCTCGGTACGGATTTTCGGACGACCAAGGCCAAGGCGGCCGGGTTTCAGAAGCCCGATGGGTACTGGTATCCCCGATACATCACGACCGCCTGTCCCAAGTCGGGTAGTGCGACGTCCGCGCTGGATGCACCCGCCACCGGCTGCACGGACTTCTATGAGGTCAATGCCCAGGCCACGGAAAAGTCGCAGGCCCAGGCCTGCGGAGCGCATGCGCTGTGCCTGCGGTCCAGCGTCAACATGTTCATAAAGTAAGCAGGGGGAGGGAGCTTCAATGGCTCGCATTGCAAGTTGGAAGACCAGGCATGGCCCGAGGGGGCGCCAGGGCCGGGCACGCGCGTGGCCGGCCCTGGCGCTGTGGACGTGCGCATTGGCACTGGCCAGTACGCCGGCGCATGCCCAGGGGCGCGCGGACACCGTGCTGTCCCAGATGCCGCTGTTCGTGAACCAGGCGCTGGCGCCCTTGAACATGCTGGTGATGGGGCGTGACCACAAGCTGTACTACGAGGCCTACAACGATGCCTCCGACCTCAACGGCGACGGTGTGATCGATGTCGGGTACAAGCCGGACCAGATCGACTACTACGGCTACTTCAACAACAACGTCTGCTACAGCTATTCCAAGGGTGTTTTCGTGCCCTCGCAGGCAGCGACCGGAAGCAACAGGAAAAAGTGCTCGAACCACTGGAGCGGCGACTTCCTGAACTATCTGGGCACATCGCGCATGGACGCCATACGCCGCGTGCTCTATGGCGGCATGCGTGCGGAGGACACGGCTTCGCGCACCGTTTTGCAGACCGCCTACATTCCCAGGGATGCGCACAGCTGGGGCAAGGCCTATGACCCTGCGCGGGATGCCAAGGTCTACAGCATTTCGGACTATGCGCCGCTGCGCCCGCCGGCGGTCGGCACGCGCCATCTGTTTGCCGTCACCACGCTGGGGGAGGCCGCTGGCGTCATCACCCAGTTGCGCGTGCTCAATGACTCCTCGTTCCAGATCTGGGACTGGGTGTCCCAGGAGGGCTTTGCAGGGCAGAGCAACTGTGCAGGCGGCAATTCGTGCGCGCGGGCCAGCAGCAGGATCACCGACTACAACCTGCTTGTGGAGGCCTGCTCCAGCAGCAATGTCCAGTTGCTCGAGGCCAGCTGCAAGGCCTATCCCAACGGTGGCAAGACCATCTACAAGCCCACGGGGCTGCTGCACGACTTCGGGGAGAACGGGAAGATGTACTTCGGCCTGCTCACAGGCTCGTACGAGAAAAACATCGCCGGCGGCGTGCTGCGTCGCAATATCGGCAATTTCGCAGAGGAAGTCGACCCTCAGACGGGCCAGTTCAAGACGGGTGTCAATGGCGTGGTCGCCAACATAGACCGCCAGCGGCTGATCGGCTACACCGGCGGCAAATACGTGGAATGCGGCTGGATCACGTCCGGCCCCATCAGTTCGCTGGACAAGCCTTCGAAGTGCGCCATGTGGGGCAATCCCATCAGCGAGATGATGTTCGAGACCATGCGCTATTTCGGCGGCGCGTCCCAGGCCCTCGGCATCTTTGACTACGCCGGCGGCTCCTCCAAGGATGCGTCCCTGGGCCTGTCCAAGCCCGCCTGGGAAACGCCCTACAGGGCCAAGGCCGAAGGCGGGGGCGGCTACCAGTACTGCTCCCGTCCCGTCATGACGGTGCTCAGCGACATCAATCCCTCCTATGACGGCAAGCTGCCCGGTAGCCGCTACGCGAGCGTCGGTGCCAGCGCCCTCAATGGCTTCAATGTCTCAGACGAGGTGGCGGCCATCGGCTCGGCCGAGCGCATAGACGGGAAGAACTTCTTCATCGGCCAGTCAACATCGGCCAATGCCGACCAGGCTCCTTCGGTCAAGACCATTGCAGACCTGTCATGGGCGCGCGGCCTGTCTCCTGAGGAGCCCAGCAAGGAAGGCACCTACTATGCCGCAGGCGTGGCCCGTTTCGGCGCCAGGAATGCCATCTTCGGCAACAGCCAGGGCAAGAATGCGCTGAGGACCTACTCCGTGGCCATTGCGTCACCGCTGCCGGAAATACGCTTTCCGATCGGCGGCAAGCGCTTTGTGACCATTGCGCCGTTTGCCAAGACCGTCTCCGGCAGTGCCGGTGGCAGCACCGTGAACAATGCGGTCTTCACGCCGACCAACCAGATCGTCGACTACTACGTGGTCAACATTGCCAACACGGGCAAGGCGGACATCGATGCCTCGGTCAATGGCGGGCGGCCCTATGCGGAGTTCCGCATCAACTACGAGGACGTGGAGCAGGGCGCCGACCATGACATGGACGCCATCGCGCGCTACACGATCGCGCTGCAGGCCGATGGCAAGGTGAAGATCGACATGGTGTCCGAGTACGCCGCTGGCGGCCTGGGGCAGCACATGGGCTATGTGATCTCGGGCACCACCAAGGACGGCATGTACCTGGAGGTGCGTGACAAGGACACGGCCTCGGCCTACTACGCCTACAACACGCCCCCCAATCGCGATCCGGGCTACTGCCGGGGCAGCATCTCGGCCCAGCAGCGCACGGAATGCTCGAACCTGGGGCTCACGGCCACCCGCAGCTTCACTCCCGGCAATGCGACCGACGCGGGCAGCTTCCTGAAGGGACCGCTGTGGTATGCCGCCAAGTACGGCGTGCCGGACCGCGACCCCTCCAAGATCACGGGAGATCCGGACAACTATTTTCTGGTGACCAATGCCGGCACGCTCAAGGACCAATTGACCAAGGCGTTCAACGACATCCTGCAGAACATCAGTTCCGTGACGGCGGTCAGCGTGGACATGCCCACGGCGACACTGGGCGAAGGCGCCGACCTGTACCGGACCACGTTCGAGGTCCAGTACTGGAGCGGCGATGTCATCCGCGAGAAGCTCACCACCAGCGACAGAACGCTGGTGTGGAGCGCGGCGGAACTCCTGTCGGAGCGGTCCGCCGATGACCGCAAGATCTACTACCCCAGCAGGACCGGCAGTGCCGTGTCGCTGAGCCCTTTCACGTACTCCAGTCTCAGCGGGCAGCGTTCCGATGCGTCCTGGCTGGCCGTGCTCAACACGGACCCGGCCACGAACTCCGCCGATGGCCAGGCAAAAAAGCGCATCGAGTTCCTGCGTGGCGAGGTGCGCGATGACTTGCGCGTGCGCAAGCCCCTGGCCAGCGGAAAGCCCAATGTGCTGGGCGACATCGTCAATTCCTCGCTGGTGCGGGTCAAGGGCGGCCTGTACCGCGCCTCCGTTGCGGACAAGCTGGAGGGCAGCACCACCTATGCCGCCTTTGCCGCGAAACAGGCTGCCAAGGAGATGCTGTATGTGGGCGCCAACGACGGCATGCTGCACGCCTTCGACGCGGCATCTGGCAAGGAGGAGTTCGCCTTCATTCCATCGGGGGTGAAGAATTCGCTCAATGTCCTGGCGTCCCGGTATGGCGCGGGCGGCGCTCCCCACCGCTACTTCGTGGACGGGACGCCCGTGGTCTCCGATGTCTACTTCGGCAACGCCTGGCACAGGGTGCTGGTCGGCAGCCTGGGCGCGGGCGGGCGGCAGGTCTTCGCGCTGGACGTCACGGACCCCACCTCCCCCCGGTTGCTGTGGGAGTTCGGCGTTGAACAGGACGAACGCATGGGTTACTCGATGCCCACGCCCGTCGTTGCGCGGCTCAACGACGCCGGCCGGTCCAAGGGCAGGTGGGTGGTATTCCTGTCCAATGGCTACCAGGCGTCGAACAGCGCCTCCGGCGAGTCCAGCCTGTTTGTGCTGGATGTCTCCAGTGGCGAGGTCATCCGGCGCTTTGATTTCGCGGCAGGCATGACGGCCGCAGAGCTGAGCGCGCTGCCTGCGCCGAAGAACGGCCTGTCGCGCGCCGCCGTGGTGGACAACAACGGCGATGGCAAGGTGGACCTGGCCTATGCCGGTGATCTTGCGGGCAATGTATGGCGCGTGGACCTGGCCAGCAGTGCCAGCGGCTCATGGAATGCGCAACTGTTCTTTGTGGCACGCGAGTCCGAACGCAGCGGAGGCAAGCGGCTGTCCATCACCACCGCACCCTACGTGGTGCGGCACTCCAGCGGCAAGGGCGATGTGGTGGCCTTCGGCACGGGCCGCTTCATGACGGATGACGACAAGCTGGACATGCGCCGGCAATCGGTGTTCGGTGTCTGGGATCGCTACGGCACACCCGCCACGACTGCGCCGCAGCCGCTGCCTACCGCCGGCAAGGGGCGCGGGGATCTGCAGGCCCAGCAGTTCACCCAGGTGAGCGGCTTTCCGGGCAAGTTCGCCCTGTCGGCCAACCCGGTCACCTGGTACAAGGACGCCACCAGCACCGCCGACTCCAATGTGCACAGCTGGGGCTGGTACGTCGATCTGCCGCGCGACGGAGAAAGACTGGTCTACGACATGAGCCTGTACGGGCGGGGGCTGGTGTTCACCTCCATCCGGCCGCCGCTGGGCGACCCCTGCTCCGCAGGCCTGGCCAGCACGATCTACGCCATCGATCCCGACACCGGGGGCAAGACCGACTATGTCGCCTTCGATGTGAACGGCGACGGCATCTTCAACGCCTCCGACAACCTGGCAGGCCAGCAGGTCAACGGCCGCGAGGTGGGGCCGGGCAGGCCCACCATCAGCGGCGCGAAGATCTTCGACTCCAGCGGAAAGCCAAGCGGGGCGGGAGACCCAGTCAAGACCGGGGGCGACGATATCAACAGCGGAGTGGACCGGGGGCGACAGAGCTGGCGCCGCCAGCCAGCGAACCCGTGACCGCCATCCCATCCACTACACAAAGGGGCCTGCCGGCCCCGGCCGTCTGGCTGGCCCTGCGGGCCCCCGAGGAGAAATGCGTGCGCAGCAAGCTACATGGATTCACGCTGATCGAGCTGATGATCACGGTGGCGGTGGTCGCCATTCTTTCGGCGATCGCCTACCCCTCCTACCAGGAATACGTGCTGCGATCGCGGCGCGTGGAGGCGCAGAGCCTGCTGGGCGAGGCCGCCGCCCGGCAGGAGCGCTGGCGGGCGCAGAACGGCGGCTACACAAGCTCCGTCGCCAACCTCAGGCTGCCCTGGGGGGACAAGTCCGAGAACGGCCACTACACCCTGACGATGGCCACGGCCGCCAATGACGGCGGCTACACGCTCAAGGCCACGCGCACCGGCCGCCAGGCATCGGACAGGCGCTGCGGCGACTACACCCTGAACGCCCTGGGCGTGAAAGGCATATCGCCCCTGGGAACGGTGGAGGACTGCTGGCGCTGAGCGCCACCGGGGCCGGGGTCTCAGCCCTGCGCCTCATCCACAAATTCCACCATGGCCGCCGACACCTTGGGCAAGCGGCCTCGTACCCGTGCCGTGCTACCGCAGTCAGGTGCGTTGCGAATCCAGCTGCTCACCGTTCCTGGCCACTTCCTGCGCCTTGGAGTAGCTTTCGATCAGCAACTGGTACGGCGGGAAGACTGCGCTGTAGGCCTGCGCCCACTGCAACGCGTCCTCGCGGTTCCAGGTCTTTTGCACCTCCGAGCACACCGCCGCCGTGTCCATCGGCACGACACCAGCCTGCACGATGCGCGCCAGCGTGATTTCCTGCGCCATTTTCGAGTAGGTCCCCGAGGCGTCGATCACCGCGAAGACCTGGTAGCCCTCGTGCACCGCGGCGATGCTGGGAAAGGCCATGCAGACGCTGGTGATCGTCCCCGCGATGATGAGCTGCCTGCGCCCGGTGGCCTTGACGGCAGCGACGAACTCCGGGTTGTCCCAGGCGTTGATCTCGCCCTTGCGCGCAACGTACCGGGCATGCGGGGCGTACTGGTGGATCTCGGGGATCAAGGGGCCGTTCGGACCCTGCGGCACCGATGCGGTGGTGATGACCGGGATCTTCGCCAGTGTCGCTACCTTGGCGAGTGTGGTGGCATTGGCACGTACCTCGGTGAAGGGCATGTCCTTGATGGTCTGGAACAGGCCGCTTTGATGGTCGATCAGCAGCATCGCCGCATTGTCGGGATCGATGACCGGGCGGGCGCCGTTGAAGTTGGCAATGGTTTGGGGTGTGCTCACGGTCTTCTCCTCAATTGCCCTGGGTGAATGTGGTGTGGCTCGTGATCAGGTTGCGGTAGTCGGGGATGTGGTTGGAAAACAGAGTGCCCAGCCCCTGCACGTCGTTGCGCCAGTCGCGGTGCAGTTCGCAGGCAGCGCCGAACCAGCTCATCAGTTGCACGCCGGCCTGCGACATGCGATTCCACGCCGCATCGCGGGTGATGGAGTTGAAGGTGCCGGAGGCGTCAGTGATCACGAAGACGTCGAAGCCTTCCTCGATGGCCGACAGTGCCGGGAAGGCCACGCACACCTCGGTCACCACGCCGGCGATGATGAGTTGCTTCTTGCCCGTGGCCTTCACGGCCTTGACGAAGTCCTCGTTGTCCCAGGCGTTGATGTTGCCGGGCCGGGCGATGTAGGGCGCCTGGGGAAACTGGCTCTTGAGCTCCGGCACCAGCGGTCCGTTGGGGCCGTTCTCGAAGCTGGTCGTCAGGATGGTGGGCAGCTTGAAATAGCTGGCGATGTCGGCCAGCGCCAGCACGTTGTTCTTGAACTTGTCCGGGTCGATGTCGCGTACAAGGGAGAGCAGGCCGGTCTGGTGGTCTACCAGCAGCACGGCGGCGTTGTCCTTGTCCAGGCGGACGTAGGGCTTGGTCATGGTGAATCTCCTTGGGGTTGCAAAGTGCCCGGGATGGGCGGTTCAGGCGCAGCCGTGCACGACCGGGGCAGCAGGCCCCGGCTGAACAAAGCCGCGTCGGGGGAAACATGCAGGACTCCCGGCGGGAGCCCTGCGGCGCTCAGTGCGCCATCTGGCCGAAGCGTCCGCTGTTGAAGTCGGTCATGGCCTGACGGATCTCGGCCTCGCTGTTCATCACGAACGGGCCATAGCCCACCACCGGCTCATCGATGGGCTCGCCGGACAGCCACAGCACGGTGGCGTCGCTGCTGCCCTCGATCTCCACGCCGCTGCCGGCGCGCTCCAGGTGCACCAGTTGTCCTTCCCGCGCGATGGCGCCGTTGACCAGCACCGAGCCGTGGAGCACCACCAGGGCCAGCGTGTGGCCGTCCTTCGCGTCGAACCGGCCCACGCCGCCATGGCGGATGCGGATGTCCCACACGTCCATCGCCGTGAAGGTCTGCGCCGGGCCGCGGTGGCCGCCGAACTCGCCGGCAATCACCCGCACACGGCCCGCGCCTTCCGCCAGGTCCGCCCAGGGAATCTGCGCATCCAGCAGCGTCTGGTAGCCCGGCGCGGTCATTTTGTCCTTGGCGGGCAAGTTGACCCAGAGCTGCACCATCTCGATGGTTCCGCCGCGTTCGGTGAAGGCGCGCGAGTGGAATTCCTCGTGCAGGATGCCGCCGCCAGCGGTCATCCACTGCACGTCACCGGGGCCGATCAGGCCGCCGGCGCCGGTGGAGTCGCGGTGCTCCAGCTCGCCCTGGTAGACGATGGTCACGGTCTCGAAACCACGGTGCGGGTGCTGGCCGACGCCGCGCGGCCGGTCGGTCGGCCCAAAGGGCGTCGGCGCCGCGTGGTCAAGCAGCAGGAACGGGCTCAGGTGCTTGCCCAGCCCGTCGTAGCCGAACAGCGAGCGCACCGGAAAACCGTCGCCTACCCAGTGCATGCGGGGGGCGCTGTAGACACCGAGGATTTTCTTCATGCTGATCTCCTTGTGTCGCCGAGACAAAGGTCTTGGCTGACGGATAGAGAATAGGATTTGAACGATGAACGCGGTAGTCGTTAATATTTGCCATCAGAGTCCTATCTGAGGAACGATGAAGGCGGTGTGCAATGAAAGACCTGAACGACCTCTACTACTACGTGCAGGTGGTGGACCACGGCGGCTTTGCGCCCGCGGGCCGCGCGCTGGGGATGCCCAAATCCAAGCTGAGCCGGCGCATCGCGCAGCTGGAGGAGCGTCTCGGCACGCGCCTGATCCAGCGCTCCACGCGGCGATTTGCCGTCACCGAGACCGGCCAGACCTACTACGGCCACTGCAAGGCGATGCTGGTGGAGGCCGACGCCGCCGACGAGGCCATCGCGCTGACCCACGCCGAGCCGCGCGGCATCGTGCGCATGACCTGCCCGGTGGCGCTGCTCGATGCGCGCATCGCCGACATGCTGGCGGCCTTCATGGCCGCGTATCCGCGCGTGGAGATCCACCTCGAGGAAACCAACCGCCGCGTCGACGTGGTGGGCGAGGGAATCGACGTTGCCATCCGCGTGCGCCCGCCGCCGCTGGAGGACAGCGACCTGGTGATGCGCATGCTCGCCGAGCGCGGGCAATGCCTGGTGGCCTGCCCGCAGCTGCTGACAGGCGGCATCCCCCAGGTGCCCGCCGACCTGGCAGGCCTGCCGAGCATGGACCTGGGCTTGCCGCAGCACGAGCATGTGTGGCACCTGATCGGCCCGGACGGCACGCAGGCGGCCATCCGCCACCGGCCGCGTCTGGTCACGCGCGGCATGCTGGCGCTGCGCGCGGCGGCCTTGGCGGGGGTGGGCGTGGTGCAACTGCCCTCGATGATGGTGCGCGAGCAGATCGCGCGCGGTGAACTGGTCCACGTCATCCCGGGCTGGGCGCCACGGCGCGAGATCATCCACGCGGTGTTCGCCTCTCGGCGCGGGCTGCTGCCGGCCGTGCGGGCGCTGCTGGATTTCCTGGCCGAGCGGTTTGAGGCGCTGGACGAAGACTGAGCTGCCGGCAAGCCCCATGGTGGCGATTGCAGCAGTTCATGGCTGCATCTCGACCTGTGGGGCACGGCTCCTGCCGCATGTCCGTTCAATGCGGGTGTTGGTGTCCGGATGGCATGCGCTTGGGTTGCTGCACCCAGACCTTGACCTTGTATTCGCCAGCCTTTTCGAACTGCAGCGTCAGATCGAAGCGATCACCCTCGCGCAGGGGCTGCGTGAGTCCGATCAGCATGAGGTGGTGTGACTGGCCATGGCGCAACTGCACCTCCTGGCCTGCGGGCAGTTCGATGAAGGGCACTTCGCGCATGCGCATGATGTCGCCCTCCATCTTCATCTCATGCAGCTCCACGCGTGCGGCCGCTGGCGTGCTGGCCCCGATGAGCCGGTCGGCGTTCTTTCCCTTGTTCCTGATCCCCCGCAAATACGCCGCCCCGTTGCTGGAGCCGGCGATGGAGGGCGTGGCGTAGGGGTGGTCTATGACCAGGTCTCCCGCCCGGAAGTCATGGGCCCGTGCCGTCAGCGGCAGTGCCAGGGCACAGCCCATGCCCAGCAGCATTCCAAGCGCCTGGCGGCGAAGCATTGTGGTCATTTCCAGTTCCTTTCAAACAGGGCATCGGGGGTCCAGATCAGCCGCAGGCCTGCCACCGTATGGCCTTTGCCAGCGATGTGCTCGCGCCCGGCTTCAAGCGCGATCAGAACACTTTTGACGGGGCGCCAGCCGGCCATGGCCGTGAAGCGGCGCGATGGGTTGTTGGGCAGCAGGTTGGCGTCCGTGGCCACCAGCAGGGCGCCCGGCCCGCTGACGCGATTGGTGCTTCTGAGCCATTCCTGGCGGGCGCCGAATTCCCAGCGTGCGCGCGGCTGCCAGAGCACCTCCAGCCAGCCGCCCAGCGTGCGGCCCTGGTAGCGGGTGTCGCCGTTCTGGGAATAGAGGTTTCCGCTTTCGCGCCGCCAGATGCCTGCTGCGGTGAGCTTGACGCCCTGCAGCGGCGTGGTCCAGGTAGCGCTGGCCCCGGCCAGGTCCACGGTGCCGTCGAAGCAGGTGATGTCGCGCAGGCTGGCGTTGCACTGTGGCGCCGTGTGAATGTGGCCGCTGTTGGAGCGCTGTACATAGGCGCCGCGCCCCTTGGGCTGCATCCGGCTGTAGAAGACGTCTGCCTGCACCGATGTCCAGGCGGCGCTGGCATGCACGACGGGCGCCCAGGCGGCGTTGTCGCTGCCGGGAAAGCGCCGGGCGCGCCAAAGCCCCAGGTCAATGCCCTGCAGCCAGGACATGGCGCCTTGCAGGTGGGGACGCCATGCGGCGTTGACGCCATCCTCGATCCAGTCGCCGTTGAAGGCCGCCCGCTTGGCCAGCGGCATCTGGCCGTAGCGGTCGAAGTGCCCGGCACGCGTGAGCACCTGTCCCATGGGCACGCGGTTGCGGCCTGCGCCCAGGGTCAGCTCGGCGTCTGAGCCGCTGCGCGCCTCCATCCAGGCGGCCTCCACGTGGGCTGGGTCGCTGTCGTGCCAGCCCATCACGATGTTGGCCCCCAGTTGGGGAGATACGCGCAGGCCGGCGCCCAGGGTGCCATGCTCCAGCCGCCAGCCGCGCTGGTCGTCAGGCGTGTCGCCCAGGCCCAGCGTGCCGGCCAGCCTGGGTGCCGGCAAGGTGGAATCGCCATGGAGATAGGCGGCCACCGCCGCCATGTCGATGCGCAGGCCGTTGGTCTGCGGTATGCCGTCATCCAGGGTGTGGGCGGCGGCGCTGCCTGCCGACAAGGCGATGACGACGGCGATGGCCGCTGCCAGCGGTGTGCGTTGCGCGAGGAAGCTGCGTTGCATGCTATTGGCCTGTCTGCTGTGCAAAGGGATCGGCGAGCCTGGGGTTGGTGAGCAGCTCATGGTCCGTGAGGGTTTTGAGAAAGGCCAGCAGGTCGGCGCGGTCGTCGGCCGTCAGGGCGATCTGGTTGATGAAGTCGTTCTTGTTGGGGTTGGCGCGCCCGTCGCCGGCATGCGGGCCGGAGGTGATGTTGCGGCCACCGGCCGCATAGAACTGCAGCACTTCCTCCAGCGTCGCGATGCTGCCGTCATGCATGTAGGGGCCGGTGACTTCCACATTGCGCAGGCTGGGCGCGCGGAACTTGCCCATGTCCTTGAAGAGCTGGGTCAGTTCGTAGACGCCCCGGTTGGGCTCGGGGAAGGCGCCGGTGCCGCCGATGTTGTAGAGGCCCGTGTTGTGGAACGGGGTCTCGACGATGCGGCTGCCCGCGTGCACGATCTGGTCGTTGAAGTTGAAGCTGCTGTGGCAGTGGAAGCATTCGGCCTTTTCGCCGAAGAACAGGTTCATGCCGCGCTGCTCGGCCGGGTTCAGTGCCGTGCTGCCCTTGAGGTACTGGTCATATTTGCTGTTGCCCGAAAGAATGGTGCGCTGGAATGCCGAGATGGCGTGGATCACATTGCCCCAGGTGATGGGCGCTGCCTGGCCCGGGTAGGCCCTGGCGAAGCGCGGGCCGTAGCCGGTGTCGGCAGCCAGCCGCGCGAGGATTTCCTCCTTGTTGTTGTCGTTGACGCCCATCTCCACCGGGTCCGTGCCGAACAGCGGCGTCTCCATCTGCTTTTCAAGCGTGACCAGCGAGGGGTTGGCCCAGGTCAGCGTGGCGTTGTAGACCACGTTGGCCAGACTCTGGGCGTTGCGCGGATGTGCGTGCCCTGTGGAGCCCAGTGAGGTCGTCAGGCCATCGGTGAAGGCCTTGGACTGTATGTGGCAGCTCGCGCAGGCCTGCGTGCCGTTGCCCGAAAGGCGCCTGTCATAGAACAGAAAGCGGCCGAGCGCGGCCTTCTCTGCCGTCATGGGATTGGTGTCGGGCACCTTGGGGGTGGGGAAAAAGGAGGGCAGCGCCCAGGACCAGCCCGTGCTGCTGCCGGAGTCATCGTGGACGGCGGTGTCGCCGCCCCCGCAGCCCGCCAGGGCGATGGCCCCGGCAAGGCCGCACAGGGCGGCGGTCCATGCCGCCACCCGCCGAAGCGAATGGGGCTTGTGCATTACTTGGCCTCGGTACGGAACACGGTCTGGCCGCTGCCTTCATTGATGGAGCGGCCCGTGGTCAGATCGATCTTGAGCGCGCTGAAGATGGGCACGCATTCCGGATCGGTGGCCCCGGACATGCAGCCGGCGGCGCCGCCCAGGTCTTCCTTGACGTTCGAGCCCTGCAGCAGCTGCGCAATGTCCAGCACCACCTTCTGGGTGCCGGCATTGAAATCGCCGAACCCGAAATCCATGCGGTCCGGACGCGCGCAGCTGACCGTCTCGCCGGTCACGGGGTTGCCCGTGCAGCCGGTGGAGCCCAGGTGGACGTAGAACGTCTTGCCGGGGGCGGCCGGCGCGGGGCGGGCCACGCCGCCCACGGGGTTGACCTCGATCTGGGCGAACTTGCGGCCGGCCTGCCACGACCAGGCCAGGGCCTGCACATCGAGCGGCTTGGGTGCGACGGCATAGTCGGTGTGGTTGACCGAGGAGGGCACGCCCACGGTCATCTTGATGCCCTTGTACGTGCCTGCGGGCACCGTGCCCCTGACCTGCGTATTCTGCGCCTGCGTGCCTGCGTCGGCGCATGCGCCGGTGCCGTCCTCCAGGTCGATCAGCGTCACCTCCTTGGTCTGCCAGTCGTTGACATCCAGGGTGACGGCCACGGCCTCGCCTTTGTCATTGATCAGCGAGACGCCGCTGACGTAAAAGCGCAGGTCATGCAGGTCCACCGTGGCCTGGCTGGTTCCCACGCCGGCGATGGGCGTGCCGCATTTGGCGGGCAGGTTGCCGGCCTTGGCGGCGAACTCGATGGCCACGGCCTGGGGGCCCGTGGGCGTGGTGGGTGTGGTGGGCTGGCCGTTGTCACCGCCTCCGCCGCCGCCGCAGGCGGCCAGCAGCAGCGGCAGCGCGGTGGCGATCAGGGCGAGGGGAAAGCGGGAGTTGTCAAAGTAAGTGTTACGCATGGGGAAACGGTTTCTTGGTGCCTGCGCTGGGGCCATGGCGGCGCGCAGGCGTGGGTAACCCTGCAGGCTGCGACGCGGGTCGCGGCTTGGCATGGGAAAGGAGTTCGGGAATGGGCGACGGCATGCCGCCCGTGCGGCCCTTTCGGGCTTCAGGGAAGGGGAGGCGCCCTGGGGGGAGTGCTCAGCACCACGCGCAGCACGGTGTCCCGCGGGCGCAGGGCCTGGGGCGGCAGCGGGGTGGGAGGCGGCGGCGCGGCAAAGCGCAGGTCCGCGCGGGACACATCAGGAGGGGCATCGCCCACGACCCGGCACAGCGGGCAATGCGCCTGGCCGGCTGCCGTGGTCTGCTCCTTGGCTTCAGGCTCCCCCGCAGCAGACACCGGTTGCGCCTGCTGCAGGCCCAGGGGCGTGCAGACTTCCATGGCCAGCCGCGCCAGCGGGTCGCCACTGCCCTGGCCCGATGCCAGCACCATCGCCAGGGCAGGGTGCACAAAGGCGAACAGCAGCGCCGCAGCCATCCAGGCGGCAAAGCGCCGGCCCTGGTCGCGCCGCTGTCGTGCGCCCGGCAACGCCCACGGCCAGGCGGGTGGCCCGAAGGCCACCCAGCGCTTGATGCGGAGGCTGCTGCAGCGCATGGGCCCTGTGTCAGTGCTTGTGATCGTGGCCCGAGGGCGCCGCCTTGGTGGCCAGCGGGCGTACGGGCGCCTGCACCTGAACGGATTCACGCTTGCCGTCCTTGCCTTCGATGATGAGCGTCAGGGGCACGGTCTGGCCTTCCTGTACCTGCTGCTTGAGGTCCAGCAGCATCACGTGGTAGCCGCCGGGCTTGAGCTCCACGGTCTTGCCTGCCGGCAGGGCGATGGACGGCACCTGGCGCATCTTCATCACGTTGTCCTGCATGGCCATCTCATGGACTTCGACGACCGGCGTCAGGGGCGAAGTCGCTGCGACGAGCTTGCTGTCCTGGGCGGCCTGCAGTTTCAGGAAGGCGCCGGTGGCTTTTTGCTGCGGCACGGTGGCGCGCACCCAGGCATCACTGACGCTGACCTGGGCATTGGCGAATCCGCTGATCATGGCGGCGGCGAGGGCAAGCAAACGGACGTGGCGTTTCATGGGTTTCTCCTTCGTTGGCAAAAATGTCGTGTGTGTCGGGTGCGTGCTCGGTGCGCGACTGGTGCGTGACTGGTGCGGTGGACGGCTGGAAGGTGTCCATCAGAAGCGCAGGTTCATGCTGGCATAGACGCCGCGCCCGTCGGCGGGCGAGTAGCCCGAGGAGCCGCTGTCATACCAGGCGTAGACGTACTTGCGGTTGGTGACGTTCTTGACCTGCAGGCCCAGGTCCATGGTGTCCGAGAGCCGGTAGCTGGCACCCAGGTTCAGCACGGCGAACTTGCCTGCGCGGCCCTGGATATTGGTGCGCTCCAGGTAGTAGTCACCCTGGGCATTGCCCCAGGCCGACAGCTTCAGCCGGTCCGTGGCCTGCCAGTCCACGCCGGCCGAGACAAGGTAGTGCGGCACGTTCTCGATTTCCTTGCCCAGGGTGGCGGGAGCGCTGGGGTCGGGCGCGGTGATGCGCGCCACCTGGTGGGAGTAGGCGATCCAGGCGGTGGTACGGGCATGGGGCTTCATGTTGAGCTGGATGTCGTAGCCCTTGCGCAGCGTCTTGCCCACGTTGCCCAGGCCGCCGGGGTCGGGCAGGCCGTCCACGCCCAGCACCCGGGCCACCTCGCCCGAGGCGCGCTGCTCCCAGTAGGCCACGCGGCCGTTGAGCCAGGGCAGGGGAGAGAACTTGACGCCCGCTTCCCAGCCATCATTGATGGAGGGCCTGAGGTTGCGATCCTGCGTGCGGTAGGCGTCGATGCCCGAGCCGATCTGGAAGGTCCGGCCCCAGTTCGCGTAGACGCTGGCCTGCTGGCTCAGGGTGTAGGCGATGCTGATCTTGGGCTGCTTGATCAGGCCGTAGTCATGCACGGGGGCGCGCGTGCCGGCCAGGCGGTCGATGAAGTGGCCATCCACGTCGTCAATGCGCAGCGCCGGGATGATCCGCAGGGCTTCGATGGGGCGGATCACGGCCTGCACGTAGGCGCCCTGCGTATGGAGGTCGAAGTCCCAGTCGCGGAACGGCGAGGTCCGCACGCGCTCCGTGGTGCGGTAGCGCTGGCCCAGGTTGCTTTGCCGCTGGGCGTCCAGACCGCCTTCGAGCGTGAATTCATGCGCCCAGGCCACCTTGGGGCGCCAGGTCAGGGTGGTGATGGCGCCTTGCTGCTGCTCGTCGTTGTAGCGCTCCTGCTGCGAGCCCGCTGCCGAGAAGCGTACCCAGCGCTGGTTCTCGTACTGGTTGGCGTAGACCTTGGCGGACAGCGACAGCTCGGGCGTCAGTTCGCCATCCAGGTGGGCGCTGAGCTGGCCGGTTTCCCGCTCGCCACGGTCGGCCGCCGCGTAGGCCGGGGAGCTGCGCGGCGCCTTGATGGCTTCTTCGTAGCTGAGGTAGCCCGACTCCAGCGCCTTGTTGCGGTAGTAGCGCGCGATCACGCCGGTGCGCCAGCGGCCATCGTCCGAGGTGTAGAACCATTTGCCGGACAGGGACAGCTTGCGGGCATCGGCATGGTCCCGGTAGCCGTCCGAATCTCGCCAGGCCAGGAAATAGTTCTGGCTCCAGTTGCCGCTCTCGATGCCCTTGGACACCTGCAACTCCTTGGTGCCGAAGCTGCCCACGGTCACGCTGGCACGGCCCTCGTTGCCGCCCGTGCGGGTGATCACGTTGGCATTGCCGGCGATGTTGTTGAGGCCGTAGCGCGCGTCATTGGTGCCGCGCACGATCTCGATGGCCTCGATGTCCAGCGGGAAGACAGCGTCCAGAAAGGGCATGCCCCCGGCGTTGTCATTGCTGGGGATGCCATCGATCAGCAGCTTGACCGCATTGATGCGGCCTTCGCCGTTGAAGCCCCGGAAGGAGAAGCGCCCGGCATCCGTGCCCTGCTTGAACTGCGTGACCTGCACGCCGGGCGCCTTGGACAGCAGCTCCCAGCTGTAGTCCACATGCTCGTTCTCGAGGATGTCCGCGCCCACGATGTCCACGGAGCTGAACACGCTGCGTGTGGACAGCGGGCCGGAGGCCTTGGAGGTGATGCTGATGGTGCCCAGCGTCAGGGCGGAGTCGTCCGGGCTCAACGGTTGGGGGGCGGCCAGGCCCTGGGCATGGGCCGCCGAGGCCAGTGCCAGGGCGATGGACAGGGCCAGGGGGCTGCGCGAGAAGGAGAGGGAGACAGACATCAGGTGAGGCGGACGGTGGATGGTGTGGAGGATGCGATCGGCTCAATGGGCCGGATGTGCGGATGGGGGATGCTGGCCCTGCGCGTCCATATGGACCATGCCGTCGAACAGGGACAGCAGGGCGCGGCGCGGGGCGGGCATGGCGGACTCGGCCTGCACGACCTTGCTGGCCAGGCTGCGCGCGGCCGATGCAGACAGGCCAGCCATTGCCAGCATCTTGGGGTCCTTGAGTCCATCGCCGCCACAGACGGCCACCAGCCATTGGCCCTGCGCGTCGCGCCGCAGCAGGGCCCGGCCACCGCGATCGCCTTGTATCCATCCGGCGACCGCATGGCCGCCTTCGATGGAAATGGGCGCTACCTCCAGCCTGGCCTCGGGCTTGTCCCAGGTGGCCATCATGGCGCTGCGGATGGCCGCCGCGTCAGCCGATCCGGCCGTGGCGGGGGGCGTCGCGCCCGAGGCCGCCGCCATGGCGGGCAGGCCCAGGACCAGGACCAGGGCCATCGACAGGGCGATGCTGCTCAAAGAAAGATGTCTCATGCGTGCTCCTTGTGCGGGCTGTGCGGGCGGGGGATCAGAAGCTGGCCGCCACGCCGATCTGTGCCGAGCGGCCGGGCATGGGGTAGCCGGGGCGATAGGCGTAGTTGCGGTCGAACAGGTTCTCCACGGCCAGGAAAACCTCTCCCTTGCTGCCCAGGGCAGGCACCGGATAGGCCACTCGCAGGTTGGCCACGGCAAAGCCGGCCACGCGCTCGGTGTTGGCGGCATCGGCGCCCCGCGCGCGGCTCAGCGCCCAGACTGCCGACTGGTACTGCGCATCGAAGGCGACCCGCACCGGGCCGGCCTTGCCATTGACGCCCAGCGTCAGCGCGCGGCGCGGGCTGTAGGGCAGGTTGTCCATGCTGGGGTCCAGCAGCGTCAGGCCGGCAAAGCCCGACCAGCCGCCGCCCAGCGCCTGGCGCAGCGACAGCTCCATGCCGCGCATGGTGTAGCCGCCCAGGTTGATGAACTGCGGCGGGGGCGGGACATTGGGCGGAAAGCCGAAGACATAGCGGTTCTTGACCTTGTCGTGGAAGATGCTGGCGTCAAGCTGTGTGGCCTGCGACAGCGTCCACTTGAAGCCCAGTTCGGCGTGGTCCATCTCCTCGGCGGACAGCTGCTGCCACGTGGAGCCCAGGGCCGGAATCAGCGATGCCAGCAGCGGCGTCTCCAGCCCGGGGTAGTTGATGCCGCGCGACAGGTTGGCGTAGACGGTGAACTGCTCCGAGGCCAGCGACAGGCCCGCATGGGGGGCCGCCTTGGAGCTGAACTGGCTGTGGTCGTACATGCGCAGGCCGGCGGAGGGCACCAGGCTCCATGTCGCCGACAGCGGGATCTCCTGGCTGAGTCCAGCATAGGGGGAGGTGATCCTGAAGGTGGGCGCCTGGAAAAATCCCTGGGGCGCTGGTGCGACGCGGTTGAAAGCGGCATCGCCCGAAATGCGGTCATGGTCCAGGCCGGCAGTGACGGTGGCCCCCTTCCAGGGCGAGAACTGTTCCTTCCAGCGCAGGCCGCTCATGCGGAATTTGTTGATGCTGTCGCCGTCCGGCGCGGGCTGGTCCAGCCAGTCGCCACGGCCATGGTTGCTGTACAGCTTGAGCTCGCCCCGCCAGTCACCATGCACGTGGGACACGGAGCTGCTGAACATGCTGGCCTTGGTGTTGTACTGGGGGGCCAGCGCCGCAGCGGCAAGCCGTGCATCGCCAGGGTCCCTGGCCTTGTTGTCCACCTGCAGGAAGCTGGCCGCCACCGACCAGTTCGCATCCAGCCTGTAGCCAATGCGCCCCATGAGGTTGCTGAGCCGGCCATCCGCATCGGCGCGGTGGCCGTCCGAGCGCGCAAAGCCCTGGGCCAGGCTCCAATCCAGGTTGCCGCTTCTGCCCAGCAGACTGGCCTGTTCGGTGAGGGTGCCGTAGGAGCCCGCCGAGATACTGGCATCCCCGTGCACGCCGTCCTCGGTGGCGCGGCGCGTGAGCAAGTCGATGGAGGCGAAGTTGTTGCCATTGACCTGGGGCTGCGGGCTCTTGTAGACCGTGATGGACTGCATCCCGTTGACGGGCAGCAGATCCAGCAGGGGATGGCTCCACAGTCCCATGTAGAACGGCACGCCGTCCACATAGGTCTTGATCTCGCTGCCGGGTCGGCTCACACCCATGCCGCGGATATAGACGGCGCCGCCCTGATCGCCGCCAAAGGCACCCACGGGGTTGTAGCGCGAGATCTGGACACCGGGCGTGCGGCGCAGGGCCGAGGCCAGGTCCACCGCGTTCTGGTCGCGCAATTGGTCCTGGGTGATCACGGCCGAGTTGGAGGAAAACGCATCCAGCTCCATCTCTTCCACCACGGGGCGGGCATTGACGGTGACGGGGGCCATCTGAGGCTCCTGGGCATGCGCGCCGGCAGCCAGTGTGAGAAGGGCCGAGGCGATGGAGGACCTGTGGAAAACGGCCGGAATGCAGGTGAAGCGTTGGGCAAGCATGGGTGTGCACGCAGTCCGTCTGAACTGCGCAAATCATTGTTGGACGATCCAGGGCAGGCCATTGCCCGTGCGCCGCACCGCCGGCCTGGTCACAGGCGGGCGCATTGGGGGCTTGGGGCAGGCCAGGAAATGACCTCGCAACTGGCGTGGCGCAAGGCCTTGCCATGGTGTCGCGGCCAAGGCAGCCGCGCTATCGATGCGAGGGAATCAGGCCTGTGCGGGAGGCCCGCGGGGCGGAAGCGGCGCGCCGACCAGGGCTGCGATATGGGCCGCTGCAAACGGATGCAGGGCTGCCGCCAGAGGATGGGGTTGTGCCACCGTCAGGCTGACGGGAGGCAGAGGCAATGCAGGGGCCAGGCACATCGAGCAATCGAGCGTGTGCTGACCTGGCGCCTGGGCCTGGCCCTCGTCGTCAAGAACCACCATGGTGATGGCTCCGCCGCTGGAGCAGATGAACTCCATGGTCTTGGGGTTGACGAAGGGCGAAGCCCCTGCAACACCCAGCGTCAGCAGGAACCACGCCAGGGCGAGGCGCTTCCAGAATGACGATGTGCGAAGGGTGTGCATAGCCCGCGATTATGGCGGCGATATCGGACCGACAGCAACCTTCTTGCGCAATGGCGGATGCAGATCCGGCCCGGTTGATCTTGGTCAAGGCGCTGCCGCCGCTTGAAGGCGGCGGATGGCAAGGCAGTTTTGCAGGGAACTCACAACAGCTTGCCAGGCAGTTGCCTCGCTCAACAGGCGATGGCCCCCCATAATGCGTACGCATGCAAACCTTGCGCAACTGCCTGATGCTGCCCCGCCTTGCTTTGGCGTGGTTCATGCTGGCATTGGCGATGGCCGTGGCGTCGCCCATCGTGCATCCGCGCTCCCTGGAAGTGGTTTGCACGGGCAATGGCAGCATGCAGGTGGTCGTTCTGGATGACGAAGGACAGGCGAGTGCCGGCACGCACCACTCGCTCGACTGTCCTTTGTGCCTGGTGGTCACGCCTGCCTTGCTTCATCCTTCGCCGGAGTTTGAACAGCCGCAGCCGTTGGGTTTGGCGGTGCAGCCCGTGGAGTCGGCGCGCATTGCCGCGCTGGTGGGGGCACCGCTTCCGCCCAGAGGTCCGCCGGCGCGCGTGTAAGCCTTGTGCGGCGGGCCCCGATGCCTGCCTCACCTTCGCCGCCGGGCCTTGTGGGGCACGGCAGGTCTCACTTGCACGCAAATCGCTCATGACCCGTTCCATTGGCCCCGCGATGCCCGAAGGCATCGTTCACACTTCTTCGTCCACCTTTTTGCAACGTTCTCGCCAGACCCGGGCCGTAGTGTTGCTCCCCATGGCGTTCGCTTGCTCGGCAAGCTGGGGACAGGCCTCCACAACCCTGGACACCGTCACCGTGCGCTCATCCGGCGACAGCGCCCTGGAGCGCCCGCTGGCCACCGGCAGCCGACTGGATCTCAGCGCACGCGATACGCCCGCCAGTGTCGAAGTGATCACG
This sequence comes from Delftia sp. CH05, assembly GCF_009827015.1. Lineage (NCBI taxonomy): Bacteria > Pseudomonadati > Pseudomonadota > Betaproteobacteria > Burkholderiales > Comamonadaceae > Delftia > Delftia sp. CH05. Next base: position 9,596 of record NZ_WUMG01000062.1, on the reverse strand, counting down.
CGCGAGCAACTGCAGGCCAGGGGCGACACTTCGCTGGTCGATGCAATCACCCGCTCCACGGGCATCACCAGCCTGGGGCATCCGGGCAACAGCGGCAGTTCGCTGTCGGCACGGGGCTTCACCGACACCACGTCGGTCATGCGCTTGTATGACGGCACTCGCCAATATGGCGGTGTGGGCGTAAGTTTTCCCTTCGATACCTGGTCCGTAGACCGCATCGAAGTACTGCGTGGACCGGCTTCCGTGATCTATGGCGATGGCGCCATTGGCGGGGTCATCAATGTGATTCCCAAGAAGCCCACGCGCAGTCCGATACGCAACGAGGTCCAGGCCACGGTAGGCACCGACGGAAAACGCGGCCTGGCCTTTGGCAGCGGCGGCGCAATCAATGAGCACTGGTCCTACCGCCTGGATGCCAGTGGCGACCGCGCCGACGGATGGGTTGACCGGGGTGATTCCAGCAACCGCACCCTCTCCGCAGCCTTGCGATGGGATCCGGTGCAGGACTTCAGCGTGCAACTGTCCCACGCGCTGGGCAGGCAAAAGCCCATGCGCTACTTCGGCACGCCGTTGATCAATGGAGTTCAGGATCCGGCGGTACGCGAACGCAACTACAACGTGGCCGACAGCCGCATCCAGTACAAGGACCGCTGGACCGAACTGGCGGCGCAATGGACGCCCTCCAGCAACGTGATCGTGCGCAGCAAGCTCTATCACATAGCCAGCGACCGCTACTGGCGCAACGCCGAGACCTACCTGTACAACGCCTCCACCGGCCTGATCGACCGATCCGGAAACACCGAGATCGCCCATGACCAGACGCAGACCGGCAACACCACGGATGCGACCTTCAGCGGCAGTCTCTTCGGCCGCAAGAACCAGGTGTCCCTGGGCTTCGATGTCAACCACGCGGCATTCCGGCATTCCAACAACACCTATGCGGGCAGCTCCGGTTCGGTGGACCCCTACAACCCCGATCCCGGTCAATACACCAGCTCCATTCCCTTCATTCCCCGCTATCGCAACAAGGCCGAGCAATATGCGCTGTTCGCTGAGGACCGCCTGGAGATGACGGACCGCTGGTCATTGGTGGCAGGTGCGCGGTTTGACCATACAAATCTCTCGCGCCAGGACCTGGTGGCTGGTACGCAGGCCTTCAAGCGCAGCTACTCCAATGCGGGGTGGCGCTTGGGAACGGTCTACCAACTCCACCCCGGCCTGTCACTGTATGCCCAGGCATCCAAGGCGGCGGATCCGGTGAGCGGCCTGCTGATGCTGTCTGCCGCCAACGCCGCTTTCGACGTGTCCACAGGGCGGCAGTTCGAAATCGGCCTCAAGCAATCGTTCTGGGAAGGCAAGGGCGACTGGACGCTGGCGATGTACTCCATCACCAAGAACAATCTGCTCACGCGTGACCCTGCCAACCCCGCGCTGCGCATCCAGGTGGGGCAGCGGTCATCCAAAGGCATGGAGAGCACCCTGTCGATGCAGGTCGCCAAGACGGTCCGGCTGGATGCCAACGTGGCCTTGCTCAAGGCGCGGTACGACGACTTCAGCGAGTCGGTTGGCGGCGTCACCGTGTCCCGCAATGGCAACGTGCCCACCGACGTGCCTGAACGTGTCGCCAATGTCTGGGTGGGCTGGAACCTCGCTTCGAACTGGACACTGTCAGGAGGGCTGCGCCATGTCGGCAAACGCTATGCCGACAACGCCAATACCTTGAAGCTGGGGGCGTACACTACCTTCGATATGGCACTGCAATGGAAGGCCACTGCAGATACCACGCTGACGCTGCGCGGGTTCAACGTTCTGGACAAGCACTATTTCTCCACGGCCTACTACACCACGACGCAGTGGCTGGTGGGCGAGGGGCGGCGTGCGGAGATCACGTTGCATCACCGCTTCTGAAGGCGTAGCTGGCGACGCGAACCCACCTGATACTCCCCATCGCCCAGCCAGCACACCGCGCTGAGCTGAAAAAGGTCGGTCTCCTTGAATGCCGCACAGGACTTCAGGAGCCGGCCGGTTGTAACGCTTCGAGCACCATCAACGCATCTCCCGCAGCCACAGCCTTTCCAGCTTGGCAATGCACGGCAGCAATCCTGCCTGCCTGACTGGCTACCACCTGGAACTCCATCTTCATCGCTTCCAACACCAAAAGTGGTTGCCCGGCTTCGACCTCTTGGCCTACTTCGACGAGAAACTTCCAAACATTGCCGGATATGTCGGCAGTGACTGTGTTGGCATCCAAAGGGCCTGCGGCAGATTCAGCCGCGCTTTCGCTCGCATCGGCTTTTACGTCGCTTTCCCAGAGTGCCACCTCGTTCGCGTAGGCCTTGTGCTGTTTCTCCCTGAAGGTGTTGATCTCCTGCGCGTTCTGCGCAAGTTGTCTTTCGTACTCAGCCAGGTCAAACACTGCATCTTCTACGCGTGTCTGTGCCCGCCCCGCGCGGAAGTCCACACGGAACTTGTCCAGCTCAGTCTCGCTGACCGGGTAGAAGCGCACCCGGTCGAAGAAGCGCAGAAGCCAGGGGTCAGCGCCGAACTGGCCATTGCTGAGAAATCTGTTCCAGATCGGCACGGTCCGGCCGACGAGCTGGTAGCCGCCGGGCGAGTCCATGCCGTAGATGCACATGTACACGCCACCGATGCCCACCGTGCCCTCGGCCGTGTAGGTGCGCGCGGGGTTGTACTTGGAGGTCAGCAGCCGGTGACGCGGGTCCAGTGGCACCGCGCAGGGGGCGCCCAGGTACACATCCCCCAGTCCCATGACCATGTAGCTGGCGTCGAACACCGTCTTGCGCACATCTTCGCGACTGCCAAGTCCGTTGATGCGTTGAATGAAGTCCACGTTGTTGGGCAGCCAGGGTGCTTCGGATTTCACCGTTTCACGATAGCGTTGCACTGCGCCCAGGGTGGCCGAGTCCTCGAAGGCCATGGGCAGGTGCACGATGCGGCTGGGCACCTTGATGCCTTCCACGTCTGGAAGCTGTTTTTCCAGCGCGATCAGCTTGCCGATCAGTTCGGACTGCGCGATCACCCGGCTGTCGTAGTGGATCTGCACCGAACGCACGCCCGGCGAGAGTTCCTGCACGCCGTCGACCCTGGCGGCCTTGAGCGCCTCCATCAACAGGTGGATACGCAGCCGCAGACGCAAGTCCAGCACGTTCGGGCCGTATTCCAACAGGATGTACTTGTCGCCAGCCTGGCGATAGGCCACGGCGGGGCGGCTGCCCTCGGCGGGCAATTCGGCCAAGACGCATTGCGAAGCCGTGGCCAGTGCAGTGGACAGGCTCTGAGCGGGTCGCTCGGTCTGCGGGCGCAGCAGGCGAATGGCCTCGTCCTGCGCCTTCTCCAGCGCCAGTGCCTCCTCGAAGCCTATGCGCCGGAAGCGAATCGTGTCGCCCGGCTTCACCTGTCCCACTTTCCACAGTTCCGCTTTGACGATGGTCGCTGCGCAGACGAAGCCACCCAGGCTCGGACCGTCGCAGGTCAGGATCACCGGCGTGTCGCCCGTGAAGTTGATGCTGCCGATGGCGTACACGCAGTCATGCACGTTCGACGGGTGCAGTCCCGCCTCACCGCCGTCGCTGCGTGTCCATTCAGGTTTCGGCCCGATCAGGCGCACACCCAGCCGGTTGGAGTTGTAGTGAACCTGATAGTCGGTGGCGAAGAAGGCCGCCATGCTGTCTTCTGTGAAGAAGCCCGGCGCGCCATGCGGGCCGTAGAGCACAGCGATGTCCCAGTGCTTGCCATAGGCTGGCACCAGTTCATGGGGAGGCGTCGCCGGCACATAGGCGGGGGCTGGCGTGCTGCAGGCGGCCAGGTCGGGCCGGCTGACGGGCAGCACGTCGCCCACGCGCAGCGTTCGTCCTGCGTGGCCGCCGAACTGGCCGAGCACGAAGGTGGATTTGCTGCCCAGGTAGTCGGGCACGTCGATGCCGCGCCGGATGGCCACGTAGCTGCGGCACCCGCTGGTGGCCTTGCCGATGCGAAGCACTTGGTTTGCGCGGACGGCGATGGGCTTCCACCAGGGCAGCGGGTCGCCGTTGTCGAGCGTCGCGAGGGCTGGCGCACCGGTGAGTGCAATCACCGCGTTGCCGTGGAACTTGAGCGTCGGACCCTGGAGCGTGCATTCCAGTCCGGCCGCGCTTTCGTGGTTGCCGACGATGCGGTTGGCCAGGCGGAAGGCATAGTCGTCCATCGGCCCGGACGGCGGCACGCCGATGTCCCAGTAGCCGGTGCGTCCCGGGTAGTCCTGGACCGTGGTGTATGTGCCAGATTCCAGCACCTCGACCACGGGCGAGACGTATTCGTAGCGGTCCAGCAATCGCGTGGACACAGTGCCGGTGACGAACTCCTGGCTCTGCAAAATGCTGCGCAGGTAGTCCAGGTTGGTGGCGCTGCCGTGCAGGCGCGTCAACTCAAGGGCCATCAGCAGCTTGTGGCGCGCTTCCTCTCGGTCAGCGCCGTAGGCGATGACCTTGGCGATCATCGGGTCGTAGTTCGCCGACACCTCGGTGCCGGTCTGCACCCAGGTGTCCACACGCACGCCTTCGGGAAACTGCACGTCGGTCAGCACACCGGGCGCGGGCTGAAAGCCACGCACGGGATTCTCGGCATAGACGCGCACTTCCATGGCGGCACCCTTGGGTTCAGGCAGGTCGTCGAAGGATGGAGGCTCACCAGCGGCGATGCGAACCATCCACTCCACCAGGTCCAGCCCCGTCACCTCCTCGGTGATCGGATGCTCGACCTGCAGCCGGGTGTTCACCTCCAGGAAGTAGAAGGCATCGCGCGCGCCGTCGTAGATGAATTCCACCGTGCCGGCCGAGACGTAGCACACGGCCTCGCCCAGCTTCACGGCAGCGGCCAGCAGCGCCTTGCGCGTGGCTGGCGGCAGGTGCGGTGCCGGGGTTTCCTCGACCACCTTCTGGTTGCGCCGCTGCAGCGAGCAATCGCGCTCTCCCAACGCCACGACGCGGCCTTGGCCGTTGCCGAAAATCTGTACTTCGACATGGCGCGCATCGGCGATGAAGCGCTCGATGAACACACCGCTGTCCTTGAAGAAGTTCTGGCCGAGGCGTTGCACCGAATCGTAGGCCGCGATCAGCTCGGCCTCGTTGTCGCAGCGCGAGAGGCCGATGCCGCCGCCGCCCGCCGTGCTCTTGAGCATCACCGGATAGCCGATGTGCTGTGCAGCTGACTTGGCGTCCTCCAGACTTTGCAGCAGGCCGGTGCCTGGTGTGAGCGGCACGCCCGCCGCCTCGGCGATCTCGCGCGAGGTGTGCTTCAGGCCGAAGCGCCGCACCTGGTCCGGTGTCGGGCCAACGAAGACGATGCCCGCTGCCGCACACTGCTCGGCGAACTCGGTGTTCTCGGACAGGAAGCCATAGCCGGGGATCACCGCCTCGGCCCCCGTTTCTCTGGCGATCTCCAGGATGCGGTCGCCGCGCAGGTAGGATTCCGCCGGGCTGCTGCCGCCATCGCTGTTCAAGGGCACGGCCACGTCGGCCGCTGCCACGTGCAGGCTGTCGCGGTCGGCGTCCGAATAGATGGCCACCGAGCGCACGCCCATCTTCTTGAGGGTGCGGGCGATGCGTACCGCGATTTCTCCACGGTTGGCAATGAGTACGGTCTTGAACATGGGCGGACTCCAGGCAATGCAGCGGCCTGGCCTGTCGCGCAGGCCGCTCGAAAAGTAGATGGTCAAAGGGGAGGGCGGGGTTACTTGCGAGCCATGTAGGCGCGCCAGCCTCCGAGCGACGTAATGTCTTCGGCCCCTTGCGTGGCCCACGCTTCGCAGACGAAGCCCTGCACCGTGCGACCGTCGATCAGTTCCAGCGTGCCGATGCCCAATGGCGAAGGGATCAATGCCACGAAGGAGCCGTAGCGCTCCACCGGTATCGCCCACAGTTCCACGGCGATGGGTGCGCCATCACCCGTGCGAACCAGGCCGGGCTTGGGAGGCACGGTGCCGGGCAGCGCGTAGAAGCGGTACGCGGCCGAGGTGTGGGTGCTTTCCAGTAGCGTGGCGCCGCGCTCGATGAGCTGGCCGTTGAGCGGCATGCCTGACAAATGGGCACCCACCACAGCGACGACGACCTGTCCGTCCAGATTGGTTGATGCAGGTGCGTCGATGGGCGGCAGGTCCTGCTGCGAGGCGCCACGTTTCCAGGGGGCGGCCGCCTGCCAGCGTCGGCCGAACTCGACCAACCGTGCCTCATGCCAGCCGGGCGAGATCAGAGTGATTCCGGCGGGCAGCCCGTCGGCACGCATGCCAGCGGGCAGCGCGATGGCGCTCCAGTCGAGCAGGTTGACGAAGTTCGTGTAGATGCCCATGCGCGAGTTCAGCGTGACTGGATCGGCCTGCAACTGCTCAATGGTGTAGATACTGGGTGCCGTGGGCACGAGCAGGCCGTCCAGCCCCTGCATCAGCGCCTCTGCCTTGCGTGCCAGCGCCATCCGGCGGTACTCGGCCTTGTAGGTGTCCACGGCGCTGAAGTTCTTCGCCTTGTCCACAATGCTGCGCACGACGGGGTGCACGACCTCGGGCCTGGTGTTCATGAGGTCCTCGATGGCCGCGTAGCGCTCACCGACCCATGGGCCTTCGTACAGCAGCGCGGCGACCTCGAAAAGCGGGGCGAAGTCGATGGGCCGCAGTTCCACGCCGATGGCTTCCAGCCGGCGCAGCGCATCGCTGTACACGCGCTCGGCATTCGCATCGCCGAACCAGTCGGGCGATGCCGGAATGCCCAGCACCGGCTTGGCAGGCCATGCAGCGGGACGAGCAGGGGCGCTGCGCGAGTACGCATCGGTGGCGTCGAAGCCGCCCATGGTGCGCAGCGCCGCATCGGCATCGCCGACGCTCAGTGCCATCACCGTGATGCAGTCCAGCGTGCGGCAGGCCGGCACGAGACCGGTGTTGCTCACCAGGCCACGTGTCGGTTTCAAGCCCACGAGGTTGTTGTGACCAGCAGGCACGCGGCCGGAGCCGGCCGTGTCGGTGCCTAATGCGAATGGCACCAGGCCGCGCGCCACTACCGAAGCAGAGCCCGAGCTGGAGCCCCCGCTGATGAATTCGGGCTTGAATGCGTTGGGCACGGGGCCATAAGGGGAGCGCGTGCCCACCAGGCCGGTAGCGAACTGGTCGAGGTTGGTTTTTCCGATGGCCACGGCACCTGCCGCCTCCAACCGGTCGACAACCGTTGCATTGTGGGCTGGCAGGAATGCGAACTCGGGGCAGGCGCAGGTCGTTGCCAGCCCTGCCACATCGATGTTGTCCTTGGCGGCAAACGGTATGCCGTAAAGCGGGAGTTTGGACAAGTCTCCACCAACCGCTTCCCGTTGCTGCCCAAGCTGAACCAGCCGTGTGTGCAGGCCGTCCATGGACAAACGGGAAATCCAGGCGGTATCACCGTCCTTCAGACTGGCTAGCAGAGGCACCAGAAGATCTGAGGGCGCGGCGCCACGTTGGTAGGCAGATTGCCAGTCGGAGATAGTCCAGAACGCTGTATTGGTCATGTTTGATCGGTAGGTAGAGCGATGTGGAGGCCACCAGCTTGATCACAAGCGGAGAGGATTTGCGACGCTTGTCCGCATGGGTGGCTTCCTGTTGCAGCCCAGTATTACGAAATCAAAAAACTTCATACATACGTCAAACAGCGTATGGGCCGGTGACGCTGCGCTGATACGGGATGCATGGCCGAAGGTGTCGCGCTGAGCCCAAACGCAAAAAAGCCCCCTCGGCTGCCATCACGGCGCCGAGGGGGCTTTGTCGTTCTGAAGGCTGATTCTTCCCAAGTTCTTCCCAGGGGACCTGAGAAAAGTCGCGCTTCAGAGGGGAAAGACTGGCCTGCCCGGAGGGACTCGAACCCCCGACCTATTGCTTAGAAGGCAATTGCTCTATCCGGTTGAGCTACGGGCAGGTATGGCCGCTGACGGGCCAGCGCGGATCATACCCGCAATGGGCGGGCGCTCAGGGCTTGGCGGCGTGCCCTGGCGCCCTTGCCGTCATTCGGCGTCTTCTTCTTCCTCGAACACCACCGAAGGGGGGGCCATCACGCGCGCCATGTCGCTCAGCGTGGGCACCAGGCCGCGTGCGAGGTAGCTGTAGGGCGTGTCGGGCTCCAGCGCCGCAGCGGCAATATTGGCCATGGGCTGGTTCATCGACAGGTAGTAGCTGCCCACGGGTGCTTCGACGGCGCCGCGCGTGAGCGCATAGGCGCCGCTGGCGGGCGTGGCCGAGCGGGCCTCGTTGTACGAGTCGGCCAGCAGCTGGCCGGGCTCGGCCACCTTGAGCACTTGCAGGCCCAGCAGGCGCAGCCTGTCCACGGCGGTCTGGGCGCTGGCGGACAGCCAGTAGCCGCAGGAGCGCGGGCGCGACAGCGTGGTGCGGGCCTGCAGGGAGGCGTTCCAGTCCACGCGCACCTGCTGGTCGGCACCCGTGTCGGGCTGGATCATGGTGAGCGTGCGCTGCTCGGGCGTCTGCTCGGCCTGGACGGCGAGTTGCTGGTGGCAGGCGAGAGAGGCGGTCTCGCGCGCCACGAAGGCCTGCACCTGGGTGAGGTCCTTGGCGCGCTCGGCGCTCGAATGCAGCATGCGTGTGGCGGCGGTGACCAGGGTGTGCACGCGCCGCTGGATGTGGGCGCGGCCCAGGTCCGAGCCACGGCTGCTGACCAGATAGCCCACCGAGTTCTTGAGTCCGCTGATGTTGCGCAGCGAATCGGGCGCCAGGCTGCCCATGGAGATGGACTTGTCCTGCAGCTCCTGGCTGGTGGTGTAGTACCAGTCGCTGCTCAGGCCGGCCTGCGACAGCGCGGTGCGCAGCGGTGCCGTGTACCACTCGCGCGCAGCCTTGGTCACGAATTCATTCTGGTTGGCCGTGGCCGAATACTGCAGCAGGGCGTCGTAGCGCTGTATGGCCTGGTACTTCTGCAGGAAGATGCTGGCGGCCGGGAATTCCTGCAGGTCCACCACGGCGACGGGGCGGTAGTCGCGTGCCAGCGTGGCCAGGGCCTTGGCCTCCGGCGTGTTCAGGAGCAGGTGGTCATGGGCGATGTCGGTGCCATCGGCTGCATTGCGCGTGCCGGCTTCCACGGCATCGGGGTTGGCGCGCGGCACGAGGATCACGTTGATCTGCTGCAGCAGCGGCTCCAGCAGGCCGCCGGGAGCGAGTTCGCGGGCGATGATGAGCAATGCCTCGGTCCCTGCAGGCTCGTCGCCATGCTGGCCGGCCACGAGCATGACCGTGGGGCGGCGGCTGTCATACAGCGCCGACGGCTGGATGCCGGGAGCGCGCGTGGCCACCAGGGCCTGGATGGGGCTGCCGCGCTGCGAGCTGCCGGGCTGCACGATTCCCAGGCGCGTGTCGCGGCCCAGGGATTTGCTGGCCTGGCTGTTCAGCCAGGAAGACAGTTCGCTGGCTGTGGTGAATTGGTTGCGCTGCGGCGCCAGGCCGGGCGTGTCATAGCGCGTGGCCGGGTCGGGGAAGCGCGCCGCCACGGCCGCGTTGTAGGGCAGGGGGACGAGGTTGTTGGCCGGTGCGATCGGCTGCGTGGTCGCCTGGGGCACCACGGGTATTTCCGGGGCCGGGC
>NZ_WUMG01000061.1:0-34030 GCF_009827015.1 Delftia sp. CH05 | reverse complement strand
CCGCAAAAGACCATCGAAGTTGCACGCCGACAAGGGCTATGACTACAAGCGTTGCCGTGCGCACTTGAGACAACGGGGCATCGCCAGCCGCATTGCCAGGCGAGGCGTTGAGAGTAGCGAGCGACTGGGCAAGCATCGCTGGGTGGTGGAGCGGACTCATGGATGGTTTGCAGGCTTTGGCAAGTTGCGAATCCGCTTTGAACGACGGCTGGATATCCACGAAGCGCTGCTAAAACTGGCAGCGGCGATCATCTGTGCACGCTTCGTGGATCGGTGGTGTTAGCCACTCTTAGTGCCAAGGAAGCATCTATTTCTTTTTGATCATGCACACCATCCCTGAACTCGCCAGCCCCCAATCCTGGCAATCCACCCTGCCCTCCCGCCGCGCAGAGATTGCCCAAGCCATTCTGGAGGGGCTGCCGCGCGGCTTCGAGTTCGCCAAACCGTTCGTCTCTACAGAACCTGCTGAGGGCGCGGCACGGGAGGTTCCCTGCTTTTACGACGCGCAGCATGAGTCAACGCTGAAACTCGTGCTGGGCGGCGATTTCACCTACGGGGCAACGGCGCCGCGGCTTGCGACGTTGCGCGGTTTGATTCCTGCGGAGGACTGGTCCTTGATTGCGCCAGTGATCCATGCAGCGCATGAGGCGGGTCCCGTGCATGTGACCGCGTTTCTGATGGGCCGCTTTCCCACGTTCGAGTGGGTGATTGAAGAGCATGTGGAGTTGTGCGATGGGCTGGAGCGGCCTGATTTCTCCAGCGGAGACGCAGTTCCCCAGCGCGATCTGTCCGGGGATGTGTGCCTGACGCAGTTTGGCGATGGGCAGCTCAACCGCGCGGCCTCCAATCCCTGGGGAATGGCGGCGTTGGCGGTGGCCACCTTCACCCGGCTGCAGGCCAGTCCGCACGAGTGGCGCATCCGTGGCGGTGCGGCGGCGTTCTATCCGTTTCAGCATCCCATGCAGCAGGCCATGCTGCTGACGGAGCTTCAGCTGCCGCTGGCCAACATGCCCGGGCAGATGGCGGGTCTGCGTCTGTGCCTAGATGTGCCAGCCATATAAGGGCACATAGGGCCATATGGGCCATATGGGGCCAATCCGTGCACAGCCGTTGTTGTGGCGCTCCTGGCACAACAATGTTCTGGTGGCGTCATTTTTCGGCTTTAGGATGGCGGGCCATGCGCAATTCCCACTCCCTTTGGACGGCGGCAGCCCTGGGCCTGGCAGCCTGTCTCGGCACCAGCCCGGCCCATGCAGCCCGGCCCATGATCACGGATGATGCCCGCATCGTCGATGCCAAGTCCTGCCAGCTGGAAAGCTGGGTCAAGTCCAAGAAGGACAGCACGGAGTTCTGGGCCCAGCCGGCCTGCAATTTCACGGGCAATCTGGAGCTGACGCTGGGCGCGGCACGCACGCGAGAGGACGGCAGCAGCCGGACCACGGATGTGGTGATCCAGGGCAAGACCCTGTTCAAGGAACTGCAGCCCAATGGCTGGGGCTGGGGCCTGGCCGTGGGCAATGCCCGGCATCCGAATGACGAAGGCCAGGGCCGGGGGGATCTGTACGCCTATGTGCCCGTCACGTTCTCGCTGCGCGATGACCGGCTGTTCTTCCACACCAACGTGGGCTGGCTGCGCACGGCGCAGACGCATCGCAACCTCATGACCTGGGGCCTGGCCACCGAGGCCCAATTGAGCCAGAGCACCTGGCTGATTGCCGAGACATTCGGCCAGAACCAGGGCAAGCCCTTCTACCAGATGGGCCTGCGCTACTGGCTGGTTCCCAATCATGTGCAGGTCGATGCCACCTACGGCAACCGCGCGGGCAGCAGCACGCAGGAGCGGTGGTTTTCCATCGGCTTGCGGCTGCTGTCGTCACCGTTCCTGCCCTGAGCACTGCCTGGTGGCTGGCGTCGCGCCCGTATGCCTGCAGGCCCGGACGCCATGGAAACCGGTGCCCCGCACCGGCCGGTGCGGGGCGGTGCGGACCGTGCAGGACCGCAATGCCTGCCGCAGTGCCTATTTGTTGGGCTTGGCTGCAGGGCCGGCCGGGATGGCGGCGACGCCATCAGGCTTGACGTAGGTGACCGAGGTCACGTAGTGCACGCCGTCGTATTTTTCTGCACCGTTCGGGCCGGTACGCTCGCCGCCGCTGCGCTCGTCGTGCGTGGCTTCGGCCACGTAGGTGCCCTTCCAGGGCATGTCGAACTGCACCAGGCCCTGCTCGTCGGCATGGGCTTCCTTGCTCCAGCCCGATTGCACGGTCAGCACGACCTTGGCCTTGGGCAGCGGCTGGCCCTTGTAGATGACCTTGAACTCGCCGGCCTTGCCCGAGGGCACCACATCCAGCGTCAGGCGCGGGGCCTGGGCGGCAAAGCCGGTGATCAGGCGCGCGGCCGGGTGGTACCAGTTGCGCAGTTCCTGCTCGCCCTTCTTGCTGGTGTACAGCGGATAGCCGGCATCCTCGGCCACGATGCTTTCGCCCTGGCCGGCCTTGAAGGGCAGCGCAAAGCCGGTGCCGGTCTTGCGGCCGTCGGCCGCCTTCTCGCCCTTGGCAGACACCAGGGTGGCCACGGGCTTGCCGAACTTGTCGAGCAGGCCCGGCGATGTCTCGCGCAGGTTGTCGCCGAATTCGCCAAAGCGGATCACGGCGGTTTCGCCGGCCGGCTGTTCCAGCCAGATCTGGTGGGCCTGGCTGGCGCCGCTGGCGGCCAGGAGTGCGGAGACAAGAATCCAGTGTTTCTTCATTGCAGCTTCCTCAAAGGACAAAAAAACAGCCATCGGCGCCATAACGGGCCGACGGCATGAACGTGTTGGGAGTGGGGTGCGGCCGCATGTCGCCGCATTGATTATTGAATGCGAATGGTTTGCATTCTATGCGCATTGCACACCGCCCCGGCGCAGTTCACCAGGTGGCTGCAATGGGGTCCGGCCCAGCGCTCAGGCGGCATCCTCGATGCGCACCGGCTCGCCCGTGAAGGCCAGCGCCTTGGCGGCCTGCTCCCAAGGGCTCCGGTCAGCCGCCCTGTCCGGGCGCAGCACAAAGCCCTCGCCTTCCGCATGCGTGGTGCTGTCGGCGGGCGGCAGCGGCAGGCCCATGCGCTCATGCGCCTGGGCGGCCAGGGTGCGGGCGTAGATTTCAGCAGCCATGCTGCGCAGGCGCGGCTTGTAGACCTTGCCCACGTTGGTGGTGGGCAGCGCATCGATGATGCGCACATAGCGCGGGCGCGCAGGCGCTTCGTCCACGCCGGCTGCGGCAAAGGCCAGCAGTTCGGTCTCATCGGCCTGGGCGCCGGGCTGGAGCGCGACAAAGGCCACAGGCACCTCGCCCGCATAGGCATCGGGCGCGCCCACGGCGGCGCAGGCCTTGACGGCGGGATGGCGCTCCAGCGCCTGCTCTATCACCTGCGGATCGATGTTGTGGCCGCTGCGGATGATCACGTCCTTGGAGCGCCCGCGCAGCCGCAGCAGGCCATCGTCGCCGACCGAGCCCAGGTCGCCCGTGATCAGCCAGCCGTCATCGGTGAGGTAGCTGGACGGCTCGATGCCGCCCAGGTAGCCGGAAAACAGATTGGGCGACCGGAACACCACCATGCCGGTTTCGCCGGGCGCCGCTTCCTGGTCCGATGGCCTGCCGTCAGGCCCCATGCGGCGCACGGCAAGGCGCGCAAACGGCAGGCGCAGGCCCACATGGCCCGCTGCCGCGTGCAGGCCAGGCGGCGTGATGGTGGAGATGCCCGTCATCTCGGTCATGCCCAGGCTCTCGTGCACATGGAAGCCGCTGTGCGCCTTGAAGCGCGCCGCCACCTCCGGCGACAGCGGCGCGGCGCCCGTGCGGAAGTAGCGGATGGAGGACACATCGGCCCCCAGCAGCGGCACCTCCACCAGCGCGGCCAGCACCGTGGGCACGGCCGACATCAGCGTGGGCTTCCACTGTGCCGCCATGCGCCAGAAGCCGGCAATCACGGCCTTGTTGCGAAACAGCCCCGTGGTCGGAATGATGACGTGGGCCCCGGCCGAGAAGCAGGCCAGCGAGCCCGGCAGCACGCCCGCCACATGGAACAGCGGGTAGCCGTTGATGGTGCGGTCGGCCGTGTTCAGGCCCTGCATCTGCACGCTGGCCCAGGCGGTGTAGACCTGGGCGCCATGCGTTTGCACGGCGATCTTGGGCGCACCCGTGGTGCCTCCGGTATGGAAGTAGGCCGCCACGTCGCCGGCCTGGAGCTGGCGCCCGCTCACCAGCCGGTCGGAGGGCTGGGCGGCCAGGGCAGCGTTCAGATCGCTGGCGGGCCAGCGCTGTCCATCCCCCTGGGGAGTCCGACCTTCATGCGAGACCCAGAGCACATGCGCCAGATCCGCATCCAGCGCCGTGGCTTTCTCGCGGATGCCGGCATCGTCCTCGTCCGCCCAGGCGATCAGAAAGCGCGCGCCCGTGGTCCGCATCAGGGCAGAGATCTTCTCGGCACTCAACAGCGGATTGATGGGCTGCACGATGCCCGCCGCCTCGCCGCCCCACAGCGCAAAGTGGTACTCCATGCAGCCGGGCAGCAGGATGGCCACCGTGTCGCTGGCGCCCATGCCCAGCGCATGCAGGGCGTTGGCCGTCTGGTGGATCTTGCCCAGCAGTTCGGCATAGCTCAGGTGCCGGGCATCATCCACGCTGCCGGCCTGGGGCAGAAAGCTCAGCGCCCTGCCCTGGCCGTGCTCACGCGCGGAGTTGCAAAACAGGTCGTAGACCGTTTGCGCCGTGATCAGCCCGGCCATAGGCTGGCTTTCAATGGCCTCCACATCGGCCAGGGAACGCACGGCCCGCAGGGGCCGGAACATGGATTGCGCAGGAATAGGACTCATGGCCATGGGCTCACTCCGCGCCCAGGCCGTTGGTACGCACCACCTCGCCCCAGCGCGTGTAGTCGCTGCGGATCAGGCCCTCGGTGTCCTGGGGGTTGAGGTAGGCGGCCGTCACGCCGATCTTCTCGAAACGGTCGCGCACCTCGTCGGTGGCCAGCAGCTGGCGCGAGGTGGCGCTGAGTTTGTCGATGATGGCGCGCGGTGTGTCCTTGGGTGCCACCAGGCCGCCCCAGGACGATGCCTCATAGCCGCCAAAGCCCTGCTCGGCCATGGTCTGCACGCCGTCCAGCGCCTTCACGCGCTGCGGCGTGCCCACGGCCAGTGCCCTCAGCCGCCCGCTGCGGATATGGGGCAGCGCAGACACCATGTCCGCATAGATCACCGGCACCACGCCGCCCAGCGTGTCGTTCATGGCGGGCGCGCTGCCCTTGTAGGCCACGTGCTGCATGGTGTGCAGCCTGGCCGATTTCATCAGCTCCATGCTCAGGTGGCCCGAGCTGCCCGCCCCGGAGCTGGTGTAGTCCAGCGTGGCGGGCTGCGCCTTGGCGTACTGGAACAGCGATTTGAGGTCCGTCACCTTAGGCAAGGACTGCGCATTGACCGCAATCACATTGGGCAAGTCATAGATCTTGGTGACCGGGGCGAAATCCGTGGCCGGGTGGAACTTGACGTTCTTGAAGAAATGCGGCGCCATGATGGTGGGTGTGACCATCATCATCAGCGTATAGCCGTCAGGCGCTGCCGTGCGGAACTGGCCTGCCGCCACCGCGCCCGATGCGCCGGGCTTGTTCTCTATCACCACGGGCTGGCCCAGCTGGCGCGCCAGCGCCTCGGCGTAGACGCGCGCCGCGCCATCGGTGGGTCCGCCCGGCGGGAAGGGAACGACCAGGCGAATCGGCCTGTCGGGCCAGGCGCCGGTATCGGTATTGGCCTGCGCCGCGCCGCACAGCGATGCGAACGCAGCCACGCCGATGGCGCCCAGCGCCATGCCCTTGGCCAACGCCTGTCTTTTTGTGATGCCTGCCATCTTGTCTCCTTGAATGCTTATGTGTTCTGGCTGGCCCATTCTGCCCAGCGCACCCTCTTTGACAATGGCGGCGGCGGTTGACATCATGTCAAACAATATTGACACCCCCTTGGACTGCAGCGCATGGATCTCCTGGCATTCAACATCCTTGTCCAGATCATCGAACACGGAAACCTGAGCCAGGCGGCAAAGTTCTTGAACATGTCGCGGGCCAACGTGAGCTACCACCTGGCCCGGCTGGAGAAGTCCCTGGGCGCATCGCTGCTGCGCAGAACGCCCCAGGGCGTGGAGGCCACCGAGGTCGGCCAGCGCATCTACCGCCATGCACGCAATATCCTCAACGAGACCGAGCTGGTGCGCGAGCTGGCCCAAAGCAGCACGGACGACATCTCGGGAAAGATCGGCCTGAGCGTGCCCACCGGCTACGGCCACCTGGTCATGGCGCCGTGGCTGATCGAGTTCAAGCGCGCCCATCCGCAGGTGGTGCTGGACATCCGCCTGGAAAACTTCATCGACAACCTGCTCAAGGACAGCGTGGACATCGCGATCCGCGTCATGTCCGACCCGCCGCCCATGCTGGTGGCGCGCGACATGGGGCCGGTGCGCTACAGCCTGTGCGCCTCCAGCGACTGGCTGCGCAGCCACCGCCTGCCGGAGACCCCGTCCGAGCTGTCGCGCACGCCGCTCATCACATCGGGCGGCGAAAGCGGCAAGGTGCGCCTGCAGATTGCGCGGAACGGCCAGCCGCTGGAGGAGCTGGACATCACGCCCACGCTGATGTCGCGCAGCTACCCTTTCCTGTGCGACTGCATCACCGGTGGCCTGGGCGTGGGGCTGGTGCCCGACTACATGGTGCGCCGCCAGGTGGAAGATGGCCGCGTCGTGCTGGCCATGCAGGACTACGAATTCAGCATCAACCAGGGCCGCATGTTCATGCTGTACATGCCCAACCGCTTCCAGTCCGGCGCCGCCCGGGCCTTGATCGACTTTCTGAGCGACAGGATGGGCCTTGCGCGCATCATCCGGCCGGGTGACTTGCCCGACGGCACAGGCGTTGCGACCGCCGGAATGACGCTGGAACAAAGTTTGCAGACGACTGGTCGGTTTTTGCGTTAGACTTCGATCCCATGAAGAAACCCGCACAGGAAACACGCCAGCACATCCTTGATGTGGCCAAGGCGTTGATGACCCAGAAAGGCTACACGGCCGTCGGCCTGGCCGAGGTCGTCGCGGCCGCGGGCGTGCCCAAGGGCTCCTTCTACTACTACTTCAAGTCCAAGGAAGAGTTCGGCCAGGCCCTGCTGCAGGAGTACTTCGACGAGTACCTGGCCAAGATCGATGCGCTCATGGAGACGCCCGACCCGGCCATCTCCCGGCTGATGACCTACTTCCGCCATTGGACACAGAAACAATGCTCGGCCCATGCAGGAGGCCAGTGCCTCGTGGTCAAGCTGGGTCCCGAGGTCTGCGACCTGTCCGACGACATGCGCTCGGTGCTGCGCACCGGCACCGACGCCATCATCACCCGCCTGACCGACTGCGTGCGCGCAGGCCAGGCCGACGGCTCCATCACCTCCACCATGGATGCCCCCACGCTGGCCGAATCGCTGTACCAGCTGTGGCTGGGTGCCTCCCTGCTGTCCAAGCTGGGCCGACATGAGGAGCCCTTTGCCGCAGCCCTTGTTTCCACGAAGCGGCTGCTGGGCTGAGCAGGCCTGGCCGCCGCTTTTTATTTGTCTTTTTTGTAGACGACTGGTCAACTTTAAAACCTACACCTCTTACTTATCCCACTTCTTTTTTGTTCAACCACCACTACTGCACACCATGACCGACCACAGCCTTCACACCGATCTGTTCTCCCCCACCCAACTGGGCGGCCTGTCGCTCGCCAACCGCTTCGTCATGGCCCCGCTGACCCGCAGCCGCGCCGGTGACGACGGCGTGCCCACCGAACTGCACGCCACCTACTACGCCCAGCGTGCCAGCGCAGGCCTTTTGATCAGCGAAGCCGTCAACATCTCGGCCCAGGGCCGCGGCTACAACCTGACCCCCGGCATCTGGACCGAGGAACAGGTCGCCGGCTGGAAGAAGGTCACCGACGCCGTACATGCGGCCGGCGGCAAGATCGTGGCCCAGCTGTGGCACGTGGGCCGCTACTCGCACGTAGACCTGCAGCCCGGTGGCGTGGCCCCTGTCGCCCCCTCTGCCATCAAGGCCGAAGGCGTCACCTTCACGCCCAACGGCGTAGCCGAGGTGTCCATGCCCCGCGCCCTGGAAACCAGCGAAATCCCCGGCATCATCGAGCAATACCGCCATGCGGCCGAATGCGCAAAGCGTGCAGGCTTTGACGGCGTGGAAGTGCACTCGGCCAACGGCTACCTGCTCGACCAGTTCCTGCGCGACTCCACCAACCACCGCAGCGACGCCTATGGCGGCAGCATCGAAAACCGCGCCCGCCTGACGCTGGAAGTCACCGACACCGTGGCCAAGGTCTGGGGCGCCGACCGCGTGGGCATCCGCCTGTCGCCCGTCACGCCCAACGCCGGCAACACGCCGCTGGACAGCGATGTGATGGCGCTCTACGGCTACCTCATCCCCCAGCTCAACCGCTTCGGCCTGGCCTACCTGCACGTCGTGGAAGGCGCCACCGGCGGCTCGCGCGAACTGCCGCCCGGCGTGGACCTGGACGCGCTGCGCAAGCTCTTTGACGGCGCCTACATGGGCAACAACGGCTATGACCTGGAACTGGCCATGGACCGCCGCGCCAAGGGCTTGGTCGATACCGTGGCCATCGGCCGCCCCTTCATCGCCAACCCCGATCTGGTGGCCCGCCTGCGCCACGGCAAGGAGCTGGCCGTGGCCCCGCACGAGGCCTACTACGGCGGCGGCGCCCAGGGCTACATCGACTGGCCTGCATTGGCGTAACTCCCCCTGAGCGGCTTACGCCGCTTCCCCCGTTGCACGGCGCCCTCTCTCGCTTCGCGGGAGGGGGCGTCCGGGCAGCCGGCGACACCCTCGGTACGGGGCGGCGCGGCCGGCGTAGGCCCTTCCTCGGTGTCCCTTGCCTTGGGCTGCACCAGTTTTATGCGCCACGCCATCTACGGCACACTGGCTGATCCGTGTCCCCATCGAAAGACCAAGCCATGCAACTGCTGATCGTAGGCGCCACGGGGCTGGTGGGCAGCCAGGTGCTGCAACAGGCCCTGGCCGACAGCCGCATCACCCGCGTCGTGGCCCCGGTACGCCGGGCGCTGCCGGCGCATCCCAGGCTGCTCGCCCCCATCGTCGATTTCGAGCACCTGCCCGAAGACGCCGACTGGTGGCGCGCCGACGCCCTGGTCTGCACCCTGGGCACCACCATCAAGACAGCCGGCAGCCAGCCGGCGTTTCGGCGTGTGGACCATGACTATCCGCTGCTGGCCGCACAGTTGGCGCGGCGCCACGGCACGCCCACCTATGTGCTGAACTCGGCCATGGGCGCCGACGCTGGCTCGCGCATCTTCTACAACCGCGTCAAGGGTGAACTCGAGCGCGACCTGCGGGCGCAAGGCTTTGCCTCCCTCACCTTCGTGCGCCCCGGCCTGATCAGCGGCCCGCGCACCGAACACCGCGCGGGTGAGCGCTTCATGGTCGGCCTTCTTGGCGCCCTGGGCCCGCTGCTGCCCCGGCGCTGGCGGCTCAACCCCGCGCACCGCATCGCCCATGCCTTGATAGAGGCTGCTGTCAACGCCAGGCCCGGCGTCCATATCGTGGGTTCCAAGGCGCTGGCCGAATGAGCCCGGCGCCTGCACGCGCAAAAACAGAACCCTTCAGGAACCATTGCATGAACCCGCATATTGCCCCGGTCGATCTCGCCAAGTCCTACCGACTGATCAACCACGGCCCCACGGTCCTGGTCTCGGCCCGCCATGGCGGCGTGGACAACGTCATGGCCGCAGCCTGGTGCTGCGCGCTGGACTTTGCGCCCCCGAAGCTCACCGTGGTGCTGGACAAGGCCACGGCCACGCGCGCCTTGGTCGAGCACAGCGGCATGTTCGTGATCCAGGTGCCCACGGCCGCCCAGTTGCAGCTCACGCACCAGGTCGGCACGCTCAGCCTGTCCACCGATGCAGGCAAGCTCGCCACCAGCGGCGCACAGCTGTTCGGCATGGAAGGGTTCGACCTGCCCTTCGTGGATGGCTGCGTCGGCTGGCTGGCCTGCAGGCTGATCCCGGAACCCCACAACCAGCAGGCCTACGACCTGTTCATCGGCGAGATCGTGGGCGCGTGGTCCGACACCCGCGTATTCAGCGGCGGCCACTGGCACTTCGAGGACGCCGACCCCGCGCTGCGCAGCCTGCACTACGTGGTGGGTGAGCAGTTCTATGCGATTGGGCAGGCGTTGAACGTGCAGGACGGATCGCCCTGAAACTCGCCAATGGCGGCATGGCTGTATTGCACAATCCAGCCATGCTCTCGGCCACCGCCTCTTCCCTTGCACCTTCCCTTGCCTCTTCGCGCGCAGTCCCCACGCGCGAAACCTATTCCGAACTGCAGCAGGCCTACGAGCACTTCAACCAGCGCCTGTTCGACGATGCCCTGCCCCACTGCCTGATCACGCTGCAGCGCGAAAAGCGCACCTGCGGCTATTTCTCTGCGGCGCGCTTTGCGTCGCTGGATGGCAGCACCACGGACGAGATTGCGCTCAATCCCGCCTACTTCGCGGCCGTGCCCATCATCGAGACGCTGCAGACCCTGGTGCATGAGATGACGCACCTGTGGCAGCACCACTTCGGCAAGCCGGGCCGCGCGCGGTATCACAACGAGGAATGGGCGGACAAGCTGGAATCGCTGGGCCTCATGCCCTCGTCCACGGGCCGGCCGGGCGGCCGGCGCACGGGCGACATGATGGCCGACTACGCCATGGCGGGCGGCCCCTTCCTGGCGGCCTGCGATGCCTTGCTGACCACGCGCTTCCAGTTGAGCTGGTACGACCGCTTCCCGGCCATCGAGCATGTGGTAACGGGCCAGTGGAGCATGGCCACGCAGATCCAGGGCATGCAGGGTACGCAGCCGCCCATGTCCGCCGTGCCAGCCCTGGCCGAAGCCGTGCGGCCCGTGGGCACCTCGGTGGCGGTGGCGGGCTCCACCACGGGCGAGATGGCCGTGCAGCCGGCCAACAAGTCCCTGCGCGTCAAGTACCGCTGCGGCGGTTGCGCGGCGCCCGTCAATGTCTGGGGCAAGCCGGGGCTGAACCTGATCTGCGGGGAATGCCAGCAAAGCTTCGCCGCGCAATAGCTGGCACACCTTGCCCGGCAGGGCATTTGTATCGCAGGTGTATACCGGCCGAGACCATACAAAACCGCACGCAAGGCCGCGATGGCCCGGCATGCCGTCGCCACAATCGCACCAGCCTCTAGCTTTCCACCCACGATCCAAGGAATCTCCATGTCCTCATGGCTAACAAGCACACTACCCCGGCAAGATCCGCACCACAGGCGAACGCGATGGCACCGCGCGCAGCGATGATGGCCGCCTGGCAGTGGCGATCCAGTTGCCGCTGGAGATCTTCATTCCTGCGCTATCGATATGCGCGGAGCCCAACGTCGTTTCTTCGAACTTTCCGCGCCTTCGTAGCATCGGCATTGCCGGCTGTTGGCTGATTGCAGGCATCGATGCAGAGCGCTGCGGCTGAGCTTGGGGGCGATCTCCAGGAACTGCCTCATGAGATCGCCCAGCGATAGATGCACTTGCTTGCGCAGCGCAATTGCCAGGTGGGTGCAGCAGCCCGGGCGCCCTTCAATGGCGAACGCGATCGAATCCTATGGGCGTGCCATTTTTGTCCCGCACCTGGACCGCAAATCCCTTGTGGGGATAGTAGGTGAACCCCATGGATTGGTAGGTGGAAAAGGCCGGCACGGCACGGTTCTCGACAGATGCATCAAAGTTGAAGATGAACTGGCTGGTCGGCGATCCCAGGAACCGGAGGTAGCAGCGCACGATTCCGGGATACTCCGAGTCGCCAGGCTCACGTTGATAGTAGTGGCAGCTCGCGCCGTCGCCTTTGGCAAACTCCCCTTCCACCCGACTCAGCTCGAACATCAGATTTCCTTCACCCATGGCCTGGAAAGCCCAGAGTCCCAAAAGCGCCTCCGGGTTGGCCGCGCCATAACCGAACTGGAATTTCTCGATGGCCACCCAGTCTTCCCCAGGAAACTTGATCTGGCCCCGCAAAGGGGATTGAAAGGCGAGCTGGACCTCGCCCACATCGGCCACTTCCCGCCCGGTCAGGGCAGGGCCCCCAAAATAGCGGCCTCCCGCATAACGCTTGAGCCGGGCCTTGACATCGGGACTGGCCGTGGTTCCGACACCCATTCGGAGGTCGTACGTCATCTTCCCCACAGCCAAGTGAAAACTGGGGCTTCCATTGCTTTCATAGTTGTAGACCTGCATGACAAAGTTGCCATTTTGGACATCGATGGCCATTCCGCGTCCAGGCTTGCCGTTGAGCTCCTGGCTGACGATCCAGGTGCCAGGCTCTGGCACATAAAAGTGCATGCCGGAATCGCGCATTTCGCTAAAGCGGATTCCCTGGAACCTTTGGTGCAACATCCTGTGACTCACATCAGCGGCGGCGTCGTAGCTGGCGTATTTGCTGCCACGCAGCCTGGTGCGCGTCTGTGGCGAGGCCGCTCGTGTAACAAAACCTTCAAGGCCGTGCACAGACTTGCGGATTTCAAAGACGGCGCGCTGCTGCTCGGGTGCGCCGCGCTCGAACGTGACGTTGCACCGCACCCATCCGCCGGAGCCCATGGAGGTACAAGGATTGGAGGTGGCCAGAGAGCTTTCATACCAGGGGGAGGACGCCAGCAGCAGAGACTCCACGTCCCCGTTCGCAGGATCGCGGTACATGTCAATATGCCATGCCGATGTGGGTCGATCGGCCTCATCGAACTCCATGGCCACCCAGCTCTCGCGGAAATCGGGCTTGAGCAAAAACCCATCGGCCACTCCATCGAACCGGAAGCGGGACATGGCCACCTCCGGCTCGCCGGGAAACTGGATAAAGCCCGAGGTGGAGCTTTCGAACCGGATACGCACCTCGCCGGCCACCTCATCCTCCCGGCCTACGCGTTCGCCGCTACCAAAAAAGCGGCCACCACGATATTGAACCAGCCGGCCCTGGAATTGCACTCCATTGAGAGGACCGGAGGCTAGGTGGAACGTGGGCTGGCCTGCGCGGTTGTAGTTATAGACCTGCATGACCAGATGCTGGTTCTGCACGTCAATGGCCATGCCTCGGCCCGGCAGGCCATTGACCTCGGAGTCCACGATCCAGGTGCCGCTTTGGATGAAAATGGGGGTCGCAAAGCCGTTAGTGGCACAGGCGCACAAAAGTACGAAGCCATAAAATGCCTGTTTCAAAAAATTCATGATGATTCTTTTATGGCCTCAATCTGCCCATTAAATTTTGGCAGCTGGTGCCTTTGTCCACCAAATGGTGGGTTGACCGGAAGTCCGCCAAATCCAGGCATCGCAGATGACTTTAGATGCCATGATTTTCTCAATGGAGAATACTGTCAAATCCTATGGGAGTACGATTTTTATCGAAAACCTGCACAGCAAATCCTTTCTCGGGGAAATGAGTTTTTCCATAAGATCTTTGATACGAGAATGCGGGAACTGCCCGGTACTCGGGTGAAAAATCAAAAGTGAAAATTTGCTGAAAATCTTCATTTTGATAATTCGTCACACAACGAACGGTTCCACGATATTCTAAAATTTTCTCATCGGGGTCATCAAAATGGCACATCACACTTTGACCCAAGGCATATTTTCCTTCAACCTTGAACAATTCCAGCCACCATCTTTGGTCCAACACATTTTGCAAAGCCCATATCCCGAGAAGCGCCTGCGGATTTTTTTCTCCATAGCCAAACTGAAATTTTTCCATATCCTTCCAAGACTCCCCAGGAAATTTCACCCGACCCTTCAGAGGCGACAGAAAGACCATTTGTACTTCGCCCACATCGGCGTCCTCATGACCGCTCATGCCATCACTACCAAAGTAACGCCCACCGGCGTAGCGTTTCAGCCGAGTCGTGACATCCATAGTGCCGGTCCCAGATGATGGATTATCGGAAACCTTGCCAACCCCCAGATGGAAACTGGGGTCACCATTTTCTTCATAGTTGTAGACCTGCATGACAATTACTCCGTTTTGCCAGTCCAGCGCCATTCCACGCCCAGGCTTGCCGTTGAGTTCGCTGCTAACGATCCAAGTGCCGGGCTCCGGCACATAGGTGTACTTGCCATGCAGATTCTTTGTATGTACCAGCCGATGGTCTACAGAATTAGCGTCATCGTAGAAATGATATTTATTCCCGCGCAGCTTTCTGATCAAATTTGGCAATGCAGTGCGGGTAATGAAACCCTCCAGTCCATTCACGGATCTTCTGATTTCAAATACCGCAGGCCTTTGCCAAGACTCTCCCTGCTCGAACATGACATCGCACCGTATCCAGCCGTCCTTCTTCAGGGTACAAGGGTTGACGGTGGACATGGATTTTTCGATCACCGGGGCGGATGCCACTGTCAGCGACAGTTTTTTATCAGGACCGGCGCCCTGCCTCAGTTCCAAATGCCATGCGGCATACGGGCTACCCTGTTCGTCGTACTCCATGGCCAGCCAACCCTCTAACGAGCCCGGTTTCAGAGCAAATCCCTCGGGCACGGCGTCGAAACGAAAGCGAGACATGGCCACCTCCGGCTCGCCGGGAAACTGGATAAAGCCCGAGGTGGAGCTTTCGAACCGGATACGCACCTCGCCGGCCACCTCATCCTCCCAGCCTACGCGTTCACCGCTGCCAAAGAACCGGCCTCCCCGGTACTGGCTCAGGGGGCCCTTGAATTGCAGACCATTGAGCGGACCGGAAGCCAGATGGAACGTGGGCCGACCCGCGCGGTTGTAGTTGTAGACCTGCATGACCAAGTGCTGGTTTTGCACGTCGATAGCCATGCCCCTGCCCGGCAGGCCATTGAGCTCGGAATCCACAATCCAGGTACCGCTTTGAATGAATAGCGGTGTCGCAAAGCCGTTGCCGGCACAGGCGCACAAGAGCAAAAGGCCATAAAAGGCCCGTTTCAGGAAGCACATAAAGAGGTTTGTTGCGTGTCGGTCAGTACGCCCGCCCATTGGAGCGCGGTAAATGTAACACCGCTTTCAAACCACCTCCTTCGCGGTTGGCCAGCACAATGCGCCCGCCGTGCGCCTTGGCAACGGCATCGGCAATGGACAGGCCCAGGCCAAACCCGCCAGAGCCCGCGTTGCGCGAGGCCTCCATGCGGTAGAACGGCTCCAGCACCTGGGCCAGTTGCTCCTGGGCAATGCCCGGCCCCCGGTCCAGCACGTCGATGCGCAGCAAATCGTCGCTGTCGCTGATGCGCAGTTCGGCGTCGCGGCCATAGCGCAGCGCGTTCTCCAGCAGGTTCTGCAGGCAGCGGCGCAGGCTGTGGGGATAGCAATCGAGCGGGCGCAGGGCGCGGCCCGTGATGGGGATGTGCACTCCATGCGCCTCGCCCAGGTCCTGGGCCACGCCCTGCACCAGGGCGTTGATGTCCAGCGCCTGGTGCTCGCCGCGCGCGTCGGCGCCGGTGAGCATGTCCAGCGTGGCGGTGACCATGGCTTCCATCTCCTGCAGATCGCGGCGGAATTTGTCGCGCAGGGCTTCGGGCTCCAGCATTTCCGAGCGCAGGCGCAGCCGCGTGATGGGCGTGCGCAGGTCGTGCGAGACGGCTGCAAAGAAACGCGTGCGCTCGGCCACGCCATCGGCGATGCGCTGCTGCATGGCATTGAAGGCCTGGGCCGCCTGGCGCACCTCGCGCGGGCCGTCCAGCGGCAGGGGCGGGCTTTTGAGGTCCTTGCCCAGCGCGTCGGCCGCGCTGGCCATGCGCGCCAGCGGGCGCATGGCCAGGCGCACGGCCAGCAGGGCCACCACCACGACCACGATGATGCGCAGCAGGTAGATGCGCAGCACATAGTCGGCCAACGCCCAATAGGGCCTGACGGGGTAGCCAGCCTCGCCCTCCACGGCCTGCACCTGCAGCCACTGGCCGTTGCCCAGGCCCAGCAGCATGCGCACATGGGCTTCGGGCTCATGGGCAGTGAGCAGGGTCTCTGCGCCGCCATGCAGCTCCAGCGCCAGCAGGTGAAAAGGCACGACAGCGCCCACGCGCCGCGCCAGCACATCGGCCAGCAACTCGCCGGCCATGACGTCGGCTGCATCGGCAGCGTCGGTCTGCTGGCGGTCCATGAGGTGCCGCGCCTGGGCGCCGTCCAGCAGGGCCAGCTGGTAGCCCTGCGTGCTCAGCGTGCCCACGGCGGCGGCGCGCGCCTCGGGCGGCAGCGAGGACAGCAGCAGCAGCGAATCAGCGGCGCGCGCGCCCAGCAGGCGCAACGGCACTTCCAGGAGCTGGCTGCGCCGACTTTCCCACCAGATGGTGCCCGTGAGCGCCTGGGCGGCCAGCATGCCGGCCACCAGGATCAGGGCCACGCGCCCCGACAGCGTCTGCGGCCACAGGCGTCGCAGCAGCGCGCCGGTCTGTGCCCAAGCCATCACGATGCCTGCGGCACCACATCGCAGGTCAGCACGTAGCCGGCGTTGCGCACGGTGCGGATCAGGCTGGCCTGGCGCGCGGGGTCTTCCAGGTGCTGGCGCAGTCGGCTGACGCAGACGTCGATGGCGCGGTCCTGGGCCTGGCGCTCGCGACCGAACACATGGTCGGCCAGGTAGTCGCGGCTCAGCGTGCGGTGCGGGTTGCTGGCCAGGGCGCAGAGCACGCGGTAGTCGGACTGGGCCAGCGGCACCAGCACGGCCTGGGGCGAGCGCAGCTCGCGCGCGCGCATGTCCAGCGTCCAGCCGGCAAAGCGCAGCACGGGCAGATGCTCCGGCTCGCTGGCCGGCGCCGGTGCCTGGGCCACGCGGCGCAGCACCACCTTGATGCGCGCCAGCAGCTCGCGCGGATCGAAGGGCTTGGGCAGGTAGTCGTCGGCCCCCATCTCCAGGCCCAGGATGCGGTCCAGCAAGGCGCCGCGCGCCGTGAGCATGACCACGGGGATGTGGGTGCGTTCGCGCAGGCTGCGGCACAGGGCCAGGCCGTCGGTGCCGGGCAGCATCAGGTCCAGCACGATGAGGTCGGCCGCATGCCGGCCCAGCCAGTCCCACATGGCCTGGCCGTCACCCACGGCGGCCGGGCGCATGCCCGAGGCGCGCAGGTAGTCGCACAGCAGCTCGCGGATGTCGGGATCGTCGTCCACCACCAGGATGCGCGGACCCTGGGCGGCCGGGGATGCGGCGGCTGGTGCGCTCATGGATTGCATTGGCGCACGGCGTTTTGTAATGGAATGTTGTGGCGGCGGCCTGTGCAATGGAGCATTGCATTTGCCCGGCGGCCGCTGGCCTGTCTGCGCTGTCGCGTCACTAGAGTCCTGCTCGTCAATAAGAACGATTTTCATTCTAGTGATTCGTCGCCATGTCTTCTCAGCACTCCAACAGTTTCCCTCCGGCCCTGTCCACCAGCCTTGCCCTGACGCTGGGCGCCTTCTCCATCCTGGCCGTGGCCCAGACTGCGGCCGCTCCGGCATCGCCCCTGGGCACGGTCGAGGTCCGCTCCACGCGTGAGGCGCCTGCCTACCAGCCCGCAGCCGTGCAGTCGCCCAAGCTCACCCAGCCGCTGCGCGACACGCCGCAAAGCATCAGCGTGGTGCCGGCCGAGCTGATCCGCGAGCAAAACGCCCAGAGCCTGCAGGAGGTGCTGCAGAACGTGCCCGGCATCACCTTCACCTCGGGCGAGGGCAACCTGGGCTGGGGAGATTTCTTTACCATCCGCGGCTTCTCGGCCGAGCAGGCCATCACCATCGACGGCGTGCGCGACGGCGGCATGGCCAGCCGCACCGACACCTTCAACCTGGAGCAGGCCGAGGTCTACAAAGGCACGGGCTCGGTGGAGTCGGGCGTGTCCGCCGTGGGCGGCAGCGTCCACCTGGTCAGCAAGGAAGCCAGGCGCGACACGTTCTACAACAGCTCGATGGGCGTGGGCAGCGATGGCTACCGCCGCGCCACGGCCGACCTGAACCGCAGCGTGGGCGAGACCGGCGCCGTGCGCCTGAACCTCATGAAGCACCAGAACGACGTGGCCGGCCGCAACGTGGTGGACTACGACCGCTACGGCGTGGCAGCCTCGTTCGCCCACGGCCTGGGCACTTCCACGCGCACCGTGGTCAACGTCTTCCACCAGGTGGACGACAACACGCCCGATGGCGGCCTGCCCATTCAGCGCGGCACGGGCGGCCAGGTGATGCCGGGCGTGCCGCGCAATGCCTGGTACGGCGCCTCCAACCTCTACACCCAGCAGTCGCGCACGGATATGGTGACGGCCCGCGTGGAGCATGACCTCTCGCCCACGACCACGGTGCGCAACCAGTTCCGCTACGAGCGTTCGGACAACTGGAGCGTGCTGGCGCCCGCGCGCTTCAACAGCGGCAGCAGCAAGAACTCGCTGGGCTATGTAGGCCTGGGCGGGCTGGTGACGGCGCCGGGCGGCATCCTGTCCTATGGCGACTACGGCCTGGTGAACACCACGGGCGCCAATGCCTCGCTGCGCCTGGCCTCGGTGCCAGTGTCCAAGCGCTACACCATCGCCAACAACCAGACCGATGTGCGCACCAGTTTCGAGACGGCAGGTTTCAAGCACGACCTCACGGCAGGGCTGGAGCTGTACCGCGAGACCTATGGCGACCGCGAGCGCAGCATGGACCTGCCCACGGGCACGCTGGGCTTCGACATGGCCAACCCGGCCACCACCTTCCCGGGCACGCCCACGGTGGTGGCCGCGGGCAGTGCGCGCGCCACGGTGCAGAACGCGGGCGTGTATGTGAACGACACCATCACCTTCTCGCCGCGCTGGCAGGCCCAGACGGCGCTGCGCTACGACCGCTGACAGGCGAACAACGGCGGCGCCAGCCGCACGGACGGCGCGCTCAGCGGCCGCCTGGGCCTGGTCTACAAGCCGGCCAGCGAGGGCTCCATCTATGTCTCCTACAGCCGTGCGGCCCAGCCCTCGGCCATGGGCGTGACCACGAACAACGGCGTCTACGGCACGGCCGCCCAGCTGGCCTATGCGCCGGCCCTGTCGCGCACCTGGGAGGCAGGCAGCAAGTGGGACGTGCTGGGCGGGCGCCTGTCGCTGACCGGCGCCGTGTTCCGCACCGAGCTGAGTGAATCGTGGGAGTACAGCCCCGACAGCGTCTCGCCCGTGCGCGCCCTGCCCGCCAAGCGGGTGCAGGGTTTCGAGCTGGGCGCCCAGGGCGAGATCACGTCGCGCTGGTCGGTGTACGCCGGCCTGTCCCACTTGAAGAGCCGTCTCACCAAGGGCGCAAACGAAGGTGCCGAGGCCAGGAACGTGCCCGACTGGAGCGGCAGCGTCTGGACCTCCTTCCTGGTCACGCCCGCCGTCACCCTGAGCTGGGGCGCGCAGTACGTGGGCGAGCGCCGCTATACGGACAACGTCATGGTGGGCGGCCAGAACAATACGTCCAGCACCGTAAACGGCCCCAACGGCGTGCACCCCATCTATGTGGCCGACCACGAAAAAGCGCCCAGCTACTTCGTGCAGAACCTGGCGCTGAGCTGGCGCATCAACCGCCAGCTCACGGCCCGCTTCAACATCAACAACCTCACCAACCACTTCTACTGGAGCCGCATCGGCGCCTCGCTGGACGGCTTTCAGCTCTACGGCGTGCCGGGCGCGGGCCGCACCTACACGGCGGGCCTGGACCTGTCCTTCTGAGCCCGGGCCACACCATGACATCCACCAAACGTCTCCCTACACGCCGCACCCTGCTGGCGCTGGCCGCAGCCTGCGCCGCCGCCCTGCTGTCCGCCTCCGCGCTTGCGGCGTCGCCTGCCGGCACCGCTGCCAATGCACCGGCCGCCACCGTGGTCGACATCGTCGGCCGCACGGTCGAAATTCCCGCCAAGGTGGACCGCATCCTGCTGGGCGAGGGCCGCTTCCTCTACGCCCTGGCCCTGATCGAGGGTGACCAGCCCCTGGCCCGCATCGCCGGGTGGCAGGGCGAGCTGCCCTTCGCCGACCCCAACGGCTATGCCGACTACCGGCGCCGCTTCCCGGCCATAGACCGCATCCCGGTCATCGGCCGCACCTCGGAAGACAGCGTCAGCGCCGAGCAATCGGTCTCCACCCGGCCCGACATCGCCATCTTCGGCCTGGGCGGACATGGGCCGGGGCGCCAGAGCAGCCTGGTCAACGATCTCAAGAAGGCCGGCGTGCCCGTGGTCTTCATCGACTTTCGCGCCCAACCCGTGCGCAACACCCTGGCCAGCATGCGCATCCTGGGCAAGGCCGTGCACCGCGAGGAACAGGCCGAGGCCTATGCGCGCTTCTACGAGCAGCACCTGCAGCAGGTGCGCCAGAGCGTGGAGGGCATTCCCACCAGCCAGCGCCCGCGCGTCTTCGCCGAGCTGCTGGCCGGCGTCTGGGACGGCTGCTGCCACACCGTGGGCAAGGGCAACATGGGCGAGTTCATCGAGGCGGCCGGCGGCATCAACGTCGCGGCCGCCAAGGTGCCCGGCGCCATCGGCGACATGCACCAGGAAGCCCTGATCGCCGCCGACCCCGAGGTCTACATCGCCACCGGCAGCCGCCCGCAGAGCAACCGCCTCATGCTCAAGGCCGGCAGCGGCGTGGCGCCGGCCGACCTCTCGGCCAGCCTGCAGGCGCTGACCGCGCGCCCCGGTTTCGACGTGCTGGGCGCCGTTCACCAGGGCCGCGCCCACGGCCTGTGGCACAACTTCTACGACGCGCCCACCAATATCCTGGCCATCGAGGCCATGGCCAAGTGGTTCTACCCAGAGCGCTTTGGCGACATCGATCCCCAGGCCACACTGGACGAGATCAACCGCCGCTTCCTGCCCGCCCTGCCCATGCACGGCGCCTTCTGGAGCGATGCGCCTGCCAAGGCAGCGGCCACAGCGGCCAGCGG
Source organism: Delftia sp. CH05 (assembly GCF_009827015.1). NCBI lineage: Bacteria > Pseudomonadati > Pseudomonadota > Betaproteobacteria > Burkholderiales > Comamonadaceae > Delftia > Delftia sp. CH05. The sequence goes on along the minus strand of NZ_WUMG01000061.1, from coordinate 13,114 downwards.
AGCCGCGCGATGAACATGGCCGCCGACCTGCCCGTGGAGCTCGCCAGCCCGGCCGCCAATGCAGCACCGCTGGCCAGGGGCTACCGGCGCCTGACCGCCCTGCGCGTGCTGGTGCTGGCCCTGCTGGCTGCGGCCATCGTGGGCGCGCTGCTGCTGGACTTCACCACCGGCCCCTCCGGGCTGGCGCTGGACCAGTTGATCGCCACCCTGGGCCATGCCGACCAGGCGCCGCCTGCGCTGCGCGTCATCGTCTGGGACATTCGCCTGCCCTACGCCTTGATGGCCGTGGCCGTGGGCCTGGCCCTGGGCCTGGCCGGCGCCGAGATGCAGACAGTGCTGGCCAACCCGCTGGCCAGCCCGTTCACGCTGGGCCTGTCCTCGGCCGCCGCCTTTGGCGCGGCCCTGGCCATCGTGCTGGACTGCAGCCTGCCCGGCGTGCCCACGGCCTGGGCCGTGCCTGCCAACGCCTTCCTGTTCGCCATGGCCTCGGCCCTGCTGCTGGATCTGGTGGCGCGCTGGGGCGGCATGAGCGCATCGGGCGTGGTGCTGTTCGGCATTGCCCTGGTGTTCAGCTTCAACGCCCTGGTCTCGCTGCTGCAGTTCGTGGCCACGGCCGAGGCGCTGCAGGGCCTGGTCTTCTGGACCATGGGCAGCCTCTCGCGCGCCACCTGGCCCAAGGTGGCCGGGCTGGCCGCCGCGCTGGCCCTGGTGCTGCCGTTCTCGCTGCTCAACGCCTGGCGCCTCACCGCCTTGCGCCTGGGCGAGGACCGTGCCGCCAGCTTTGGCGTGGACGTGCGCCGCCTGCGCCTGGGTGCCCTGCTGCGCATCAGCCTGCTGGCCGCGCTGTCCGTGGCCTTTGTGGGCAGCATCGGCTTCATCGGCCTGGTGGCACCGCACATCGCGCGCCGCATGGTGGGGGATGACCACCGCTTCTACCTGCCCGCCGCCGCCCTGGTCGGCGCGCTGGTGCTGTCGCTGGCCTCGGTGGCCTCCAAGACGCTGATCCCGGGCGTGATCATCCGGTGGGCATCGTCACCTCGCTGGTGGGCATTCCCTTCTTCCTGGCCATCGTGCTGCGCACGCGGGGGCGGACATGAGCACCACCCTAAACACCTCCCTGAACACCCCGCACTTCGCACCCACCTATCTGCCACCTCTCACGCAAGATGGTCTGCAGATCGAGGGTCTCAGCGTCTCCTCCGGGCGCCGACGCGTCATCGAATCGCTGGACATCGCCCCGCTGCGCGCCGGCACGCTCACCGTGGTGCTGGGGCCCAACGGCAGCGGCAAATCCACCCTGCTGCGTGCCCTGGCCGGCCTGGTGCGCGCCCAGGGCAGCATCACGCTGGAAGGCCAGGAACTGCAGCACGCCAGCCTGGCCGAGCGCGCGCGCCGCATCGTCTACCTGCCCCAGGCCCTGCCGGCCGCCGTGCACCTGCGCGTCATCGAATCACTGCTGGCCGCGCGCAGGGCCTCGCCACACACCACGCGCCCGCAGCAGGCCGGCTCCCCGGATGCGGTCACCCAGGCTGCCGCCCTGCTTGAGCACCTGGGCATCGCCCACCTGGCCATGCGCCATCTGGATGAGCTGTCTGGCGGCCAGTCCCAACTTGCAGGCCTGGCCCAGGCCCTGATCCGCGAACCGCGCGTGCTGCTGCTGGACGAACCCCTGTCTGCCCTGGACCTCAACCACCAGTTCCACGTCATGCAGCTGGTGCGCGAGCAAACGCGCCGCCACGGCATGACCACCCTGGTCGTACTGCACGACCTGGGCGCAGCCCTGCGCCGCGCCGACCGCGTCATCGTGCTCAAGCAAGGCCAGCTGCTGGCCGACGGCCCGCCCGCCCAAGCCGTCACCCCCGCCCTGCTGGCCCGCGTCTACGGCGTGCAGGCCCGGGTGGAGCCCTGCTCCCAGGGCCTGCCCCAGGTCATCGTGGACGGGCTGACGGCTGCGGCCTGAGCCCGGTCGCCGATTCCAGATCCATCCGCTTTTTTGGAGATTCCGAATGCATACCCGCATCACCGCCGCCGCTGCCTTGCTGGCCGCCTTCTGCCTGAACGCCCAGGCCCAGCATGCCCACCCCACGCCCGCATCCAGCGTGGCCCATCCCGCCTGCGAAACCACCATTGAAGGCCAGCCCGGCAAACGCTTCAGCCTGGCGGAAATCCGCGTCAGCGCGCGCTGCGAGAACTTCACCGTCCACCTGGTCCACACCGGCAGGAAGCCCTGGCAGGAAGCCGGCCACAACTGGGTGCTGGCCCGCAGCGCCGACATCGACGCCGTGATCGCCGACGGCCTGCAAGCCGGCCCAGACCGGGCCTGGGTGGACCACGCCGACGCACGTGTCATCGCCGCCACGCAAATGCTGTCGGGCGGCGAGCACGCCTCGGTCACCTTCCCCGTGGCGCGCCTGCGCAAGGGCGAGAGCTATACCTACTTTTGCTCGTATCCCTCGCATGCGCTGCCCATGCGGGGAAGGCTGGTACTGGAGGATTGAGGCCGCGTCACCGCGCGGCAAAGGCCCAAAGGGCCTGCGCGTTCAATGCAGCAGCGTCGCCACCAAGGTCACTTCGGGCACGCCTGCCAGTGCCTTGGACAGCGGGCACTGGGACTTGGCCTCCTGGGCGATTTTCTGGAACTGCGCATCGTCGATACCGGGCACCTTGGCCTGCAGCGTGAGGGCAATGCGGTCGATCTTGAAGCCCTCGCCATCCTTGGCAAGCCGGACCTTGGCCGTGGTGTCCAGCATCTCGGTGGCGATGCCCGCCTTCTCGCAGGCAAAGGCAAAGGCCATCGTGAAACACGCCGCATGTGCGGCGCCCACGATCTCCTCGGGATTCGTTCCCTTGCGGTCATCCCCGAAGCGGCTGCCGAACCCGTAGGGATGGTCCTTGAGCGCGCCGGTCTCCGTGCTGATGCGGCCCTGGCCGGTCTTGCCTGCACCTTCCCAATGGACGGAAGCGGTTTTCTCGGACATGTGTTTCTCCTGTGCGTTGGTTGGACAAGCCGCCATCACAGCACAGGCGCCACGGGGCAAGGCGTGGTCCCGGGGCGCGCCAGCCCCTGCGCGCACGTCCTACAGAGCCAGGCTTAAACACTCATCCAGCGATCTTTGTGATGGCAAAGCCGGCCCCCTCACCCCACAAACACCTGCCGCGTATCCGTTCGCCCCACGATCACCGCCGCCAACACCGCCGCCCCCGCCGCAACCCCAAAATTCGCCAGATAGGCCGCATGGGCCGAAGTCTCCAGCAAAGCCGCGAACAGCGATCCGCCAATGGCCAGGGTGGCCGCCACGGCAATGGCCTCGCACAGCTGCAGGGCCGAGCTGTTGGCGCCCTGCTCGCCGGGCGCGGACATGGACAACGTGAGCACCGACAGGCTTGCCGACAGCAGGCCCATGCCCAGCCCCGACACGATCCAGCCCACCACCGCCACCCACACGGGCACGGCCGGCCAGGCCACGGATGCCGTCAGCAGCACACCCGCCAGCACCGCGCTGGTGCCCACACGCAGGAAGCGGTGGCGGCTCCAGCCGTTGCGGCTGTGTCCCTGGTACCAGGAGGCCGAACACCAGCCCAGCGCACCCGCGCTCAGCACCAGCCCCGCCATGGGCGCTGACAGCCCGTGCTCGCGCGCCAGCACCAGCGGCAGGAACGCCTCGGCCCCGAAGAACGCCGCAAACACCAGCCCGCGCAAGGCGATCACGCTGGGCAGCCCGCGCCCGGCGCGCAGCGTGCCGGCCGGCAAGAGCTTCCAGGTGCAGACCAGCGACAAGGCCGCGGCCACCGCCACCGCACCCAAGGCGCCCGCCGATTGCCTTTGCCCGCCCACATACAGAAGGCAGATGCCCGTGGCCGCGCCCAGGGCCCACAGCCCGCGCCGCACACCGCCCTGCATGCCCTGGCCATGGCCGCCCAGGCCCTGGAGCGACGGGCGCAGCATCGCCCCGGCCGGCAAGGCCAGCAGGGGCACGCCCAGGAACACCCAGCGCCAGCCCAGGTGCTCCACCACCAGGCCGCTCAACGCCGGCCCTACCAGCGCGGGCACCACCCAGGCCGTGGCAAACGCCGCAAAAATGCGCCGCCGCAGTGCCTCGGGATACCGCCGGCCCACCAGCACGTACAGCGCCACCGACATGCCACCGGCCCCCAGCCCCTGAACCAGCCGCCCCGCCAGAAACACCGGCATGGAAGGCGCAAAGCCCGCCAGCAGCAGCCCCGCCACAAAACACGCCATGCCAGACCACAGCGTCGCCGCCGGCCCGCGCGCGTCGCACCAGCCGCCGGCCACCGTCATACCCACCACGCTGGTGGCCAGGGTCACGCCAAAGGCAACCGCGTACAGCGGCACCCCATCGAGCGCGCGGGCCACCGCTGGCATGGCGGTGGCCACGGCCAGGGCCTCAAAGGCAATCAAGGCCACCAGCGAGACGATGCCGATCGTCGTCAGGCGGTAGGGGGAGGACAGGATGGACCAGCTCTCGGCGGTCGTCGGCCGGACCTGATCGTCCAGCGTGAGGGAATCTTGATGGGGCATGGATGCTTCTTGGTTGCAGGGTCTGCGCCGGCCATGGCGCAGTGCCATGGCGACGAGAAGCCTGGAGCATGCAACCTCAAGTGCGGTTGAGATCAAGGGGGTCCTGCCCCCTGGCACCTCTTACCGCTCGATCACACGCCAATACTGGCCAGAGGAGCGGCTGGTGGCCGGCAGCATGACGGCAATGCCATTGTTATTGGCCGTATCCAGCACGACGGCATCCGACAGGAAGCGGTTGTAGAGATGGAACTGGCCCGGCAGGTCGCTGGGCGCACAGCGCCACTGCTGGCCGCTGAAGCGTGGGGAGTCTCCCGCTGACGCCGTCATCTTCAGTTCAAGATGCGATTTCCCGGCCACGCTGGTGACATCGAGCGCCATGGTGCCCGGTCCGAACGCCGCATTCTGGACCAGCCAGTAGCCCTTGCCGGTGCGCATGAACCTCCATCTGTCGGCGCCCAGAATCATGGCCGGGAAGGAAATCTGCCATGGCTTGACGTTGTACAGCCCCGGGGGCGACACAAGGCCCGTGCCCTGCAGCAGCGCTACCGCGTTGCGCCTTTCGCTCCAATACAGGTTCTGCAGCCCGACCCATTGACGGTCCTTGAGCATGGGGCATTGGTCGTACAGGTAGTCGCCCGTCTCGTAGCGCCCAAATTCCGCATTGCTGAGCCGCTGGGCCGAGAGCGCGTGCGCCTCGGCGGAGATCCGTGCCAGTTCCCGCATGGCGGCCGTCATGGCGATCAAGGGCGCGGATGAACCACGCACCGGCCTCACCGGCAAGATACGGCGAGCATTTGCAAGGTCGGAGGCCACGGCCCGCCAGCGCAATGCCAGGGTGCTGAATTCCGTTGCCATCGCCTGCGGCGCGGGCCCAAGGCGGACCACCGCGTTTGCCGGTGGCGGCTGCCTGGCATGGTGCGCGGCGGCCACGCGAAGCAGCGAGGCATGACTTTCCATTTGCGCCACGACGGGTGCAGCCGCCGCAATGGCCGCATCCATCTCCGTCTCGACGGCTGCGACACCCGCATTCCACCGGGCCTCGTCCAGCGGTGCGTCGGGGGTCAGCGAAACGGCATCCAGCTGGTCGCACAGCTGCTGCAAACGCCCGACGGCCTGCCCCAGCTTTTGCACCGTATCGGCCAGCCCGTCGATACGGGCACGCAGCGTGCCCCAAGCGGCCGATGCCGCCTTCAGCGCAGGGAACGACTGCATGCTCTCCAGGCTCCTTACCAGCGTCATGCGGCCGCTGGCATCGTCCAGATCCAGCCCGGTCAGGAACGAGAACTCGGCGATATCGGTCCATACCTGCCGTGCGACTGGCTCACGCGCGGGCTCGGCTTCGACGCGGCAGCTCGCTGCCATGGCGCCACCGCAGCACAGCGCCGTGGCAGCGGCGGGCAGCCACAGAAGCCGGCTCATCTGGCGGCAGTGCCGGCCATCAGCAGGCGCAGGGCCCGAGGCGCTGCCGGCATCCGTCGGGGCTCCAACACTTCGATCAGCCACGTCGTGAACGGCGTCGGGCAGACATCTCCCAGGTGCTGCGAGAACTCGATCTGGTCGCCGGCGTAGGTGAAGTTGATCTTCAGGGGCGAGCAGAAAAGCCTCTCGTCCCCGTTGCCCGTGCTGTCGTGAAAATCGCTGCCGGTCACCATGTCGATATCGATGCGCTGGGCCGAGGCATCGGCAAACTCCAGCCAGGCCTGCACCGACGAAAGGCGGATGCGGCGGTAGCTGGCCAGTGCCGGATGGCTGGTGGCAATGGACAGGCTGATGGGCTGCCCATGCGCCAGCTGCTGCAGCAGCGCGGCGTCAGTGACCCGCAATTCCCGCCGCAGATCCCCTTGGGTCCTCGCATTGGCCGCCTGCGCGCTGGCGTGGTCTGCCAGCAGGGTGGCGTGTGCATCTGCCATGGCAGCGGCCGTGCCCGGCATCGAAAGACGGTGGCCGGGCTGCTTGCCTGTCTCGTAGGCCTGTGCGGCGCGGACCCCGAAGCAGTCCACGAAGAAGCCGCGGCGCGCACTTTCTGCCCTGAGGGTGATTTCCCCCTGCAGCCGCGAGCTGCGCTCCAGCTCTGTCAGCGCCTGCTGCTCCAGCGCCTGCAGGCGCTTGCGCTTGCCGATCACCGCAACGTACTCCAGCTTCAGCGTGGCAAGCTCACGGGCAATGGCATTCTTGGATGCGCTTTGCTCTGCCAGCAGGCGGCCATAGACGGCCACTTTCTGCACCTGTGTCTTGAGGGTGTTGGCGGTGTTGCGCACGGCCGCCTCGGTGCCTTCCGTGGCAAGCACCAGATCCAGCCGGTTGACTGCATCGTTTTCCAGCACCGTCCAGGCGGCCTTGGCTTCATTGGCATCCGGCATGAGCGCAAGTGCACGCATGGTGTCGCCCAGTTCCCGGGAAATCCCCTCGACATCCAGCCCGCCCAGCGGCCCACGGATCACCGGCAGCACCGCATTCAATGCGCCCTTGGCGGGATCCACCAGATTCTTGAGCGTGCTGGAGTTGTGCCTGGCCCATTGCAGCGGAATGGCAAACGACTGGCCCAGCGCCTTCAGCGCCTTGAGCGGGCCGTCTATGCTGCCGCCAAGCGTCTTGGCCTGCCCGTACAAGTCCTTCAGGCCGAGCACGCCTTTCTGACCGGTCTCGGTCAACGCCTTCGGATCGGGCGGCACGCCCACGCACAGGGCGGCCACACTGCCCGCGACTGCGATGACGCCAAAGGCGATTTCCAGGCTCATCTTCACGGTGCGCACGATCTGGGCAACGTCGCTCGCCAGCTTCAGCCGCATGGCGGCAAGTTCCGCTTCAAGCTCCTCCTGGCGCACTGTGCGTGCGGCGCGGTCAAGGGCCTCGATCTGCTGAATCAACCGCTGCTCCAGCTCGGTGCAACGTGCCTCCAGCGTCTTGAGGTCCAAGGTATCCCGGTCGGCAAACGCCTGCGCGACGCTGCCCACGGCACCTGCCAGCTCGCCGCTGGCGCGCAGGCTGCGCAGGTGGGCCTCCATGGCCGCCATCACCTCCTGCCGGGCCTTGGCCAGCGACAGATAGCTGCCGGCGCTCAGATCAGGAATCGGCCTGGCCAGCCCGTCAACACCCATGACCGGCAGCAGACGCTGCAGCGAACCCGCCGCCTGGATCAACTCGCCAAACCCGGACTCGACCCCTGACCAGCGCGTGATCCAGCCCAGCGCCTCATGGCACAACGCCAGTTCGGCCGCGCTGTGGTCGCTATGGCCGGGCCTGCCCGCCATGCCGGCGCTCAGGGCAAACAGCGCGGCCAGCACCCTGTGCATCGGCTCGCCATGCTCCAGCAGGCCGGGCGGCACGGGGGTGCGCTTCACCACAGCCCGGTTGTCCTGCCACAGGAAATTGCTGAACTGCGGCCGCGTCACCGTGTCCCAGGCCTCCTCCAGCGCATAAGGGGTGTCGCGCGTGGGGCCGCCGTACAGCGTGAACCGGCCCTCCACGGCTTCCACGAAAATGCGCACCCTGCTGAGCTCGTTGTCCGCGTCATGCAGCATGCGCAGCACCGTCGTGCCTTCGGAAACAATGCGGCGGGCAATCACCGTCAGCCGCCGCACCGCGCCGTCAAGCCGCCTGTCGAACCCCTCGGGCACCACCACGGTATCGGCATGGATGTCCAGCGCCTGCAGGCCGGCCGCGTCGGCCTCGTCCAGCAACACCTTCAGGTCCACCACCAGGTCGGCCACGATGCCGAAGGGATTGAAGCTGCCGTCCGGCGCCCGGCCACCGCTGCAGACCAGCGGCCCTGGCGGCACCAGGCCCTCGGCACGGTAGCGATCGATCAGGGTTCGCAATTCAATGGGAGTCATCGCGGCAGTGAGCGCGGGAGTCATTGCTGAAGTCATGGCGGGTGGTTCCAGGTAAGGCACTGCACCTGTGCAGCGGTGGGACAAAGGCCGGAGCAGATCGCTCAGGCTGCCTTCTTGCTGGCAAGCTCCACCAGTTGGTCCACGCTCTGCGCCTTCTTCGGCGTGCCGCCAAAACGGCGGAAATGGTCTGCCTGTCCGGCGACACGCGCCCAGCCCTTCTTGGCCGTGCCCAGCACCACCGTCAGGCTGAACCAGTTTTCCCCTTGCAGGGACTTGCGGCCTGTGGTGCTCAAGACCTTGTGTATGTTGCCCAGATCGGCAGAAATCGCACGCCATGCCTCGCCCAGCGTCTTGAGCTTGGGACCCAGGTCTTCAATGCTCTTGCTGATGCTGTCAAAGCGATCATTGCTTCGGTTGTAGTAGCCGATGAATCGCTCGTTCGTGGCCATCGTGGCCTGGATGGTTCTCACCTCATCCACCTTCTCGGCAATCTTCCTGCGCGTGACCGCAAGGTCCGCACCCACACCGATATCCACCCCCGCCAGAATCAGCGGCCCGAAAAGCGGAATGGCCAGATAGGCTGGAGACGTGGACAGCACGATGACTTCATCCTTTTCCTTGCGGCGCAGGGCCTTCAAGTCGTTCTCCAGCTTCTCCACGGCGGCCTTCAGCTTCTGGTTGGCAGCACCCTCGGCGCCCAGAGTGGTCGTAAACTTTTGCTTTTGTCCATTGAATGCGGTCTTGCAGGCATTCAGGCGCATCAGTATTCCGTTGCCGTTGTCAAGAATGGAGTTCTGCAGCGCAAAGGCACGCACCGATCGTGCATTGGCGTCTTCAATCAACTGCTCCAGCGCGCTGCTGAAATTGCGCTTGATCTGCTCCGAACGCCCGCTGGGCGTATCGCTTTCCCAAACCTTGACCAGGGCCTTCCATTTCGCTTCCACCGCCGGCTCCGCCGATGGGGTGGGCGCCCCCTCCAGATCAAAACGGTCCACCAGCTCGATCAGCCGTTCATAGGTGGTTGCCGCCACATCGTTGTACTGAACGATATCGTCGGCAAGGGTCAGCATCTTGTCCTGCACATCGGCCTTGAACTTCTGGCCGACACCCTTGAGCGTGACGAACAGCTCCACCGCTTCGGAAAACTCCGGCCTGAAAGCATCCTGCTTCTGCATGCCCAGCATGGCGCGCATCAGCTCCGTGGTGGTCGGGTTGTCGGTGACTGCAGACTCGAAGAACGTCGTCAGCCCGATCCAGTCCTCTGAACTGAGAACGGAAATTCCCTTGTAGATATCGGCAGACGGTGTGAATGCATTCGTTGAATTTGCAGGGTCGGACATGGCGAAGGCTCCTGATGGTGAAAGGCCGGATTCGGCCTCGAATCGGTGTGCAAACAAGCGGCGGCGTTGAAGAAATGACCGCACCGCAGTCATCGCCCGCCCTCCTTTTGCGCTCCAGTCGACCGGATGCTAGGTAGCCGCCATGGCCCTGTATGTCCCCCAAACAAGTGACACAAATTCATACAGCACTGGAGATAAGGACAGCCGCAGGACTGCTCTCTCACATCCCAAGGCTCCTGTCACCTGCGCGACTCACGGCAATGAGCACGGTCGCTCCATTGCCTCAAACGGCAAGTCTCCACAATTGCATAGGCCAGGCTTGCATTGCCCGCTACTCAATCAATAGCAAATAGCAAGAATTGACTGCCATTTCAGAAAAAATTGCCATTGTCAATTTCTATGGATTTCATCACACCCATTGACCAGGGAATGCATTCAGTCCTCAAATGTCGCAAAATGCTTTGCAATTGAAGCAAGGGAGGCGCAGGAGTGGCAAGAAAAAGCAAGTCCAGCACGGCAGAAGACCTCATGGATCTGATCACCATGCTGCCCTGGTGGGTCGGCATTGCATTGGCAGTTTCCTGCTACATGGTGTTGCGCTCCATTGCCATCCGCCCCCTGCCTGCAGCACAAAGCCCGCAGCAAATCGGCCAATTGGCCACAACAGCCATATGGCAGGGCCTGGCTACCGGTGGTCAGTACATCCTGCCCATCATCTGCTTGAGCGGCGCGGCCATTTCCGCCGTGCGCAAGCGCCGCCGCAGCCAGTTGGTCGAAACCACCTCGGCCAGTTCCAGTGCGGATGCGCTGCAGAACATGTCCTGGCGGGAATTTGAAACGCTGGTGGGTGAGGAATTTCGGCGGCGCGGCTACAGCGTCAGGGAAACCGGTGGCTACGGTCCCGATGGTGGCGTGGACCTGGTCCTCTCGAAGGATGGCGAAAAGACACTGGTGCAATGCAAGCAGTGGAAAGCCTTCAAGGTGGGCGTTTGCACGGTGCGCGAGCTATATGGAGTCATGGCGGCTGATGGGGCCGCTGCCGGCTTTGTGGTGACTTCTGGCCGATTTACTCAGGAGGCTGTGGCGTTTGCTGCAGGGAGGAATATCCACCTCATGGACGGCGCCGCGCTCATGAAATTGCTCAAGGAGGCAAAGGCCCAGACAGGAGCGGCTTCAACCATCAAGGCCCGGACTTCTGCCCCTTTGGCGAGCCCCGTGCCTGTATCCGGGCCCATCAAGACGGAACCCACTTTTCACACAATGCGACCGGCCGCTTCCCCAATACCCGGCTGTCCTCAATGCGGGAAAGCCATGGTTCAGCGTGTTGCCAAGCGAGGGCCTGCGGCTGGGAAGGCGTTTTGGGGGTGTTCGGCGTTTGGTGCGGGGTGTCGGGGGACTCGGGAGATGGCTGGGAATGGAGTTTAGTTTGGAGATGGCCTGTTTTCGACCCTGAGCTGCCGTCCAGCTAGAAGCTCCAAAGGCGTCATCCAGCCATGATGGCCAGAAAACCTCCAATTTCCATCTGCCCCATGTCGCGTGGATGCCGCAAACCGTGCCATTTCACGAACATGCGCACCCATTGCATATAGGCCTGCTCGGTGAGTAGGTCATACTGTTTGTAACGAATTTGCTCACGGACCTGGTCTCAGCAACCGTGTTGCGCGCAATACAGGAGAGGAGGCTTGTCTCATGGTTGAATTTAGTACTGTGCTTCCATACATAATGTGCACCGTCAAGCTAGGCTATAAGCCCATTCCCGCGTTTTTTCGTGCCAATTTAGACCGCAAACGCCAGAGATGGCCGGCGGCTTGGTGCGGTCTAGATTACGTTAGCGCCTTACCACACCAAGGAGGAACACAATGCGCACACTGACCGGGTTCTTGTTCTTGATCGCTGCAATTTCTATGCAGACAGGTTGTAGTACCTTTACTCCACCTGCCCAGATGGAGCAGATCAAAGAAACTGGTACGTACTGGCTCAATTACAGTTCAGACAGACGAGGAGCCATAGTACGAACATCGAATGAGGCTACAGATTCTGGCTCAATCAAGGTATGTGCGGAGCCAGCGCCAGATACAAGCAACAACTTTGAGCTTCAGGGTACTTTGAAAAAGGATGCCGTTGGTGAAGCATCAGCACAGGCAGGGCAAAGCGTCATTATTCTCCCAGGGCGCAGTTCCAACGTCCTTAGCCTCCGGGAATCTCTCTATCGCTTGTGCGAATTATCCATCAATCGACCTGACATCCCTGCATCAGATTTAATGACCGCTTTCAACAAAGTTATTATTGCAATAACTCAATATGCGGAAGCGGATGCAGCGAAATCAGCCGCAACTACGGAAGCTGTCATCAAGTCAATAACGTCGCATTCTCCCAACAGTAATGCATTTGTGACTGCAAAAGACACAGAGCGTAGTGGATTCGAGAACATCGCAAATGGAAATTTCTCGGCCGCATTGACTGATTTTTCAAACGTAGAAGACCTGTACCCAGGCTACCACAATGCCTTTGAGATTCGAAATGCTCTGAAAGGTGCTCTTGCCGACGGCAAGGTCGATGAGACGGAAAAGCAGGCTCTCTTGCGCAACATTGTTAGCAAGTGGTCTTGGGGAGCTCCAAGCGATTTGCTTATCAAAATCAAGTCGCAGATCAAGTGACCACCGGCTCTAACATGGCGCTCAAGCCGAGCATCCTTCGGCGGTCGGCTTAGCTTTTTCGTTAGGCCTAATTACTATGACACTTGAAGAATTTGAAGTCCAAAAATGACAGATCCTGCATTCTCTTCGCCGGTTTCAAGCCATTTTTGTTTCTAGCGCTTTACCAGCAAGCACCACCAACTATCGTTGTGGTAGCACTGGTTTGCTTCCGGCCTTCGGGTATAACTCAGCAGTCAAGCGGACTTGCCTAAGGCAAGCCGCTTACTTTGGCCGTTGAACCTCACAGAAGCCGATGGACGCGCTGGTGTCGTTACTAATTCCAGCGGACAGCCTTCGGCTGCCGCTGAATTCAAACGTTGAGCGTCTGTTTTCATCTGGGGCCATTGGCCGCTCCTGGCCGAGAGCAGTCCTCAATAGCCCAGCTCTCCACATGCTCCCAACGCTGCTAGCAACCGCAAAAGCACCCAGAAAGGCCACGCATTACGTGCGTGGCCTTTCTGGGTGCTTTTGCGGTTGCTAGCAGCGTTGGGAGCATGTGGAGAGCTGGGCTATTGAGGACGGCTCTCGGCCAGGAGCGGCCAATGGCCCCAGATGAAAACAGACGCTCAACGTTTGAATTCAGCGGCAGCCGAAGGCGAAGGCTGTCCGCTGGAATTAGTAACGACACCAGCGCGTCCATCGGCTTCTGTGAGGGTCAACGGCCAAAGTACACGGCTTGCCTTGGGCAAGTCCGCTTGACTGCGG
>NZ_WUMG01000060.1:0-35197 GCF_009827015.1 Delftia sp. CH05 | reverse complement strand
GGATTCGCCCGCAGCCAATGCCCGCGAGATCTCCTCGCGCTCAGCGAGAGTCAGTGCCAATCGTGATCGATGGCGCGCTGGCGGGCGGATTCCGCCGGTTGCGGCCAGGATGTTCTGAATGGAGGTATGTGGCCGATCGAACAGCTTGCCGATCTGGTGCAGGGTATCGCCCTTGCTCCAGCGATCCCACATCATCGCCTTCTGTGCTTCGGTGTAGTAGATCCGAGGTCGTTGCTTCATGGCCAGCACTCCTTGCGCCAGGTGCAGTCATTGTGTTGCATCGACCGGTTGAATTCACAGTTGCGGCTGCAATTGCTGAAGGCAATGCGGCATGGATGAGCGTGCCACTCTCACCTTCACGCTGCGCGGCCTCGATGACCGCGACGCCAGGCTGTTCCGCTCCTTCGTGCGGCTGGTGGACCACCGCACGCAGCACCGCTGGGAATGGACGGAATCCTCGGCCGATCTGGTGGTACTACATGACGGCGTGCACGAGCCGCCGTCCAGCCGGGTGACGCTGCGCGTGGGCCGCCAGCCCCAGAGCACCCGCCCCACGGGTGACTACCTGAGCCTGCCCCTGCGCGCCGACGCGGTGGAGGACTGCCTCAATGCCATGGGCCTGCGCGCCCTGGCCGTGCGCCAGACGGCATCCGGGCAACGCATGGTGGTGGCACCCCACCCGGCAGCGGCGACCGACATGCTGGTGCAGCTGCTGCGCTGGCCCCCCCAGCGGCTGCTGACAAGCGCGCACCACATGCGCCTGGCCACGTTGATGACGGGCCGGCCGACCACCTTGCAGGCGCTGTGCCGGCGCTCGGGCCTTGCGCCGGAGATCTGCGCGGCCTTCCTGAACCGCCTCGATGCCATCGGCCTGCTGCGCTGGACCGCCGCGGCACCCCGCAGCAGCGCTGCCCCGGGTCCTGCCCAGGGCATTCTCGACCGCATCCGCCAGCGGCTGGCCCAATTGACGAGAGCCTCCGTGCATGAGTGAGCTGAAGATCCTGATTTGCGGAACCGCGGGCGCGGGCAAGACCACCGCCATACGCGCCATCAGCGAGATCGCTCCGGTCAGCACCGACGTGCGCAACACCGATGCGGCAGTGGACAAGGCCCTGACCACCGCCGGCATGGACTACGGAGAACTCACCCTGGACAACGGCGAAAACTGCACCTGTACGGCACGCCGGGCCAGGAGCGCTTCGACTTCATGTGGAACATCCTCTCGCACGGCGCGCTGGAGGTGATCCTGCTGATCGACAACAGTCGGCCCGACCCACTGGGCGACCTGGATACCTACATCAATGCCCTGTCCGCCACGCTGCGCACCACGGCCTGCGTGGTGGCCGTGTGCCGCATGGACCGGCATGGCCGGCCCGACCTCGAAGGATTTGCCCTGCACCTGCAGTCGCGTGGCCTGCTATGCCCGGTGGTGCCGGCCGATGTGCGCGAGCGCGCGCAGGTGGTGGCACTGATCGAGTTGCTGCTGCTGCAGATCGAAGCCCTGTCGCAGGACAGCCCCCATGCAGAATGACCCCGCGCTGAAGGCGCGCGCCCACCGCGAGGGACTGTTCCTCTACCTGGTGCTCGACAGGGCCAAGGCCCATCTCGCACTGGCGCGGTGCAAGGTGCAGGACGTGGAAGGCGTGCTGGTGGTCTGAAACGGCGGCCAGTTAGCACGTAGCGCCGCCTTGATGAACCCTCACACAACCGGGCCTTCTCAGAACCGCTCGGCGCACAGCGCCTGCCATTGCAGGATCTCGATCTCGCCGCGCTGCACCCGGATGAGGCCCCGCGCCTGCAGGCCCTGCAGCAGCACGTTGGTGGTCTGGCGCGAGATCGACAGCATGCGCGCCAGCTGCTCCTGCGTGATATCCAGGCGCGGCCGGGCCGGCACATCGTCCAGCCGCTCGCCGTAGCCGCGCGCCATGGCCACCAGGCGGCGCGCCAGCCGCTGGGGTGCGGGCATCAGGGCCAGGTCCTCCAGCGCCGCGAAGGCCGCGCGCATGCGCCCCGACATCAGCACGCCCAGGTCATGCCAGTGCGCGGGATGCTGCTGCAGCCAGTCCAGCAGCGGCTGGCGTGGCACCTGCAGCACCTCGCTGGGCTCCATGGCGTGGGCATCATGGGTGCGCGGCGAGCCGTCGAACAGCGCGATCTCGCCAAACCAGGTGGCCGGGCCCATGCGCGTGAGCAGGGCCTCGCGCGCCTGCTCGCTCTGGCCGCCCACACCGGAGAAACCGATGCTGCCGCGGACCACGGCGAACAGCCCGCCCTCCAGCGCATCGCCGCGCAGGAACAGGGCTTCGCCCGCCTCCAGGCGGCGGGGCTGGGCCAGGGCCAGCAGCAAATCGGCAAACTGCGGCGCCAATGCGCTGAACCAGCGGCCGGCGCGCAGCGTGGGCAGGTAGGAAGAGGCGAGGGAAGCTTGCATGGAAAGGGATGTCGGGTGGCTGACAGACACAGCCGGCGGGCCTGCGTATTTTCGCCGCTGACATCGAACACATGCCAGGAGACCTTCCCATGCAAGCCTCACACCCCCTGCCCCGCGCGCTGGCGCGCCCTTGCCGCCTGCTGGCCAGCCTGGCCGCCGCCGCCCTGCTGAGCGCCTGCGCAGGCAGCAGCCTGCCGGTCTCCGACATGGCCCGGCCACAGGCAGCCAGCGCGGCCACGCGCGCGGCCCAGCAGGCTGCGCTGGCGCAGCAGCCTCAGGACGACGCCCAGGCCATGGAGGACGCGCAACGCGGCCTGATCGCCTCGGCGGATGCGCTGGTGGTGCGCAATGCCCAGGGCCGGCCCATCTGGGGCATGCAGGCCTATGCATTCCTGCAGCAGGACCAGGCGCCCGACACCGTGCACCCCGCGCTGTGGCGCCAGGCACAGCGCAACCGCGTCAGCGGCCTGTTCCAGGTGACGGACGGGCTCTACCAGGTGCGCGGCCTGGACCTGTCGAACATGAGCATCATCGAGGGCGAGACGGGCCTGATCGTGGTCGATCCGCTGATGTACACCGAGACCGCCCAGGCCGCCATGGACCTGTACTACCAGCACCGACCGCGCAAGCCGGTGGTGGCCGTCGTCTACTCGCACAGCCATGTGGACCATTTCGGCGGCGTGCGCGGCGTGGTGCGCCAGGAAGAGGTGGATGCTGGCCGCGTGCAGGTCATCGCCCCGGCGGGCTTCATGGCCGAGGCCGTGGGCGAGAACGTGATCGCCGGCCATGCCATGGGCCGGCGCGCGCTCTACCAGTTCGGCATGCTGCTGCCGCGCGATGCCAGGGGACAGGTGGACGCAGGGCTGGGCAAGGCGGGTGCGCCCGGCACCATGGGGCTGATCGCGCCCACGCGCTTGATCGACAAGCCGCGCGAGACCCTGCGCATCGACGGCGTGGACATCGAATTCACGCTCACGCCCGGGGCCGAGGCGCCGGCCGAGATGATCATGTACTACCCCCAGCTCAAGGTGCTGAACATGGCCGAGATCGCCGTGCACACCCAGCACAACCTGCTGCCGCTGCGCGGCGCCCAGGTGCGCGATGCGCTGGGCTGGTCGCGCCACCTGAACGACGCCCTGCACGCCTATGGCGGCCAGGCACAGATCCTGATCGCCCAGCACCACTGGCCGGTCTGGGGCCAGCCCCGGCTGCAGCGCATGCTGGCCAGCCAGCGCGACACCTACAAATACCTGCACGACCAGACCGTGCGCCTCATGAACCACGGCTACGTGGGCTCGGAGATCGCCGAGATGCTGAAGATGCCCGAATCCCTGGCCCGCGACGGCGCCACACATGCCTTCTACGGCCACCTGCGCCACAACATACGCGCCATCTACCAGCACTACCTGGGCTACTACGAAGGCAACCCGGCCCAGCTGGAGGCGCTGCCGCCCGTGCCCGCGGCGCGCAAGACCGTGGAATACATGGGTGGCGCCGACGCCGTGCTGCGCCGTGCGCAGGCCGACTACGAGCGCGGCGAATACCGCTGGGTGGCGCAGATCGCCTCGCAGCTGGTCTTTGCCGACCCGGCCAACCAGGCCGCGCGCCGCCTGGCCGCCAATGCCTATGAGCAGCTGGGCTACCAGATGGAATCGGCCACGGCCCGCAATGCCTTCCTGCAGGGCGCGGCGGAGCTGCGCCAGGGCGTGCCCCAACTGCCCAGGCCCGGCAGCGCCGCGCGCGACCTGGTGCGCAGCCTGCCGCTGGAGATGTTCTTCGACTACCTGGGCGTGCGGCTGGACGCCGGCAAGGCCGCAGGCCAGCGCATCGTGCTCAACTGGACCTTCACCGACACCGGCGAGCAGCGCAGCCTGAACCTGGAGAACAGCGCCCTCACCCAGAGCCCGGGCCTTGCGCCCTCCGCCCATGCCAGCCTGCGCCTGACGCGCGCCACGCTGGACGCCATTGCAGGTCAGGAGACCACGATGGCCGAGGCCATCAAGAGCGGCCAGCTGCGCATCGAGGGCGACGCTTCCAAGGTGACGGCGCTCATGTCCATGCTGGACCGCTTCGACAGCGTGTTCCCCATCGTGGAGCCACGCCCCGAGCGGGCCGCTCAGTAACCGTGCTGGGCGCGGAAGTCGCGCGCCTTGCCGAAGTGCCCGTTGCCGATGAAGGGCACGGGCGGGCGCAGCGCCGACAGAGGCGAGGGATGGTTGCTGGTCAGCACCAGATGGCCCCGGTCGGCCGGAATGAAGGCGCGCTTGGACTGCGCATGGCTGCCCCAGAGCATGAAGACCACGGGGCGCGTGCCCTGGGCGATGTGCCGGATCACCGCATCGGTCAGCAGCTCCCAGCCCTTGCCCGAGTGGCTGGCCGCCTGACCCTCCTCCACCGTGAGACAGGTGTTGAGCAGCAGCACGCCGTTCCTGGCCCACTTGACCAGGCTGCCGCCCGGGTTGGGGAACGGCGGGAAGGGCACGCCCAGGTCACGCTGCATCTCCTTGAAGATGTTCTGCAGCGAGGGCGGCATGCGCACGCCCGGCGCCACCGAGAACGACAGGCCTTCGGCCTGCCCCCGGCCGTGGTAGGGGTCCTGCCCCAGGATGACCACGCGCACCTCATCGGGCGGTGTCAGCTCCAGCGCGCGCAGCGGCTGGGGCGGAAAGATCACGGCGCCGGCTTCCAGGCGCTGGTGCAGAAAGATCAGCAGCTGCTGGCCCGTGGCACCCGCGAAGAAGTCCTCGACCAGGGGCTGCCAGTCGGGCGCAACGGGCCAGTCGGCGGGATCGGCGGATTGGAGTTGGTCGGCTTGCGCCGGGGCGATTGCGTCGTCTTGAAGGGCCATGGCGGATGGGGGCACCGCCGCCACATGCCGAGGCAGCAGCCTCCCTCAATAAAGTACAGCTGAAATGCATGGGCGCAAGCGCCATGCCTGTTGGATCACGGCAAGCATACCTTTGCCTGCGGCGGGGAGGTACGTCCGCCTCCAATGGCGCCCCAAAGACAGACAATGGTTACACGGAAAAACATACGAAAACCCTTGAGTCAGCCCAATGCTTTACCTAGAATTTCGTGTAAATGACCGCAAACTGCACTCTACAACTGCACCACTGCAGCGCCTGGCACGACGTCGCGAGCGTGGACCTGCGCGGGCAGCAAGGAGAAGGCTGGAAGGCCAGCACCTACTCGGGCTATACCGTGGACTGGGCGGTCCAGCATGCGGGCGCCACCGATGCCCGCGCCCTTTGTGCCCGTTGGCCTGTGGGGCTGGAGCCCCTGCAGCAGGTGCATTGGCCAGTCTTTCTGATCGACATGCTGCCTCAAGGCTTTGGTCGGCGCGAGCTGCTGCAACGCCTGGGCCAATCTCCCCTGGCAGGTGCGGTTGCCGACTGGCAGTTGCTGCTGGCCGGGGCAGGTAACCCCATAGGAAACCTGCGCGTCAAGGAAGCGGCGCAATGGCTGGGCAACCATGCGGGAGGCATGCGCGGGTTCACCGACGAGGAGGTTGCGCAACGCGGCGACGAGTTCTCCGAGTACCTTGCCTCGCATGGCCTGTTTGTTGCCGGGTCCTCCGGGATACAAGGCGAGTGGCCCAAGGTGCTGCTGACACGCGCCCAGGATGGTCTGCTGTACCTGGACCACACCCTTGCGGACGAGCAGGCGGTGCAGCACTACATCGTCAAGTTCGGACGCGGCACCGACCCGCAGCTGGCCTGCATCCTCAGGCATGAGGCCACCTATATGCGTCTGGCCGCCGATCTGGAACTGCGGGTGCATGCACCGCTGGAGTTGCACCAGCGTGCGCTGTTCATACGACGGTTTGACCGGCAGGTGCGCCAGGGCGCGGTCACGCGACTGGCGCAGGAAAGCATTGCCACGCTGACCGGCATGCCAGGCTTCGAAGCCGTGCCCGACCATGACACGGTCTGCCTGGAGCTGATGCGGCACTGCAGCCACCCGCAGCAGGAAGTGCTCGAATACATCAAACGCGACATTGCCAACCTGGCCCTGGGCAACAAGGACAACCACGCGCGCAACACCGCCGTGCAGCGCGGTTTCGATGGCCGCATCGCGCTCACGCCCCTGTACGACTTTGCGCCCATGTATCTCCACCCGGACGGCATTGCCCGACGCATCCGCTGGCGGGATGAACAGGGCGGCCGGCCCGATTGGGGCCGTGTGCTGGATAGCGTCTGTGCGCTGGCCGCGCAGCTCCCTCGAAAACGCCGGGGCACGCAGTCGGATCCGTTGCAGCGCGATCCACTGGTGAAAGGCCTCAAGGCCATGATTCCCGCGCTGAAGCGCATCGCCGCAGACGGTCTGGCGCTAGGGCTGGAGCCCGAGGTTCTCGACCACCTGCGTCCCGCCCTCCTGGCACGTGCGCAGGAGCTCGCTGCGCTGCGCTGAAGACCATGGACAAGCGTTTCACCCCCATTCCCATTGCCCAGCAGCTGGAGCTGCGCAGGCAGGCTATTGACGATGTGCTGGCCCACCCCGAATGGTCTTTGCCGCAGGCCGTGCGGCATCTGAAGAAGACCATGCGGCTGACCACGGCCGAGATGGCCAAGCTTTGCGGCGTTTCCTATAGAACGCTGCAGGACATCGAGCAGGAGCGCAGCGAAGGCAGCGTGCAGACCATGAACCGCATCTTGGCCATGCTGGGGCTCAAGCTCGGGGTGGTGCGCATCGTGCGGACCCCGGATTCACCGGCCGGCCCGCACAACGACGCGTCTTAGGCAAACAGCTTGGCCAGCGCCTCCCCCGGCTCCTTGGCGCGCATGAAGGCCTCGCCCACCAGGAAGCCGTGGATACCGGCATCGCGCATGGCCTTGACGTCCTCACGGCTGCCGATGCCCGACTCGGTGACCAGCAGGCGGTCTGCCGGCACGTTCTTTTGCAGGTCCAGCGTGGTCTGGATGCTGACCTCGAAGCTGCGCAGGTTGCGGTTGTTGATGCCCACCAGCGGCGTCTTGAGCCGCAGGGCGCGGTCCAGCTCGGCGCCGTCGTGCACCTCGACCAGCACGGCCATGTCCAGGCTGTGGGCGATCTGTTCCATCTCGGCCATCTGCGCGTCGTCCAGGCAGGCGGCGATCAGCAGCACGCAGTCGGCGCCCATGGCGCGCGATTCGTAGATCTGGTAGGGATCGACCATGAAGTCCTTGCGCAGCACGGGCAGGTGGCAACTGGCGCGCGCCTGCTTGAGATAGTCCACGCTGCCCTGGAAGAACTGCTTGTCGGTCAGCACCGAGAGGCAGGCGGCGCTGACGCCCTTGCCGTCGCCATCGGCATAGCTTTGCGCGATGTCGGCGGGGATGAAGTCCTCGCGGATCACGCCCTTGCTGGGGCTGGCCTTCTTGATCTCGGCGATCACGCCGGCCTGGCCGGCGGCGATCTTGGCGCGCAGCGCGCCCACGAAGTCGCGCGTGAGCACGCGGCTTTCGGCGTCGCGGCGCATGTCCGCGAAGGGCATGCGCTTCTGGGCGGCGGCCACTTCCTGCACTTTCACGTCGCAGATTTGCTTGAGGATGTCGGACACGTTGCTTTCCTTGGTTTCTTGTATTCGGTGGTCGATGGGGGCTGCGCGGCTCAGGCCGTCAGCCGGGCCGTGTAGGCCACGAGTTCGTTGAGCTTGGCCAGGGCAGCGCCGCTGTCCAGCGCCGCCTGGGCGCGGGCCATGCCGTCCTCGATGCTGGAGGCCACGTTGGCCGCATACAGGGCAGCACCCGCGTTCAGGCAGACGATGTCGCGCGCGGCACTCTTTTCGCCATGGAGCACGCCCAGCAGCATGGCCTTGGATTCCTCGGGATTGTCCACCTTGAAGGCGCGCGTGCCCACCATGCGCAGGCCGAAGTCCTCGGGATGGATCTCGTACTCGCGCACCACGCCGTCCTTGAGCTCGCCCACCAGGGTGCCCGCGCCCAGGCTGATCTCGTCCAGGCCGTCGCGGCCATAGACCACGATGGCGTGCTCGGCGCCCAGGCGCTGCAGCGCGCGCACCTGGATGCCGACCAGGTCCTCGTGGAACACGCCCATGAGGATGTTGGGCGCGCTGGCCGGATTGGTCAGCGGGCCCAGGATGTTGAAGATGGTGCGCACGCCCAGCTCCTTGCGCACGGGCGCCACGTTCTTCATGGCCGGGTGGTGGTTGGGCGCGAACATGAAGCCGATGCCCACGTCGGCGATGCTGCGCGCGATCTGCTCGGGGCTGAGCTGGATGTTGACGCCCAGCGCCTCCATGGCGTCGGCGCTGCCGCTCTTGCTGCTGACGCTGCGCCCGCCGTGCTTGCTGACCTTGCCGCCCGCCGCCGCGATCACGAAGATGGAGCAGGTGGAGATGTTGAAGGTGTTGGCGCCATCGCCGCCCGTGCCCACGATGTCCACCAGGTGGCGCTTGTCCTCCACATGGACCTTGTTGGAGAACTCGCGCATGACCTCGGCCGCGGCCGTGATCTCGCCGATGGTCTCCTTCTTCACGCGCAGGCCGGTGACGATGGCCGCCGTCATCACGGGCGACAGCTCGCCGCGCATGATCAGGCGCATCAGGTGCAGCATCTCGTCGTGGAAGATTTCGCGGTGCTCGATGGTGCGCTGCAGCGCTTCCTGGGGGGTGATCTGGGTCATTGCGGTGTCTCGGTTGGGTGCCGGCCTGCTCAGGCCTTCTGTTCCAGGAAATTCTTGAGCATGGCATGGCCATGCTCGGTGAGGATGCTCTCGGGGTGGAATTGCACGCCCTCGATGGCCAGGCTGGTGTGGCGCACGCCCTGGATCTCGCCGTCCTCGCTGGTGGCCGTGATCTCCAGGCATTCGGGCAGGCTGGAGCGCGCAATGGCCAGCGAGTGGTAGCGGTTGACCGTGAACTGCTCGGGCAGGTCGGCGAACACGCCCTTGCGGTCGGTGGTGATGACGCTGGTCTTGCCATGCATCTGCTGGCCCGCGCGCACGATGTCGCCGCCGAAGGCCGCGCCAATGCTCTGGTGGCCCAGGCACACGCCCAGGATGGGCAGGCGGCCTGCAAAGTGCTGGATGGCCGCCACGGAAATACCGGCTTCGGCCGGCGAGCAGGGGCCGGGCGAGATCACCAGGCGGTCGATCTTCTCGCGCTCGACCAGGGCGATCACCTCGTCCAGCGTGGCCTCGTCATTGCGCACCACGGTGACATCGGCACCCAGCTCGCCGAAGTACTGGACGATGTTGTAGGTGAAGCTGTCGTAGTTGTCGATCATCAGCAGTCTGGTCATACCGGCTCCTGGGTCTCAAAGGGAAAAACGGGTGGCACGGGCATGCCGCAGCGAAGGCTGGCGCGGGAATGCGCGCAATGCTGCCTGGGTCTGGAAGGGGGAATCTGAGGGCATCTGGGCAATCTCCTGGGTTCTGGGAGCCGCCGTGCCGGGGAGCCATCTGCTGAGTGAGCCTTGCTGCCGTCACGGCGGCAAGGTGCGGTACGCAACCGCGACGACGTGCCGCTTCCTTATTGGAAGCGCCACCACTGTGCAACGATGATCGAAACGGGCGTACCGTTCATGGCTGTCTTGGATCGAGAGTTCAGGTGTCTGGAAGACGGGAATGCAGCAGGCTGCATGGCGGAGCATGCTAACACAGGGTCCGCGCAGCGTGGCGGGACGACCCTGCAGGCGCCTCACTTCAGGAAATCCGGCTGGTCGAACTTCTGCTTCAAGAAGCGGCCATTGGCCAGCAGCGCCTGCGCGTCGCTGGCCGCCACATGGGCCACCACCTGCTGCATCTGCCCGGCCAGCAGCGCCAGCTGCTCGGTCAACAGCTGCCTGGGCGTCTTGCCGTCCTGCACGGGCTGGGTGACACGGAACAGCGGCGGCAGCGCCGCATAGTGCGACAGCGTGGCGGGCAGGTACTGCAGCACCGTTTCGCGCACGGTGAACAAGCCGTCGTTGAAGACCGGGCCGGCGTCGGCCAGCGAGGGCAGCACCTCGTGCACCGAGCCGCGCACGCTGTCCAGGTGCTTTTGCATCTCGGGCGTGAGCATCGGGCGGGCCTTTTGCACCAGCTCGTCGATGCGTTCGCGGATGTCCTCGGCGCTCCAGTGCTGCTGCAGCGCCCGCTCGAAGCTGGCACCCGCGGGCTGCAGGGCCCAGCCCAGCAGCAGGCCCGCGACGTACAGGCCCAGCGTGATCCAGCCCCAGCCGGCACCGATCACGCCGGCAAACAGCAGCACCGGCCCCAGCAGGGCCAGCGCCAGGCCGGCGAGGTTGCCATTGCCGTAGAAGAAAAGCTGCAGGCGGCGCATCAGGCAGGTCCGATCGCTGGCGGCGCTGTCACTGGTAGCCCCGGATTTCCTTGAACACCAGCGGCAGCCCGCTCTTGCCGGTGTTGCGCGCATCGAAGGCGCGCCCGCCCGTCAGCGCGGCCAGGGCCTGCATTTCGCCGGACTGCGCCTCGCCAAAGATGATGGGAAAAACGCGCACCAGCGGCGCGCCGCCGTCGCGCGCCATGCGCTGCTCGCGCTCGAATGCGGCCCAGTCGCGGCCGGCCGTGTTGGCGCCATCGGTCAGCAGCACGATGCTGACGAAGCGCTCGGGATCGGCCCGCAGTTCCTGGCGTGCCTGCTGCTGGGCCAGCGTGAGCGCGTCGTAGATGGCCGTGCCGCCGTCGGCCACCAGGCTGTCGGCATAGGCCAGCACCTGGGCGCTTGCGGCCTGCAGGTCGCCCGCCGCGAACTGCACGCGCGCGGGCTGGCCGACCAGGCCCGAAAACGGAATCAGCAGCACGCGCTCGCGCGCCTGGAAGGCGGCATAGCGCTGGCTGGCGGCCGAGGCCTCGGCGCCGGACAGCAGCTTGAGCGCCTCCTTCATCTGCGCCAGCCGCGCACCCTTCATGGAGCCGCTCACGTCCAGCACGAAGATGCTGGTGGCCGGACGGCGCAGATCGCTCTGGTAGGCCGAGAGCACGGCATCGATCACCTCCAGCCGGTTCGGAAAGCTCAGCTCCACCACGGGCGCCGTGGGCAGGGCCGGGCTGGCCTGCGCCTCGGGGCTGGCGGGGCGCAGCTGGGCCTGGCGCAACGGCTGGCCCTGGAAGGCGGGGGCCTTGAACTGGGCGACCAGCCGGTCATAGTCTGCGCGCCGCGCAGCGTTGAGCAGCATCAGCGGATAGTCGGCCGAGATCACGCCGTCGCGCGGGTAGACCAGGGTGAGCCGGTCGGCGGCGGGCAGCTTCTCGTTCAGGCGCAGGATCACGGCCTCGTAGTTGACCAGCGCATCGACGGCGCCGGGCTCGCGCTCGAAGGCCTCGGCCAGCCAGCCGGAGCTGCCGGCGGTGAGCTTCTGGCCCGACAGGAAGTCCTTGAGCACCTTGGCATTGACCTCCCTGGCGTCCAGGTCCTCGGTCTTGCCGGCCACGGCCGAGGCCACGGCGAACAGTGCGCTCATGCCGGTGTTGGAACTGGCCGGATTGGTCATGCCGTAGCGCAGCCGGCCCTGGGCGGCAGCGCGTGCGATGTCGGCCCAGGTGGGCGGGGCCTTTTCCCAGCCCAACTTGTGCAGCACGGGGACCTTCACGCCCAGGGCCACGCGCGAGTAGAAAAGCTTTTCGCGCGCCAGCGGCTTGTTCGCCAGCGCCAGCGCGGGATAGGCGCCATTGGGCGGCAGGATGGCGTCGTACTGCTCGCCCGCATTGATGCGCTCGACCATCTCCAGCGTGCCTGCATAGCTGAGCTTGAGCGGTACGCCCGCCGCCGTGGCGGCCTGCTCCAGCGCGGGCGCCACGTCCTTGAGTTCGGAGCCGGCCAGCACGGTGAACGCACCCTGGGGACCGGCGGGCGCATCGGCCTTTGCGGCGGCCTGCGGCGCGGGTTCGGGCGACTTGCCGCAGCCGGCCAGGACCAGCGCAAGGCCCAGCAGCCACCAGGCCGCCAGGCGCCGGAACATGCTCACAGCACCACCTCGCCGGCGGGCGCCTGCAGCGCCTCGCGCACGTCCTCGCGGCGGCTCTTTTCCAGATAGGCGCGGGACTTGTCCACCTCCTGCGACAGCGTGTCCACCGTGGTCTGCATGGAGGCCAGGGCCTTGACCTTGAAGTCGGCCATGGCGTCCATGGTCTGGTAGATGTTGCCGAAGGCCTGCTGCAGCCTGGCGATGTCGATGGTGCTGCCGGCCGCCTGCTCGTGGATCTTCCCGCTTTGCTCGCGCAGCAGCTCGCTGGTGCCGGCGATCAGGTTGCCCGTGGTGGTGTTCAGCGCCGTGATCTGGTCCAGCACCAGCTTCTGGTTGGCCAGCGCCTGCGCCACGATGACGGCCGTGCGCAGGGCGGAGACCGTGGTGGTGGTCGCGCGGTCCACGCCCTTGGCCAGTTCGAGGTTGTTCTTGCGCACCAGGTCCAGCGCCAGGTAGCCCTGCACGTTCACCGCCATCTGGGTGAGCAGGTCGGTGACCTTCTGGCGTGCGTAGAACAGCATGTCCTCGCGCACCACGCGCGCCTTTTCAGGGTCGCTGGCGTCCAGCTGCGCCGCCTTGGCCTCCAGCGCCGCGTCCAGCTTCTTGCCGATGTGGATGTATTTCTCCAGCCGCTCCATCAGGCCCCACAGGTTGGCCTTTTCCTGCTCGATGGCGGCGTTGTCGCGCAGCAGCTCGTCCTTGCCGCGCTTGAGGCTGTCGATGATGGCGTTCAGGTGGCTCTGGCTGGACTGGAACTTGTCGAAGTAGTCCACCAGCCTGTTGCCCATGGGGATCAGGCCCAGCAGCTTACGCGGCTTGAACAGGTCATCCTGGCGCGAGGGGTCCAGCGCCTCCACCTGGCGGCGCAGGTCGATCAGGCCCTGGCCGATCTGGCTGCCCTGGTCGAACAGGCCGTTGTTCAGCGTCTTGACGGGGCGCTCCAGCATGCGGTTGGAGACGGCCGCAGCGGCCTGCACCTCCTTGTTGCCCATGCCGTGGATGCGCTCGACCGCGCCCTTGAAGGCGGGCGACTGGCTGTCGTTGGCGGTGATGTCGTCGATGAACTGCGCCACCTGCGCGTCCAGCTGCTGCACTTCCTCGGCCTTCAGGCGGACCTTGCCGCTGGCCGACTCGATGGGCACGGGCAGGGCGGGCGCGGGCGGCTCCAGCACGAAATCCTGCTCCTGTGCAGGCACGGCCACGGCGGCGCTGGCCGTGGTGGTCTGGGGGGTGTTGCTCATCGGTTGCTCCTGGAACGTTCGGTCATTTGAAGCGCTGCTCCATGTCCACGATCATTCGCTCCAGCCACTCCTGGCTGGGCGGTTCGATCACATCCACCAGCGGCGCGGGCGCCTGCACGCCCTGCCCGGCCCAGCGCTCGGGGCCGTGCGTGTCGCCGCCGGTGCGAAAGCCGTATTCCTGCGCCAATGCGCGCAGCTGCGGGTCGGATTCGAGCAACTGGCCCACGCGCTCGCCTGCCGGCGTGTAGGGCACGAGCACATGCTTGGAATACAGCGTGGGCTGCGGGTAGAGCATCACCATCTCGCCGCTCCTGCGCTGCGGGTGGCGCAGCAGGAACTCCACCAGCTGCGACTCATAGGCCACCAGCAGCGGCGCCTTGCCCATGCCCAGGGCCAGGTAGTCCTCGAACGGCCCGGCCGACGAGCTTTCCTGGAAGCCCTGGCGCAGGAACAGCGGCGCCACCTGCGGCATCACGCGCTCCAGGTCGGCCGGGCTCTGCACCACCTGCTGGCCGTTGAGCACATAGCTGGCCAGCGCCAGGTACATGGCCGCGCTGTTGGAGCTGCGCACATCGGTGCTGGCGGGCAGCACGGCCTTGCCGGTGGCAAAGGCGCCGGAGGCCTTCAGGTCACGCCAGCGCGTGCCCTTGCCGGCCATGGCCAGCAGGGCCGGCAGATCGGTCACGTAGTGGAAGTCGCCCTGCTTTTGCGCAACGCCATTGGCGATCAGGATCTCGGCAATGGGCCGCCAGCTGGCGAACACGATGGGCGTGTAGAACGGCGTGTAGACCGTGCCGGCCCTGGCCGCCGCCTTGAGCTGGGCTGCAGCCGGCGCCCCCGAGGGAAAGCCGAAGTCGTACTGCTTGGGGTCGTAGCTGTTGGCAATGCTGCGCGAGCCGGCCTTTTGCACCGTCACCGTCACGCCGTGGCGCGCCAGCACGTCGCGCACGCGCTCGTCCTGGAAGAAGGCTTCCTTCTCGGAGCCGATCAGGCCGCGTGCCGTCACGGACTGCTGCTGCGCCCGCTGCGCCTGGCGGTCCTGCACCAGGGCCGTGCGCGAGTACCAGACGCCGCCGCCCACGGCCGCCAGCAGCAGCGCCGCCAGCCCCGCCGCCAAAGCACGGCGGGCGTTCATTGAGAGGCTCCGCCCTGGATGACGGCAAGATGAAATTCGGTCATGAACGCGCGGGCCGTTGTCATGTCTTGTTCAAAAAAACTTCTTATACGGAAGTTGTGTGACACAACGACGACACGCGGCCCGGCCCGCGCCCCTGCACGCGGTCAGCCCCCCGCAGACACTACTTCACCGCGATCCGCTCCGTGAAGCTGCGCCCGCTGGGCGTCTCGCGTTGCTGGCGCACGCGGTGGTCCACGAGCTGCTCCCAGGTCTGCATCTGGCGCTCGTCCGTCTTGCGCAGCGCGCCGGCAACCCGGTTGTCGGCCGTCTCGATCAGCGTGGTGATGCTGCTGCGGTCCTGCACCTTGATCAGATCGTAGTTGCCCGACTGAGGGTCCAGCATGCCGCGATTGCGCGCCTTCCTGGCATGGGCGTCCAGCGACTCGGTCACCACCTGGGCGATGGACTCGCCCGCCGAGCCCCTGGACTGCCGGGTGGTCTTCTGGCCGACCTGGTAGGCGGCCCGGCCGTCCTCGGTCACGGCGCCGAACTCATTGGTCTTTTCGTAGTCGCCACTGAAGCTGGCCTGGAAATCGGCCAGGCCGCTTTGCGTGGCCTGCACGGCCCGCTCCAGCCCGGACAGCGCAGCCAGCCGGGCCGGCGCCGCAGGGGACTGCGCGCTGTGCAGCTGGGTGAAGGCGCTCTTGAACAGGTCCACCAGGTTCGCGTCCGCGCGCCCGCGCTGCGCGGCCACATCAAAGCGCTTCAGATGCTGGTCCAGCGCCGCCTGGCGCTGCGACGCGCTGGCGCCTGCGGGCGCGTCGGACTCCAGGTTGACGGCCAGCTCGCCCGCCGCGCCCTTCATCGCCACCGATCGGCCATCGGCGCCCACATGCAGGCTGAACGAGGACAGGGGCTGCGAAGGCTTGGGGTTCTTGATGTCCAGGTCCAGGCCGGACAGCACGCTGCGATCGAAGTCCATCAGCTTGCCCAGTTCCAGCTGGGGCTTGCCCGGCTTTCCCAGGCCTTCCAGCGCTTCGTCCAGCCCGTCGGCCAGCTGGGCAATGGCCGCGCTCTCGGCCTGGCTCAAGGTGCCGGAACTCTTGACCTCGACCCGCAGCCCGCTGCTGCTGCCCGCTTCGCTGCCGTCGTTCGTGGCAATCCGCAGCTCCACGGTCTGGCCCGATTGCGTGCGGATCTTCAGGCTCACGGTGGCAGCGCCCACGGACACATCGCTCAGTGCGGACTTGTCCAGGGCCTGCGCATCCGCGCTGCCTGCGACGGAGTCGGCCGCCGTGGGCGCCTGGTACTCCGCCACCGTCTGTTGGTAGTCCGACGGCGTGGCCGCAAAGCGCGACAGCAGGGCGCCGCCCAGGCCGCGCCAGCGGTCGGCCAGGCTGGCCGACGGGCCCAGGCCCAGGTTGCGCGCCATCAGGGTGCTGATGTCGTCCCTGTCTTGCGAGGCCCAGGCCCGGGTCAGCCTGAACTGGCCCAGTTCCACGGGCTGCGGCTTGGCATAGATGACGCTGGACCCTGTGGACTGACCCAGCGTGACCTGCGTGCCCGGGTCGGCGGGTGCAGCAGCTGCCGTGATCGCTGACGACCTCACGGACACCGTGGGCCGCATGCCCGCTGCGCTGGCGGCAAAGCTGGCGCCGGTGGATGAAATGCTGGTCATGGATTGATCGTCTTCCTTCGGTCTTGTCTTGACTGAATGGCGGCCCCAGGCCTTTGCAGGCAGGGGATTTTCTCTGTCCACGGACCATCGGCAGATTTCCGGTTTTCTTTACCTCCCATGCACCAATATGGTGTGAATACCTTGTATTCATTGAAATCCGGCCAATACAGGGAATGCTCGGCTGTTGGCGCAAAAAGACACCATTGCTCTACTGGGCACAGCAACCGGCGGCAAGCGGCATTCTCCCCGTGAGGCAGCCCTCTTTGACCTGAGTCAAGACTATGGAGTGAACTGCATCGATATAACGAAACGGCATCGCCAAAATCGGTCGCTGCAGTGCAACATAGATAGAATGAAAAAGACCAGGAGACGATATTGGCATGCAAACCTTTGATTTGCATGCATCAAAACAAGCTATCAAAAGCTTCGGAGTCACAGGAAATACAAACATTCGCCGTGGCGCATATGTCGGCAATGCCGCGCCATGGCCCCGTGATTCCTGACGAAGCCGCCCCAAGGCGGCCTGTTTCCCGGCAGACCTTCTGATCTGGAGCATTCGAGATGACGCTATTGGCTGGCAAAAAAGGCCTGATCGTCGGCATCGCCAACCGCGACAGCATTGCCTGGGCCTGTGCCCGGGCCATGCATGCGGCGGGCGCCGAGATCGGCGCGACCTGGCAGAACGACAAGGCCCGGGCGCATGTGGAGCCCCTGCTCGACGAGATCGGTGCCGAGCTGCGCATGCCGCTGGACGTGGGCGACGACGAGCAGATGCGCGCGCTGTTCGATGCCGCCGCCGTGCGCTGGGGCCGGCTGGACTTCGTGCTGCACGCCGTGGCCTACGCCCCGCGCGCGGACCTGCAGGGCCGCGTGGTGGACAGCTCCCGCGAGGGCTTTGCGCTGGCCATGGACATCTCCTGCCACTCCTTCATCCGCATGGCCCACCTGGCCGAGCCGCTGATGGCCGCCAGCGGCGGCAGCCTCATGACGCTGAGCTACCTGGGCGCCAGCGAGGTCATGCCGCACTACGGAATCATGGGCCCGGTCAAGGCCGCGCTGGAGTCCACCACGCGCTACCTGGCGGCCGAGCTCGGCCCCTCGCGCATCCGCGTCAATGCCGTCTCGCCCGGGCCCATCGCCACGCGTGCGGCCTCGGGCATTGCCGCGTTCGATGAACTCGTGGCCGACAGCGTGCGCCGCTCGCCCATTGCCGGCGAATTGCAGCCCGACGACGTGGGGCCGCTGTGCGCCTTCCTGGCCTCGGACGGGGCGCGCGCCATCACGGGCTGCACGCTGTATGTCGATGGCGGCCACCACATCCTCAACTAGCGGCTGCCGCACCGGCACCCCGCAGCACTGCAGATGACCCTCCCATTCCCCCGAACCGCCGCCGCCGCGCTGGCAGCCGCACTGGCCGCCGCCCTGGCAGGATGTGCCTCCCTGGCGCCGCCGCACGAGCCGCCGCCCCTGCCCACGCCCGAGGCCTGGCCTGCCCATCTGCAGGCGGGCGCCCAGGGTGTCGCCGCCGCCGGCCTGCCCTGGCGCGACTACTTCACCGACCCCGTGCTGCGCCAGCTGATCGCCACCGCGCTGGAGCACAACCGCGACCTGCGCGTGGCCGCGCTGCGCGCCGAAGAGGCGCGCGCGGCCTTCCAGATCCAGCGCTCCGAGCTGTTCCCGGCCATTGGCGTGGGCGGCCAGGCCGCACGGGCGCGCGTGCCTGGCGACCTCAACCTCTCGGGCCGCTCCGTGGTCAGCGGCGAGTACCGCGCCGAGGTCGGCTTCAGCAGCTGGGAGCTGGACCTGTGGGGCCGCGTGCGCAGCCTCAAGGACGCGGCCCTGCAGACCTGGCTGGCCAGCGATGCGGGCCGCCACGCCGTGCAGACCGCGCTGATCGCCCAGGTGGCCGACGGCTACCTGGGCCTGCGCGAGCTGGACGAGCGCGTGGCCATTGCGCGCGAGACGCTGGCCACGCGCCAGGAATCCTTTCGCATCTTCACGCGCCGCGAGGCCGTGGGCGCCAGCTCGCGCCTGCAGCTGGCCCAGGTCCAGACCCTGCTGACCCAGGCGCAGGCCCTGCTGGCCCAGCTGGAGCTGGCACGCGCGCAGCAGCTGCACGCCCTGGCCCAGCTGGTCGGCGCCCACCCGGGTCCGCTGCCCGCCGCCGCACCCTTTGACGACGCCCTGGTGCTGGCCGAGCTGCGGCCGGGCCTGCCCTCGGAGCTGCTCACGGCGCGGCCCGACATTGCCGCGGCCGAGCACCAGCTGCGCGCGGCCCGGGCCCAGATCGGCGCGGCGCGCGCCGCCTTCTTCCCGCGCATTGCGCTCACCGCCCGCTGGGGCACGGCCAGCGCCGAACTCGACGGCCTGTTCGACGGCGGCAGCCGCGCCTGGGCCTTCGTGCCCACGGTGTCCCTGCCCATCTTCGACGGCGGCCGGCGCCGCGCCAACCTGGAGCTGGGCGAGATCCGCAGCGACATGGCCGTGGCCCAGTACGAGAAAGCCATCCAGACCGCCTTCCGCGAGGTGGCCGACGGCCTGGCCGCGCGCCGCTGGCTGTCCGAACAGATCACCGTGCAGCGCACCGCCGTGCAGGCCCAGGCCGAGCGCGCGCGGCTGGCGCAGCTGCGCTACGACAACGGCTCGGCCGCCTACCTGGAGGTGCTGGACGCCCAGCGCGACCTGCTGGCCGCACGCCAGCAACTGGTGCAGGCGCGGCGCGCCCTGCTGTCCAGCCAGGTAGGCCTGTATGCCGCCCTGGGCGGCGGCAGCGGCGCCGAACCTGCCGCGCTGCCCGCCACCGTGCCGGCCACGCCTGCCGATCCCCCGAATTCCTGAAGCATCCGGACCCGCCCATGGACAAGAACACCTCTCTGAAGAACAAGATCGTGCCGATCGCCGCCGTGGCGGTCCTGGCCCTCGTGGCCTGGTGGGCCTGGAAGACCTTCACGCCCAAGGGCCCCGGCGAGGGCTTCGTCGGCAGCAACGGCCGGGTCGAGGCCACCGAGATCGACATCTCCACCAAGCTGCCCGGCCGCGTGGAGGAAATCCTGGTGCGCGAGGGCGACTTCGTGCAGGCCGGCCAGCCCGTGGCGCGCATGCAGATCGACACCCTGCGCGCCCAGCGCCAGGAAGCCGACGCCATGCGCCAGCAGGCCGAGCACAGCGTGGCCGCGGCCGAGGCCCAGGTCACCCTGCGCCGCAGCGACCTGGCCGCCGCCCAGGCCCTGATCGTGCAGCGCGAGACCGAGGTGGACGCCGCGCAGCGCCGCTTCAAGCGCTCGGAAACGCTGGCGCGCGAGGGCGCCTCCTCGGTGCAGGAGCTCGATGACGACCGCGCCCGCGTGCGCGGCAGCGAGGCGGCGCTGGCCGCCACGCGAGCCCAGGCCGCCGCTGCCCAGGCCGCCGTGAAGGCGGCCGAGGCCCAGGTGGTCGGCGTGCGCTCCCAGGTGCAGGCGGCCACGGCCACGGTGGCGCGCGTGCAGGCCGACATCGACGACGGCGTGCTCAAGGCCCCGCGCGACGGCCGCGTGCAGCTGCGCGTGGCCCAGCCCGGCGAGGTGCTGGGCGCAGGCGGGCGCGTGCTCAACCTGCTGGACCTGTCCGATGTCTACATGACCTTCTTCGTGCCGGAAACTGCAGCCGGCCGCATCGCCCTGGGCAGCGAGGTGCGCCTGGTGCTGGACGCCGCGCCCGAGTACGTGATCCCGGCCCGCGTCTCCTTCGTCGCCAGCCAGGCCCAGTTCACGCCCAAGACCGTGGAGACTGCCAGCGAGCGCCAGAAGCTGATGTTCCGCGTGCGCGCCCAGATCCCGCCGGAGCTGCTGCGCCGCCATCTGGAACAGGTCAAGACCGGCGTGCCCGGCATGGCCTGGCTGCGCACCGATGCCAGCCATGAGTGGCCCGCCAACCTGGCCATCAAGCTGCCAGCCCAGCCCGCGCAATGAGCGAGAGCACGACGCCCCATGCCAGCGGCTGGGTCGTGCGCCTGAAGGGCGTGCACCAGCGCTATGGCCAGGTCGAGGCGCTGGCGGGCATCGACCTGGACATTCCCGAAGGCCGCATGGTCGGCCTGATCGGGCCGGACGGCGTGGGCAAGTCCAGCCTCATGGCGCTGATCTCCGGGGCGCGCAAGATCCAGGAAGGCAGTGTCGAGGTGCTGGGCGGCGACATGGCCCAGCGCCGGCACCGCGAGGCCGTCTGCCCGCGCGTGGCCTACATGCCGCAGGGCCTGGGGCGCAACCTCTATCCCACGCTGTCGGTGGAGGAGAACCTGCAGTTCTTCGCGCGCCTGTTCGGCCATGACGCGGCCGAGCGGCGCCGTCGCATCGACGATCTCACCCAGGCCACGGGCCTGCGCAAATTCCTGGAGCGGCCGGCCGGCAAGCTGTCGGGCGGCATGAAGCAGAAGCTGGGCCTGTGCTGCGCGCTGATCCACGACCCCGACCTGCTCATTCTTGACGAGCCCACCACGGGCGTGGACCCGCTGGCGCGCGCCCAGTTCTGGGACCTGATCGCGCGCATCCGCCGCCAGCGCCCCGGCATGAGCGTGCTGGTGGCCACGGCCTACATGGACGAGGCCCAGCGCTTCGACTGGCTGGTGGCCATGGACGAGGGCCGCGTGCTGGCCACGGGCACGCCGGCCGAGCTGCTGCAGCGCACGGACAGCCGCTCGCTGGAAGAGGCCTTCATCGCCCTGCTGCCCGAAGAGAAAAAGCGCGGCCATGCGCCCGTGACCATTGCCCCCCTGCCCGAGGGCGGCGAGGACGACATCGCCATCGAGGCCAGGGACCTGACCATGCGATTTGGCGACTTCGTCGCCGTGGACCATGTGTCCTTCCGCATCCGCCGCGGCGAGATCTTCGGCTTCCTGGGCTCCAACGGCTGCGGCAAGAGCACCACCATGAAGATGCTGACCGGCCTGCTGCCGGCCAGCGAGGGCCAGGCCTGGCTGTTCGGCCAGCCCGTGGACCCGCGCGACATCGACACGCGCCGCCGCGTGGGCTACATGACCCAGGCGTTCTCGCTGTATGGCGAGCTGACCGTGCACCAGAACCTGGTGCTGCACGCGCGCCTGTTCGGCGTGCCCGAGGCGGACATTCCCGCGCGCGTGGCCGAGATGCTGCAGCGCTTCGACCTGCAGGCCGCGCAGCACAGCCTGCCGGCCGCCCTGCCGCTGGGCATGCGCCAGCGCCTGTCGCTGGCCGTGGCCATGGTGCACAAGCCCGAGCTGCTCATCCTGGACGAGCCCACCTCGGGCGTGGACCCCGTGGCGCGCGACGGCTTCTGGCGCCTGCTGGTGGAGCTGTCGCGGCGCGACCGCGTGACCATCTTCATCTCCACCCACTTCATGAACGAGGCCGAGCGCTGCGACCGCATGTCCATGATGCATGCGGGCAAGGTGCTGGACAGCGACACGCCCGCGCGCCTGGTGGCCAAGCGCGGCGCGGCCACGCTGGAGGAAGCCTTCATCGGCTACCTGGTCGAGGCCGGTGGCGGCGAGGCCCCGGCCGCCGAGGAACCGGCCGCGCCTGCCGCCCCCGCTGCCGTGGAAACGCACGCTGCGCGCCGCCGCCATTTCAGCGCCCAGCGCATGCTCAGCTATGTCTGGCGCGAAGCGCTGGAGCTGCAGCGCGACCCGGTGCGCGCCACGCTGGCCCTGGTGGGCTCGC
Organism: Delftia sp. CH05; assembly: GCF_009827015.1. Taxonomy (NCBI): domain Bacteria; kingdom Pseudomonadati; phylum Pseudomonadota; class Betaproteobacteria; order Burkholderiales; family Comamonadaceae; genus Delftia; species Delftia sp. CH05. The sequence continues at coordinate 13,150 of NZ_WUMG01000060.1, read as the reverse complement.
TGATCCTGATGTTCGTGATGGGCTACGGCATCAGCCTGGACGTGGAGGACCTGCGCTTTGCCGTGCTGGACCGCGACCAGACCACCATCAGCCGCAGCTATGCGATGAGCCTGTCGGGCTCGCGCTACTTCATCGAGCAGCCGCCGCTGACCGACTACGACGCACTGGACCGCCGCATGCGCAGCGGCGAGCTGACCCTGGCCATCGAGATCCCCCCGGGCTTTGCGCGCGATGTGCTGCGCGGCGGCTCCGTGCAGGTGGGCGCCTGGTTCGACGGCGCCATGCCCACGCGCGCCGAGACCGTGCGCGGCTACCTGCAGGGCATCCACCAGCACTGGCTGACCGAGCAGGCGCGCGAGCGCCTGGGCGTGGCGCCGGCCGGCCTCATCGACATCCAGACGCGCTTTCGCTACAACCCCGACGTGCGCAGCCTGCCGGCCATGGTGCCGGCCGTCATGCCCCTGCTGCTGCTGCTTTTGCCGGCCATGCTGACGGCGCTGGCCGTGGTGCGCGAGAAGGAAAGCGGCTCCATCACCAACCTCTACGTCACGCCGGTCACGCGCACCGAATTCCTGCTGGGCAAGCAACTGCCCTATGTGGTGCTGGCCATGCTGAACTTCCTGCTGATGTGCCTGATGGCCGTCACCCTGTTCGGCGTGCCCGTGACGGGCAGCTTTGCCACGCTGGCCCTGGCGGCGCTGATCTTCAGCGGCGCCTCCACGGGCTTCGGCCTGCTGGCCTCCACGCTGACGCGCAGCCAGATCGCCTCGATGTTCCTGGTGCTGATCGGCACGCTGATCCCCACCACGCAGTTCGCAGGCCTGGTCGACCCCGTGTCCTCGCTGGAGGGCGTGGGCCGCGCCATCGGCGAGGTCTATCCGGCCAGCCACATGATCGCCATCAGCCGCGGCGTGTTCAGCAAGGCGCTGGGCTTTCGGGAGCTGGCCGGCTCGTTCGGGCCGCTGCTGCTGTCCGTGCCGGCGATCCTGGGCCTGGCCATTGCGCTGACCAGAAAGCAGGAGAGCTGACATGCGCACCCGCCTTTTCTCCAACATCTACCGGCTGGGCGTCAAGGAGCTGTGGAGCCTGTGGCGCGACCCCGTGCTGCTGGTGCTCATCGCCTATGTGTTCACGGTCTCCATCTACACGGCGGCCACGGCCATGCCCGAGAGCCTGCACAACGCGCCCATCGCCATCGTGGACGAGGACGGCTCGCCGCTGTCGCAGCGCATCGCGGGCGCCTTCTATCCGCCGCAGTTCGCGCCGCCGGCCATGATCGACCGCACGCAGATGGACCCGGGCATGGACTCGGGCACCTACACCTTCGTGCTCAACATCCCGCCCAACTTCCAGCGCGACGTGCTGGCGGGCCGCGCGCCCGAGCTGCAGCTGAACGTGGACGCCACGCGCATGAGCCAGGCCTTCACGGGCAACAGCTATGTGCAGCAGATCGTCTCGGCCGAGGTCAGCGAGTTCGTGCAGCGCTTTCGGGGCGCCACCGCCCTGCCCGTGGACCTGGTGGTGCGCGCGCGCTTCAATCCCGCGCTGGACAAGGTCTGGTTCGGCGGGCTGATGCAGATCATCAACAACGTGACCATGCTGTCCATCATCCTCACGGGCGCGGCGCTGATCCGCGAGCGCGAACACGGCACGGTGGAGCACCTGCTGGTCATGCCGGTGACACCGACCGAGATCATGCTGGCCAAGATATGGTCCATGGGACTGGTCGTGCTGGTCACCGCCTTTGCCTCGCTCAACCTCGTGGTGCGCGGCGCCCTGGGCGTTCCCATCGAAGGCTCTCAGCCGCTGTTCCTGGCAGGGGCCGCGCTGTGCCTGTTCGCCACAACGTCGCTGGGGATCTTCCTTGCCACGCTGGCGCGCAACATGCCACAGTTCGGCATGCTGCTGGTGCTCGTGCTGCTGCCGCTGCAGCTGCTGTCGGGCGCCATGACGCCGCGCGAAAGCATGCCGCAGCTGGTGCAGACCATCATGCTGGCCGCGCCGACCACCCACTTTGTCGAGCTGTCGCAGGCCATCCTCTACCGCGGAGCGGGGCTGGACGTGGTCTGGAAGCCCTTTCTCGCACTGGCCGCCATCGGCTCCGTGCTGTTCGCCCTCACGCTCGCCCGCTTTCGCAAGACCATCGGCCAGATGGCCTGAGTTTCGTTCCGCCGCCAAGGCATCTTTCCACGTCAACCAGCAAGGAGTTCCATATGAGCGCACAGACCATTCCCCTCCATCTGCTCAAGGCCCAGCTCGAACTGCAGCTGCACCTGAGCCGGCTGCTGCAGGAAAGCGGCCAGCAATGGCTGGAGCATGCCGCACGCAACGGCCCCGAGCGCATCGCCGAGACCGGCAGCGAGATCGAGGGCGTGCAGCAGACCAGCAGCTGGCAGGAGCTGGCCACCCTGCCCGCCCAGGCCTTCTGGCGCCACGCCCACCTGCGCATGGGCCATGCCCAGGCCCTGGCCCAGACGGCCATGGCCAGCCAGATGACCCTGGCCCAGGGCGTGCAGCAGGCCGTGCACGACTGGCAGCAGCAGGTGGCAGCCACGCTGAGCGGCGGCGCCCAGGGCGCGGCCGACACTGCCGTGCCCTGGAGCGACCTGCTGGCGCGCTGGACCTCGGCCGTGCAGTCCATGGCCCAGTCCGTGACCCCATCCGTCACCCCGCCCGACCATGCGGCGCAGCAGCCCATTGCAGCGGCTGCCGCCGAAACGGCCCGGGACGCTGCCGCCCACGGCTGAAGAGCCCAGGGGCTGACACAAGCCGCACGGTCCCGCAGGCGCGGGGCCGTTTGGCGGCCATTCACACGCAATCTGCAAGCAGGGGGCAGGACATGCCCGTTAAAGGAGTGGGCCAGATGAACGAGCACCTCGATAGCCACGGCACCGTGGACGTGGGGGCACTGTGGGGCGATCCGCTGAAGCTGCCCCAGGCAGCTGCACAGTACGCCACCGATGCCTGGCAGCGCACGCTGCTGTATGCCGACATCCGGCGCCAGCGCGGCAACCAGTACCGCGCCCACCTGGCCGAGGAAGTGCCCAATGTGCTGAGCTTCCAGGCCGAGATCGTGATGTCCGGCCTGGAGCTGCCGCGTCCCGTCAACTACGGGCTGGCACGCATCGCGCCCATGGAGGGCACGGTCATCGACCCGGCCAAGCGCCCCTTCATCGTCGTCGATCCGCGCGCGGGCCACGGCCCTGGCATCGGCGGCTTCAAGCCCGACAGCGAGATCGGCGCCGCCCTCAAGGCCGGCCATCCCTGCTACTTCGTGGGCTTCCTGCCCGACCCCGTGCCCGGCCAGACCGTCGAGGACGTGATGCGCGCCGAGGCCGAATTCGTGCGCAAGGTCGCCGAGCTGCACCCCGAGAGCCGGGGCAAGCCCGCCGTCATCGGCAACTGCCAGGCCGGCTGGCAGATCCTCATGACGGCCGCCGTCTGGCCCGAGCTGTTCGGGCCCATCATCGTGGCCGGCGCGCCGCTGTCGTACTGGGCCGGAGACAACCCCATGCGCTACGGCGGCGGCCTCATGGGCGGCAGCTGGGTGACGGCACTGACCAGCGATCTGGGTGCGGGCCGCTTCGACGGCGCCTGGCTGGTGCAGAACTTCGAGAACCTCAACCCCGCCAACACGCTGTGGGAAAAGCAGTACCAGGTCTATGCCGACGTGGACACCGAGGGGCCGCGCTACCTGGGCTTCGAGAAGTACTGGGGCGGCCATGTCTTCCTGGAAGGCCGCGAGATGCAGTACATCGTGGACAACCTGTTCATCGGCAACCGGCTGGCCACGGCCGAGCTGACGACCTCGGACGGCGTGCGCATCGACCTGCGCAACATCCGCTCGCCCATCGTGGTGTTCTGCTCGCATGGCGACAACATCACGCCGCCGGGCCAGGCCCTGGGCTGGATCACCGACCTGTACCGTGATGACGAGGACATCGCCGCCCACGACCAGACCATCGTCTTCGCCACGCACGACAGCATCGGCCACCTGGGCATCTTTGTCTCGGGCGCCGTGGGCCGCAAGGAGCACCGCGAGTTCGCGGCGCACATCGACATCATCGACCTGCTGCCCGCCGGCATCTACCGCGCCGAGATCGCCGACCGCCCGGCCGGCGTGCCGCCGCAGGAGCTGACCGACGCCGCGTACCTGATGAAGATCCGCCGCAGCGACCTGGCCGAGGTGCGCGACATCGTCCGGCCCGACCCCGAAAGCGAGCGCCACTTTGCCGCCGCCGCCCGCGTCTCCGAAATCAACCTCGCCCTGTACCGCAACACCGTGCAGCCCTGGGTGCAGGCCCTGTCCACGCCGTTGTCGGCGCGCTGGCTGCAGGCCATGCATCCGCTGCGCGTGGGCTATGAATACTGGTCGGACTCCCACCCGCTGGCCCCTGCCGTGGCCCAGGCCGCCGAGCAGGCGCGCGAGGACCGCCACCCCGTCGAGCCCGACAACCCTTTCCTGAAGGCGCAGCAGGCCATGTCGCAGGCCGTGGTGCATATGCTGGACACCTACCGCGACCAGCGCGACGCCATGCAGGCGCGGCTGTTCCACGCCATCTATGGCTCGCCCCTGGTGCAGGCCCTGGCCGGCCAAAGCCGCCAGGACGACGGCCCGCCGCGCCCGCACCCGGGCGAATCGCCCGAGCACTGCCAGTACATGTGCCAGGAACTGGCGCGGCTGCACGAAAGCGTGGCCCAGGGCGGGCTGTACGAGGCCGTCATCCGCGCCCTGTTCCATGTGCTGCGTGCCCGTGGCGAGGCCGATGAGCGCCACTTCCGCCACGCCTGGCGGCTGCTGCAGGATCACCTGGGCGGCGTGCCGCCCGACATGGCGCAGTTCCGCCGCATCGTGCGCCGCCAGGCCCTGCTGATGCAGCGCGAGCCCGACGCCGCCATGGCCGCCATCACCCAGTTGCTGGCCGCCTCGCCGGCGGCCGACATCCGCTGGGGCATGACCACGGTGGACGAGCTGGCCAACCAGGGAGGCAACCTCAGCGATGCCGAGCACCAGCGCCTGCTGCAGGCCATGGCGCATTTCGTGCAGGCGCTGGAGGTGGCGCAGGCCAGGGAGGCCCCCCAGGAAGCGGCCCCACCCGAAGCCCCGGCCGCCAGGCCCACCCCGCGCGCACCGGCCAGCCGCGCGCACACAGGTACCCGAAAGAAGCGATGAACCTCTCCACTGCCTCCGATGCGGCCCTGCCGCCCGAAGACCTGGCCCTGCTGCGCAACCACAGCTTTGACGAACTGGACGTGGGCGACAGCGCCAGCCTGGAACGCACGTTGAGCACCCAGGACCTGCGCCTGTTCGCCGCCCTGTCGGGCGCGGCCGTGGCCGACGGCGCTGGTGCCGGCGCTGGTGCCGGTGCTGGCACGGTTGCCGGCGCCGACGATGACGACACCGCCCTGATCGCCCACGGCATGTGGGGCGGCATGCTGCTGGCCTCGGTGCTGGGCACGCGCCTGCCCGGCCCCGGCACCACCCTGGTCGGCCAGACGCTGCGCTTTCTGGCGCCGCTGGCCGCAGGCGACCGGCTGACCGTGCGCGTGGAGGTGCTGTCCAAGCAGGCCGAGCAGCGCCAGGTCACGCTGGCCGTGGCCTGCACCAACCAGCATGGCGCCGCCGTGATCGAGGGCCAGGCCACCGTGCATGCGCCGGCCCGCCACATCGAGCGCCAGCGCACCAGCCTGCCCGAGATCCGGCTGGAGGCCGGTGGACGCGACGGCCTGCAGCGCCTGCTGGCCCATGTGGCCGGCCTGCCGCCCATCCGCGTGGCCGTGGTCCATCCCTGCGACGAGACCAGCCTCTCGGCCGCGCTGGACGCGCGCCGCGAAGGCCTGATCGACCCCGTGCTGGTGGCCCCGCGCGCACGGCTGGAGGCCGTGGCGGCCGAGCATGGGCTGGACCTGGGCGGCCTGCGCATCGAGGACGTGCCGCACAGCCATGCCGCCGCCACGCGCGGCGCCGAGCTGGCCGCCTGCGGCGAGGTCGAGGCCATCATGAAAGGCAGCCTGCACACCGACGAGCTCATGGCCGAGGTGGTGGCCGCCGCCGCCGGCCTGCGCACCAAGCGCCGCGTCAGCCACTGCTTCGTGCTGCAGACGCCGCACTACCCGCGCCCCTTCATCGTCACCGATGCGGCCATCAACCTCGCGCCCGACCTGCAGCAAAAGGCCGACATCGTGCGCAACGCCATCGCCCTGGCCCATGCCATCGGCGTGCCCGAGCCCAAGGTCGCCATCCTGGCCGCCGTGGAGACCGTGAGCCCGCACATGCCGGCCACGCTGGACGCCGCCGCGCTGTGCAAGATGGCCGACCGGGGCCAGATCGCGGGCGGCGTGCTCGACGGGCCGCTGGCCTTCGACAACGCCGTGTCCATGGCCGCCGCGCGCACCAAGGGCATCGATTCGCCCGTGGCGGGCCAGGCCGACATCCTGGTCGTGCCCGACCTGGAAAGCGGCAACATGCTGGCCAAGCAGCTCATGTACATGGGCGAGGCGGCCAGCGCCGGCATCGTCATGGGCGCCAAGGTGCCCGTGATCCTGACCAGCCGCGCCGACAGCCGCGCCTCGCGCATCGCCTCCTGCGCCATCGCCCTGCTGCTGGCCCACCGCTACCGGAACTCGCCGCCATGATCCCTGCCCACACCGCATCCTCCCCCGCCCGCGAACTGGTCGTGGTGCTCAACTGCGGCTCGTCCAGCATCAAGTTCGCCGTCTTCGACGGTGCACAGCGCCCGCTGCCGCGCAAGCCGCTGTGGAACGGCAAGGTCCAGGGCATAGGCGGGCCCGCGCCCGACTTCGGCGAGAGCGGCGTGCCGCCCTTTGCCATCACCCTGGACACAGCCCACCCCTACCGCGCCGCGCTGCAGCTGATCCGCGAGCGCATCACCGCGCGCCTGGCGCAGCTGGACGGCGCCCGCGTGGCCGCCATCGCCCATCGCGTGGTGCACGGCGGCAGCCGCTACTTCGAGCCCGTGCGCGTCGATGCCGGCGTGCTGGCCGACCTCCAGGCCTTCATCCCGCTGGCGCCGCTGCACCAGCCCTTTGCGCTGGAGGCCATGGACATCCTGCTGCGCGAGCGGCCCGAACTGGTGCAGGTGGCCTGCTTCGACACCGCCTTCCACCACACGCTGCCCAAGGTCGAGCAACTGCTGCCCCTGCCGCATGCGGCCTGGGAACGCGGGCTGCGCCGCTACGGCTTCCACGGCCTGTCCTACGAATACATGGCCACCGCCCTGCCCGAGCGCCATGGCGACCTGGCGCGCGGGCGCACCCTGGTGGCCCACCTGGGCAGCGGCGCCAGCCTGTGCGCCATGCAGGGCCTGCAAAGCGTGGCGACGACCATGGGGTTCTCGGCGCTGGATGGCCTGATGATGGGCACACGCACCGGCGCGCTGGACCCCGGCGCCGTGATCTACCTGATGGAAATCGAAAAGCTCAGCCTGCAGGAAGTGGGCCGCATCCTGTACCACGAGTCCGGCCTGCTGGGCGTCTCGGGCACCTCGTCCGAGCCGCGCGTGCTGCTGCCGCTGGAATCAGGCGCCGATGCCCGGGCCGAGCGTGCGCGCGATGCGCTGGCCCTGTACGTGCGGCGCATCGTGCGCGAGATCGGCGCCCTGGTCGCCGTGCTGGGCGGCCTGGACCTGCTGGTGTTCACCGCAGGCGTGGGCGAGCACAGCGCCGAGATACGGCGGCGCGTGTGCGAGGGCCTGGGCTTTCTGGGCCTGCGGCTGGACGCCGAGGCCAATGCGCGCGATGCGGCCGTGATCTCGGCCACCGGCAGCGCCGTCACCGTGGGCGTGGAGCCCACGAACGAGGAATGGGTGGCGGCGCGCCATGCGCTGCGCTGGCTGCCGGGCAACGCGATCCCCGCATGAGTGCCTAGGAACGATCGTCCTGCGCACCGCCTTCGCGCAGCCGCGCGAACTCGCGGTGCTCGTAGGCAATGCATTCCTCCATGAGGTGGCGGTACACCGCCTCCATCATGTCGGGCTGGCCGCCCTCGGCGGCCGTGCGCTCGCGCACGCGGCGCACGATGGCCTCGATGCGGCCCTCGTCGCGCACCTGGGCCGCATCGGCCTTGATGCGCGCGGCCTGCTGCATGTAGCCCATGCGCGTGACCAGCAGCGGCACCAGCACATCGTCCAGCGCATCCACATTGCGGCGCACATCCAGCATGTCGGTGCAGTGCTGCACCAGGTCGATGGCCTGCTTGGCGCGGTCCGTGCTCATTCCAGTCCTTCCTCCACCAGCTCGGCCGCGCGCATCAGTGCGCGCGCCTTGTGCTCGGTCTCTTTCCATTCCATCTCGGGCACGGAATCGGCCACCACGCCGGCGGCGGCCTGCACGTAGAGCGTGCCGTCCTTGATCACGCCCGTGCGGATGGCAATGGCCAGGTCCATGTCGCCCGCAAAGCTCAGGTAGCCGCAGGCGCCGCCGTAGATGCCGCGCTTGGTCGGCTCCAGCTGATCGATGATCTCCATGGCATGCACCTTGGGCGCGCCCGTCAGCGTGCCGGCCGGGAAGGTGGCCTTGAACACATCCATGTTGTCCATGCCGTCGCGCAGAATGCCCTCCACGTTGCTGACGATGTGCATCACGTGGCTGTAGCGCTCCACGGCAAAGGCCTCGGTCACCTTCACGCTGCCCGTCTTGGCGATGCGGCCGATGTCGTTGCGCGCCAGGTCGATCAGCATCACATGCTCGGCGCGTTCCTTGGGGTCGGCCACCAGCTCCTTTTCGGTGGCCTTGTCGGCCTCGGGCGTGGCGCCGCGCGGGCGCGTGCCGGCCAGCGGGCGGATGGTGACCTTCTGGCCCTCGTCCGTGTTCTCCTGGCGCACCAGGATCTCGGGGCTGGCGCCCACCACATGGAAATCGCCCAGGTGGTAGTAGTACATGTAGGGGCTGGGATTGAGCGATCGCAGCGCGCGGTACAGGCTCAAGGGGCTGGCCGTGAAGCGCTTGTGGATGCGCTGGCCCACCTGCACCTGCATGAAGTCGCCCGCGGCGATCAGCTCCTTGGCCTTCTCCACGGCCGCCAGGTAGTCTTCCTTGGCAAAGCTGCGCTGGGCCGGGTGGCTCTCGCCGGCCTTGATCTGCGGCGCGCTGACCGAGTAGCGCAGCAGATCCTTCAACTGCCGCAGCCGCTTCTTGGCGCGCGTATAGGCCTCGCTCTCGCCGGGGTTGGCATAGACGATCAGGTACAGCTTGCCCGACAGGTTGTCGATCACCGCCACTTCCTCGCACTGCAGCAGCAGGATGTCGGGGCAGTTGAGCGTATCGGGCGGGCAGGAATCTTCCAGCTTCTTCTCGATATAGCGCACGGCGTCGTAGCCGAAGTAGCCGGCCAGCCCGCCGCAAAAACGCGGCAGCCCCGGGCGCAGCGCCACCTTGAAGCGCTTTTGGTAGGCAGCGATGAAATCCAGCGGATTGCCCTTGGCCGTCTCCACCACCTGGCCATCGGTCACCACCTCGGTGCATGCCGCATCGCCGAAGCCGCTGGCGCGCAGCAGCGTGCGTGCAGGCAGGCCGATGAAGCTGTAGCGCCCGAAGCGCTCGCCGCCCACCACGGACTCCAGCAAAAAGCTGTGCTTGCCGTCACCGCCCGCATGGGCCAGCTTGAGGTAGAGGGACAGGGGGGTTTCGAGGTCCGCAAACGCCTCGACCATCAGAGGGATGCGGTTGTAGCCCTGCGCGGCAAGGCTCTTGAATTCGAGTTCGGTGATCACGGGGAAAGACTCCGGATTGCGTGGCGCTGGCAGACCTGATGTGGGTGCGGGCTGCGTATGGATTGCGCCGATTCATTCGATTGGCCCGTGGGGCCTCGGGTGCACGCCGGGTCGCGCCCCGGGTGCTTCAGCTGTTCAGTTGGACAGGCTTGCGCCAGGGCCAGGCTCCCCGGTCTCCACAACCTGCAATGAACATGCGATGAATGAACATAGCGGGCAAGTGTAGCGCAGACGCGGCTGGGTACAAGTGCGGGCCGGCGCCTTGCGGGGGCGCCGCAGGGGCCTGCCATGGCCACAATTGACACCCTGGTCAGCCTGACCAACAATGGCAGCACAACCTGACCAGAAAGGTCGATCATGCCGTCCCATTTCTCCGCCCGCACCGACGCTGCCTTGCCCGAGGGCGAACGCGACCCGCTGAACCGCGCCCTGCGGGACCTGAGCCATCAGGTCGGATCGGCCATGCCGCGCAACACCACGCCCATGCCGATCTCGGTCTTCAAGGCGCAGTACGGCGCGGTGCTCAGGCAGGCCGATCACGACGGGGTGGCCCTCATCTCCCAGGGCCGCAAGCGCTACGTGATTGTCAGCGAGGAGCACATGGTGGCCCTGTCCGCCAACGAGCGCGCCCCCCGCACGGTGGCCGACATCTGCCGGTCCCTGCCGCTGCCGCGCCAGGCCGTGGATCTGTCCGCTGCGCAGATGTCCGGGGCGCGCGGCGATATCGACGTACCCGCCCGGCGCGCGCCATGAGCCGCTACCTGCTGGGCCCCCGCTGCCTGCTGTGGATGGCGAACCAGGAGCCCGCGACCCTGCAGTGGTTCTCCACCATCCGGCCGCTGGACTGCATCGTCAGCGACCTGTCCATGGCCATCGCCAAGGCGGCCGTGGCCGAGGCATTCCACGACCTGCGTGACCGCAACGAGTGGTTCTCCCTGCTCGACGCGCTGTATGCCAACCTGCGGGCCGAAGGCGCTTCCATGCTGACCAGCGTGGACAACAAGGTGCTGGAGCGCTTCATCGAATGGCGCAACTTCGCGCCGCTGGACAGCCAGGGCCCGCAGGGCACGGCGCCCCTGGCGCAGGACCTGCGGCTGCTCATCGCCACGGCCGACCTGCTCAAGGTCTGCTACACCGAGCCCGCCAACCTCTACCTGACGCAGGCCGCCGCCCGGGGCGTTGCCGTGCACGCGCTGTGATGGACTTCGACGTACCGCCCCTGTCCAGCGCGGTGCGCCAGGGCCTGCGCCGGCGCCGGGTCGTCCTGAGCCTTTCGGGCGGCGGCTATCGCGGCCTCTTCAGCGCCCATGTGCTGGAACGCATCCACCGCGAATTCGGCAACGGCGACCTGCTGGAGAAAGTGGACCTGTTCGCCGGCACCTCCATCGGCGCCATCATCGCTACCGCCCTGGCCAGCGGCTGCCAGCCCGCGCGCATCAAGCAACTGCTGCTGGACCACGGCCCCTCCATCTTTCCCTCCAAATGGCTGCCCGGCCTGCGCCAGGCCATGGGCAAGGCGCTCTATGACAGCGCCCCGCTGCGCGCAGCGATCAAGGAGGCCATGCCGCAAGCGGAGCAGTCCGCCCTGGGGCAACTGCAGGTGCCGCTGCTGCTGCCCGCCGTGAACTGGAATTCATCGCAGCTGCACGTGCTGGCCAGCGGCGCCCTGCCCGACAGGGACCGACTGGGCCTGACGCTGATGGACGCCATGCTGGCCTCATCGGCCGCCCCCACCTACTTTCCCGCGCACGCCGCAGCAGGCCATGTCTTCGTGGACGGCGGACTCGCCGCCAACGCGCCCGACCTGCTGGCCCTGCAGGCCGCCCGCCAGCTCTGGGGGCCAGCGGCCGACATCGTGATGATCAGCGTAGGCACCGCCAACCCCCAGCAGGGCCAGGACCCCGTGGCCATGCCCCGGCGCGGGCTGACCCTGGTCAAGCCCCTGCTGGACCTGGTCATGGCCGCCCAGGAAGTCCAGGCCGTCAAGGCGGCCCGCCAGGAACTGGGCACCAGCAGCTACCTGCGCCTGAACTTCACGCAGCCCGCAGCCCAGCAAAAGCGCCTGGGCCTGGACATCGCCAACGCCGACAGCACCCGGCTGCTGCAGGCCCTGGGCGACGAATGCATCGCCGCCCTCATGGACCAGGAAAAGACGCTGCTGAAGAACGTCCTGGGCTGAAACGCCTGGCCAAGCGAAGCGAAGGCCCGACAGGGCTTGCAAAGAGAATCAGCGCTCAAACGCCGCTGAAGCCGCAGCCATCCGCCGCAGATACGCCGGATCCTCCTGCAGGCAATGCACGTAGCTCACCTCGTCCTCAACCAGCTCCTCCATCCGCTGCGCAGCCCCGCAAATGGCCTGCAGCGCATTGGCCACCACCTCCAGATTGCGATGGCCCTCGGGCCGCTCCAGCCAGGCCAGCGCCAGTTGGCCCAGCGAGTACACCTCGCTGCTGCCTTGCAGCGTCAGCCGGCCGATCTCGGTCACGGCATGGCTCAACTGCTGCGGCGTAGGCGGGGTCAGGGTTGTGGAAGCGGTACTCATGGCGCAACCCCTCCCACGGCAGACGCGCCAGCATGGGGCGCTTGATGGGTGGAGGGGAAGGCAGAAATGGAAATGCCGTACATGATTTCGTACTCCTTTGCGAGAGAACAAAACCACCGGCCCGTGTTCTTACGCACAGACAGGTGGACGGGATGTTAAGAACACGTGCAAAGCCGTGCGGACGCCCTTGCGGGTAGCCCCATCCCGCCCGTAACCGCAGGGACGTGGGCATGCACCCACGATCCGACAATTCAGACGTGACAAGGCCTCGCTCACGGGGAGGCCGCACCGCTTTACACGCAGGTGTTCTTACGCACCAGCCCCTGAACAGGGGGCCGCCGCAATGATAGAGGCTTTCAAGACGGCAAACGCCCCAGCGCTCCAGGCCGAGCGAAGCGAAGGCCCGAACCCACTCCCCGTATGGCCGCGCCTGCGCCGGGCTGCCTGCGGGGTTGCAGTCCTGCCGAAGGACAGGACTGCTTCGTCATCTGACTCGCTGCGGTTGTCTGAGCGAAGTTCACGCAGTGAACGCAGCGAGTTCCGCAGCGAACCCCGCAGGCAGCCCGGCGCAGGTTGCCCCGCAGCGCAGCGAAGGGGTCGCGGACATTCGGGCGCTTTTCTTTGCTCACTTTCTTGTAGCGAGACAAGAAAGTGAGTCGGCCGCCGGGCCGAAACCCGGCCTCGAAAAGAAACGCCCCGACAGGGGCTTGCAAACAGAATCAGCGGTGCAACGCACAGACAGGTGGACGGGATGTTAAGAACACGCATTGCGACGTGCGGACGCCCTTGCGGGTAGCCCCATCCCGCCCAAAACCACTGGGACGCAGGCTCGCGCCTGCGCTCCGGAAACAAGACGAAAGCCACGAGCCGGTGTTCT
>NZ_WUMG01000006.1:0-185720 GCF_009827015.1 Delftia sp. CH05 | reverse complement strand
CCCAGGCGCCGCGGCGCCGGCCCCCGACCCCCTGGGCGACCTGATCGCCCAGCACAGCGGCGGCCCGGGCGGCAAGACGCCTGCGCCGTCGCCTGCCGTGATCGCGCAGGCGCCGGCTCCCGCGGCTGCGCCGCGTCCTCCTGCCCCAGCGCCTGCGCCCGTTCCGGCCCCTGCCCCCATTGCCGCGCCCAACATCGCCACCTCGCGCCAGACCGACCGCATCATCATCGTGGCGCTGGACCCGGGCCACGGCGGCGAGGACCCCGGCGCCACCGGCCCCAGCGGCACGCGCGAGAAGGATGTGGTGCTCAAGATCGCCCACCTGCTGCGCGACCGCATCAACAACACCCGCATCGGCGGCAGCCCCATGCGCGCCTTCATGACGCGCGACGCCGACTTCTTCGTGCCGCTGGCCACCCGCGTCGAGAAAGCCCGGCGCGTTCAGGCCGACCTTTTCATCAGCATCCATGCCGATGCCTTCACCACGCCGGCCGCGCGTGGCGCCAGCGTCTTTGCGCTCAGCGACAAGGGCGCCTCCAGCACGGCCGCGCGCTGGCTGGCCAACAAGGAAAACCAGTCCGACCTCGTGGGCGGGCTGAACATGGGCTCGCAGGACCAGCACGTGCAGCGCATGCTGCTGGACATGAGCACCACGGCCCAGATCAAGGACAGCCTCAAGCTCGGCGGCGCCCTGCTGGGCGAGATCGGCAACATGGCCAAGCTGCACAAGCCGCGCGTGGAGCAGGCCGGCTTTGCCGTGCTCAAGGCGCCCGACATCCCCAGCGTGCTGGTGGAGACCGCCTTCATCAGCAACCCCGAGGAAGAAGCCCGGCTGCGCAGCAGCGCCTACCAGGTGCAGCTGGCCGACGCGCTGATGCGCGGCATCCGCAACTACTTCGCGCACAACCCGCCGCTGGCCCGCAGCCGCTCCGTCTGAGCCGCGAGGGTTGCCACAGGCACGGCGGCATGCCGTCCGCCGCCGCTGTCGGACAGGCAGGACCGGACGCTTCCAAACCGCCCGGCCCCAGCTCGGGCAACTCTCCTACCACGGCCGCAGGCCGTGAATGAGAGCATGCCAACATGTTCCACACAATGCTTGCGCCACCATCCATCCGCCGAAGCAACGCAGGCCACGACAGGAGATGAACATGAAGACACGCCTTTATTCCATTGCCGCCGCTGCCGCCATTGCCTTGTTCTCTGCCGGCTGTTCCACCAACCCCAGCAACGCCCAGATCGGTACCGGCGTCGGCGCCGTGGCCGGTGGTGTGGTGGGTGACGCACTGTTCGGCAGCACGCTGGGCACCGTGGGCGGCGCAGCCGCCGGCGCACTCATCGGCAACGAGGTGGGCAAGCGCAACGACCGCCGCTGACCCCTGCCGCCGCCGTTCGGCCACTGAACGAAAGAGCCCCTTGCGCCATCACGGCGCAAGGGGCTTTTTGCTGGGCGCTGAAGGCTCAGGAAGCCGTCTTGGGCGCGCGGCCCGCGCGCCATGCGCCGAAGATGGCGATCAGGCCCGGCACCAGGATCAGGCCCCAGATGATCTTCTCCAGGTTCTCGCGCACCCAGGGCAGGTTGCCGAAGAAATAGCCGGCGGCGCTGATGCCGAACACCCAGACAATGGCTCCGCCCACGTTGAAGGCCGTGAACTTGCCCCGGTCCATGGCAGCCACACCGGCCACGAAGGGGGCAAAGGTGCGGATGAACGGCATGAAGCGCGCCAGCACGATGGTGATGCCGCCGTAGCGCTCGTAGAACGCATGGGCCTGGTCGAAGGCACGCCGGTTGAACCAGCGCGAATCCTCCCACTGGAACACCTTGGGCCCTATGTAGCGGCCTATGGTGTAGTTGCACTGGTCGCCCAGCACGGCCGCCACCAGCAGCACGGTGCAGGCGATCGAATAGTCCATCAGCCCCACGCCGCACAGCGCGCCGACGATGAACAGCAGCGAGTCGCCGGGAAGAAAGGGCATGACCACCACGCCCGTCTCCACGAAGACGATGAGAAACAGCAGCGCGTACACCCAGGGTCCATAGGCCACGACGAAGGCCTCCAGGTGCTTGTCTATGTGCAGGATGAAGTCGATCAGGAACTGAATGATTTCCAAAAGAAGGTCCTCCGCGGCGGGCGCCGCACCGGCCCGTACTGTACTTCGCCGGCATGCCCCCACAGCCGAGCCAGAGCCGATCGCACCGCCGCGCACACCGGCGCTTGCATGGAACTACAAATGCTTGGAATCGCGCCTGTTTTGTTACACAACTTGATAAAACTCTACGAAAAACTCACGAGTGCGTCAGCTTTTTGCAGGCAAAGTCCTTGCATGCCGGCGGCACCGCCGGCCCGGCCTCACCACCATCATCAGGACAAAAGGAAGCAAGCCATGAACAAGACCCTTCGCACCTTCGAGCGCATGACTGAACGCAAGTCGGGCACCACCATGGGCCGCAGCCTGGCCGTCGCCGCCCTTGTGGCCGGCGCACTGGCCCTGGGCGGCTGCGCCCACCGTCCCAACAACGCGCAGCTGGGCACGGGCGTGGGTGCCGTGGCCGGTGGCGTGCTGGGCAGTGCCCTGTTCGGCACCACGCTGGGAACCGTGGGCGGCGCGGCCGCCGGTGCGCTGGTCGGCAACCAGATGGGCAGCAACAGCGACCGCGCCGGCCGCCGCCGCTGAGGCCGCGCGGCCCCGTCCGCTCTCATCAAAGAGTGCCCCCGGCTCTGGCCTTTGTGGCCGGGGACGCCTCTTGGAGCCGCCTGTGCGGCTCCTTTTTTTGCGCGTGCCCAAGGCACTCCGACCCCATTCCCACAGGCACCAAGCGGTGGATGCGAGCCCCTAGAATTGCCCTGTGAACGCATCCACCCCCTCCCCCGACACCCTTCCCCGCCGCCCTATCCGCGACCTGCCCGACGAGCTGATCAGCCAGATCGCGGCCGGCGAAGTCGTCGAGCGTCCTGCCTCGGTGGTGCGCGAACTCGTGGACAACGCCCTGGATGCCGGTGCCCGCCAGATCAACGTGCGGCTGCTGGCCGGCGGCGTGCGGCTGATCTCGGTGGAGGACGACGGCGGCGGCATCCCGCGCGATGAGCTGCCCGTGGCATTGCGCCGCCATGCCACCAGCAAGATCACCGATCTGCACGATCTGGAGACCGTGGCCACCATGGGCTTTCGCGGCGAGGCGCTGGCGGCCATCTGCTCGGTGTCGGAGGCGTCCATTCTCTCGCGCCCTGCGGGCCAGGACTCGGCCTATCTGCTCGACGCGCGCAGCGGCGAGCTGCGCCCCGCCGCGCGCAACCAGGGCACGACGGTCGAGGTCAAGGAGCTGTTCTTCTCCACGCCGGCCCGCCGCAAATTCCTCAAGAGCGATGCCACAGAGCTGGCCCACTGCATAGAGTCCGTGCGCCGCCATGCCCTGGCCCGGCCCGACGTGGGCTTTGCCATCTGGCACGAAGGCAAGCTGGTCGAGCAGTGGCGTGCCGCCGGCAGCATGTCGGACGAAGCCCTTGCGCGCCGCCTGGGCGATGTGCTGGGCGACGCCTTCGTGCAGAACTCCGTGACCGTGGAGCACTGGTCGGGCGCCGTCCATGTCACGGGCCGCGCGGGCATTCCCGATGCGGCGCGCTCCCGGCCCGACCACCAGTTCTGCTACGTCAATGGCCGCTTCGTGCGCGACAAGGTGCTGACCCACGCCTCGCGCAGCGCCTACGAGGATGTGCTGCACGGCCACAAGCAGCCCGTGTATGCGCTGTATGTGGAGATCGACCCCGCGCGCGTGGACGTGAACGTGCACCCCACCAAGATCGAAGTACGCTTTCGCGACAGCCGCGAGGTGCACCAGGCCGTGCGCCACGCCATAGAGAACGCGCTGGCCGCACCGCGTGCCGCCGCAGCAGCCGCTGCGGCTGCCGAAGAGGCCGCGCGCACGCCCGAGCTTGCGCCCGCCGCTGCGGCAGCGCCGGCCACGGCGCCCAAGGCATCCATGCCCGCCTGGCCCCAGGCCCGCATGAGCTTTGGCGATGAGCAAGGCGGCCACAAGGTCAGCAATATGGCGGGGCTGTGGGCCCCCATGCGCGAGGCCGCAGCCGCAACGGTTGCAAGTCCGGCCCAGGCCTTGGCCGCCGAGCAGCCAGCCGTGCTCGCCGTACCCGCTGTGCCCACTGCTGCCCTGGCCCCCGTCAGCTACGCGCCCCCGGCTTACGCGCCGGCCGTCCAGTCCCCGACTGCTGCCGTTGCCGAGCCTGCTCCTGCGGATTTCTCTGCGCCCCGCACATCATCCGCAGCGGCCCCGGCAGCGTCCGACGAGCCCGTCTGGCCCCTGGGCCGCGCCGTCGCCCAGATCCACGGCGTGTACATACTGGCCGAGAATGCCCAGGGCATGGTCGTGGTGGACATGCATGCGGCGCACGAGCGCATCGTCTACGAGCAGCTCAAGAATGCCGTCAATGCGGCAGAACAGATCCCCAGCCAGCCGCTGCTGATTCCCGCCACCTTCGCCGCCACGCCCGAGGAAGTGGCCACGGCCGAGGCCCATGGCGACACGCTGCAGGCGCTGGGCATGGAAGTCTCGCCCTTCTCTCCCAAGACCCTGGCCGTGCGTGCCGTGCCCGCCACCCTGGCCCAGGGCGATGCCGTGGAGCTGGCGCGCAGCGTGCTGGCCGAGCTGGCCCAGCACGACGCCAGCACCGTGGTGCAGCGCGCGCGCAATGAGATCCTGGCCACCATGGCCTGCCACGGCGCCGTGCGCGCCAACCGCCGCCTGACGCTGGACGAGATGAACGCCCTGCTGCGCCAGATGGAAGTCACCGAGCGCTCCGACCAATGCAACCACGGCCGCCCCACCTGGCGGCAGATGAGCATGAAGGAGCTGGACGCGCTGTTCCTGCGCGGCCGGTAAACCGCCCCGGCAACACTCAGTCGCGCATTTTTGCGAAGGCCGCGAGCTGCTCGTACTTGCGGTCTTCCTCGGCGATCAGGCGCGCCAGGTCCTCGCGGCCCGTGGCCGGCACCATGCCGGCATCTTCCAGGCGCTTGCGCACGGCGGGCTCGGCCAGCGCCTCCTGCAGCGCAGCGGTGATGCGCTGGGCCGTGTCCGCAGGCAGGGCGCGCGGCGCCATCAGCGCAAACCAGCCCACCAATTCATAGCCGCGCAGCGGTGCCAGCTCGGCCATGGCCGGAACCTGGGGCAAGGCGGACAGGCGCTGCGCGCTGGTGACCGCCAGCGGCACGATGCGCCCGCTCTGCAGGAACGGTTGCGCCGCCGTGGGCGAGAGCACGGCCAGGTCCAGGCTGCCGCCCGCCAGGTCGCTGGTCAGCGGCGCCACGCCCCGGTAGGGCACATGGGCGATGGAGATGCCCGCGCGCTGGTTGAGCAGCTCTCCCGCGAAATGCAGGGTCGATCCCACGCCCGAGCTGCCGTAGCTGAGCTTGCCGGGCTGGCGCTTCGCCAGCTCCAGCAGGTCGGCCAGGGTCTTCACGCCCAGGCCGGGGCGTGCGGCCAGGATCAGCGGGCTGGTGGCCACCAGGCCCAGCGGCGTGAAATCGCGGCGCCCGTCGTAGCGCTGCGCGGGGTTGACGATGCGCGTGGCCACCAGTTCGTTGCTGGCCCCCACCAGCAGCGTGTAGCCATCGGCCGGTGCCGAGGCCACGCGCTGGGCCGCAATGGCGCCGGCCGCCCCGCCCACGTTGTCCACCACCACCGTGCCGCGCAGCCGCGCGGCCAGCGCATCGCCCACCACGCGCGCCGCCAGGTCCACCGATCCACCGGCCGGGTATCCGACGACCAGCTTCAAGGGCTTGGCAGGAAAGCTGCCCTGAGCAGCGGCCGGCAGGACCAGCCCCAGCGCGGCCGCGCCCAGGAGGCTGCGGCGGCTCAGGACCTGGCGGGCCTCGGAGAAGAGAGGAAATGCAGTGCGCATGGTGGCAATCGCAGGTGAAGTCGTGAAAGGAATCCGGTGCGGGCGCAGCGCCTCAGGCGGCGGACAGAAAGCGCCGGGCCAGCTTCACCCAGTAGGTGGCGGCCAACGGCAGGATGCGGTCGTTGAAGTCGTAGCCGGGGTTGTGGACCATGCAGCCGCCCGTGCCATGGGTGTCGCCCACGCCGTTGCCCACGATCAGATAGCTGCCCGGGCATTGTTCGAGCATGAAGGAGAAGTCCTCGCTGCCCGTCAGCGGCTGCAGGCCGGGGATCAGCGCCTGCTCGCCCAGCCAGTCGCGCGCCACCTCGCGGGCGAAGGCCGTGCTGGCCGCATCGTTGACCAGGGCCGGATAGCGCCAGCGGTAGTCCACCACGGCCTCGGCCCCCAGCGTGGCGGCCTGGGCATGGGCCAGCGCGGTGATGCGTTCGCGCAGCAGGGAACGCACCTCGGGCCGGTAGGCGCGCACGGACAGGCGCAGCTCCACCTCGCCAGGGATCACGTTGGGAGCATCGCCGCCATGGATGGCGCCCACGCTGACCACGGCCATGTCGCGCGGATCGACATTGCGCGAGACCACGGTCTGCAGCGCCAGCACCAGGTGGGCCGCCGCCACCACCGGGTCGGCCGACAGGTGGGGCGCCGAGCCATGGCCGCCCTTGCCGCGCACGGTGATGATCACCGTGTCCGACGAGGCCATGAACGAGCCCTCGCGAAAGCCGAACTGCCCCTCGGCAAAGCCCGGCATGTTGTGCAGCGCAAAGATGGCATCGCAGGGGAAGCGCTCGAACAGGCCGTCCTCCACCATCTTGCGGCCGCCGCCCAGGCCCTCCTCGGCCGGCTGGAAGATCAGGTGCAGCGTGCCGTCGAAGCCGCGTGCCTGGGCCAGCTCGCGCGCGGCGGCCAGCAGGATGGCGGTATGGCCGTCGTGCCCGCAGGCATGCATGCGGCCCGCATGGCGGCTGGCGTAGGGCAGGCCGGTCTGCTCGTGGATGGGCAGCGCATCCATGTCGGCGCGCAGGCCCAGCCGGCGCGTGCCCGAACCGCAGCGCAGCGTGCCGACCACGCCCGTGCCTCCCAGCCCTCGATGCACTTCATAGCCCCAGGAGGCCAGGCGCTCGGCCACCAAGTCGCTGGTGGCGAACTCCTCGAAGGCCAGTTCGGGATGGGCATGCAGGTGATGGCGCAGGGCCACCATCTCGGCCTGCGTGGCACGAATGCCGGCAAGCACCGGATCGGCGGCTTCGGCCGTGGTGGAAACGGGCGGGTCAATGTTCATGCCCGCAGTCTAGGAAGCGTGGGCAGCGGGCGGAAGACCGCCAGCGCCTGCCCTGCCAGGCATTGCCTGTCATCCCCCGGCATGCGCCGATCACAGCAATGGCAGGGATGGCGGCCATGGCACGAAACCTGCAAGATCGGCTCATGCATTCCCAGCCCCACCTCGATGCCGGTCCCGCCATGAAGCTGCACCAGATGCGCTACCTCGTCGCCGTGGCCGGCTGCGGCAGCGTGCGCGCCGCGTCACGCGCGCTGGGCATCACCCAGTCGGCCATCACCCAGGCCCTGCGCGAGCTGGAGGAAGGCCACCGCCTTGCGCTGTTCGAGCGCCAGAGCAGCGGCATCGTCCTCACGCCGGCCGGGCGCACGCTGCTGCGCCATGCCCAGCTGATCACCGGGCAGATGGCCCAGGCCGAGGATGAAATGGCCCGCCTGCGCGACACCTGCGCCGTGGCGCGCCTGTCCGTGGGCGTGACGCCCTGGGTGGGCCAGAGCCTGCTGCCCCATGTGCTGCGCGCCTTCCGCGCCGAACTGCCCCAGGTGCGGCTGGAGCTGTTCGAGGGCCTGTCGGCCGTGGCCCATCCGCGCCTGCGCGAAGGCACGCTGGACCTGCTGATCGGCCGCGTGCCCTGGGGCCCCTCGGGCGGCGACCTGCACGGCACGCCGCTGTTCCGCTATGACGCCACCGTCGTGGCCCGCACGGGCCATCCGCTGGCAGGCGCCCGCTCGCTGGCCGAGCTGATGGACTGCGACTGGCTGCTCAACTACACGCCGCCTGAAGAAGACGACCTGGTGCGGCGCCTGTTCCTGCGCCACGGCCTGCCCGTGCCAGTGGGCCACATCCACCTGGTGCATTCGGCATCGCTGCTGCTGCACCTGATCGCGCACAGCGACATGCTCTCGTTCTGCCCCTGGCCGCTGATCGAATCGGGCGTGCCCCAGGGCACCCTGGTGCCGCTGTCCCTGCGCGAGCAGTTCGAGCCCCACACGGTGGGCGTGGTCCAGCGCGGCCACGGCCCCCTGCCCTGGGTGGCCGAGCGCTTCGTGCACCACCTCATGGAGCAGGTCCACGCCTGCCGCCACAGCCCGGACCCGGTGCTGCAGCGCGTGTTCCGCTCCATTGACGTGCTGGCCTGAGGGTGCCTCAGCGCAACGTGGCCTGGGCCACCGGCACGTTCGCCGATTCGTCGGCCGGCACGTCAGCCGGCACATCCCAGCCCCCGCCCAGCGCGCGGATCAGGCCCACGGCGGCCTGGTACTGCGCAGACTTCACCTGCAGTGCCTGGCGGCGGTTGCGCAGTTCGCTGCGGCGGGCATCCAGCAGGTCCAGCTGGCTGACGTAGCCATTGCGGTAGCGCGTGTCCGACAGGCTGGTGGCGCGCTGGGCGGCCACCACGGCCTGGCCCTGCACGGTGGACTGCTCCTGCAGGATGCGGATGGAAGACAGCTGGTCCTCCACCTCCTGGAAGGCCACCAGCGCCTGCTGGCGGTAGGCGGCCAGCGCGGCATCGAGCTGTGCGCCGGCAGCCTGCACGCCGGCCTCGCGCCGGCCGCCGTCGAACAGCGGCAGCGACAGCAGGGCACCCACGCCCCAGGAGCGCATGGACCACTTGAACAGGTCACCGACCTCGGGCGAGGCGTGGCCGGCCGCGCCGGTCAGCGAGATGCTGGGGAACCATGCCGTCTTCGCCACGCCCACGCGCGACTGGGCGGCGAACACGGCGCGCTGGGCGGCCGAGATGTCGGGCCGGCGCATGAGCACCGTGGCCGGCACTCCGGCGGGAATAGAAGGCAGTGCCGTGGTCCAGGCGCCTTCGCCCAGGCCGAAGCGCGAGGCCGAGTCGCCCACCAGCACGGCCAGCGCATGCTCGACCTGGGCGCGCTGGCGGTCCAGCGCCAGCGCGTCCGATTCGGTGGCCGACAGCTCGGCCTGGATGCGCGCCACGTCCAGTTCGGCAATGTCGCCGGCCTGCAGCCGCCGCTCCGACAGGCGCAGCGTGTCGCGGTAGGCCTCCACAGTCTCGCGCATCAGGGCGCGCTCGGCGTCCAGTGCGCGCAGTTGCAGATAGGTCTGTGCGACCTCGGCCTGCACGGCCAGCCGCGTGCTTTGCAGCAGGGCCTCGCGGCCCTCGGCGTCCAGCCGCGATGCGTCGGCCGCCTGGGAAATGCGGCCGAACAGATCGACCTCGTACGACAGGTTCAGCCCCGCATTGACCAGGGTGGCAGGCCGTGTGCCCGAGGCCTTGTCCAGCCCCGCGCCGCGCGTGGCCCCTGCGCCCAGGCCCAGTTGGGGCAGGCGCTCGGCATTGGCGCTGCGCGCCAGGGCGCGGGCCTCGGCCAGGCGTGCGGCCGCAGCCTGGATGCTCTGGTTGTTCAGCGTGGCCTTGTCCACCAGCGCGTCCAGCGCCGGATCGGCAAAGGCCAGCCACCATTGGCCGCGTGCCTGGGCTTCGGCGGGCAGGGCCTGGGTCCAGCCCGCCTGCGGCGCGGCGCCCTGCTCCTTGAAGGCGGGGGCGGCCGGCAGCTCGGGCAGGCTCTGGGACACGCTGGCGCAGCCGGCCAGGGCCAGCGCCGCCACCAGGGGCAGCAGACGCCTGGACAGTTTCGAAAGCGATGGGATCTTCATGATCGGTTCCTGTTTTTGTGGTGTGGGCTCATTCATGCTCGCCACGCGCGGCAGAGGGCATGGGCAGCGCGCCGCCACCCGAGGCATGGCCGTGGGCGGGTGCCTGTGCAGGGGCCTCTTCCTCCATCTCGGGCCCATGCTGCTTGAGCGGCCGGTTGCCTGCCAGGCGGCGCATCAGCACGTAGAACACGGGCGTCAGGAACAGGCCGAAGGCCGTCACCCCGATCATTCCCGAGAACACGGCCACGCCCATGGCACGGCGCATTTCCGAGCCGGCGCCCGTGGACAGCACCAGGGGCAGCACGCCCATGACGAAGGCCAGCGAGGTCATCAGGATGGGGCGCAGGCGCAGCCGGCTGGCCTCGATGGCGGCCTGTATGGGCGTGCGGCCCTCGAACTCCAGCTCCCGTGCGAACTCCACGATCAGGATGGCGTTCTTCGCACTCAGCCCCACCAGCACGATGAGCCCGATCTGCGTGAAGACGTTGCTGTCGCCGCCCGACAGCCAGACGCCGGTCATGGCCGCCAGCAGGCCCATGGGCACGATCAGGATGATGGCAATCGGCAGGGTCAGGCTTTCGTACTGCGCGGCCAGCACCAGGAACACCAGCAGGATGGCCAGCGGGAACACCAGCACCGCCGAATTGCCGGCCAAGATCTCCTGGTAGGTCAGGTCGGTCCATTCGAAGTCGATGCCCTTGGGCAGGGTCTCGGCCGCGATGCGCTTGATGGCGTCCTGTGCCTGACCCGAAGAGAAGCCCGGTGCGGCACCGCCGTTGATGTCGGCCGTGAGGTAGCCGTTGTAGCGCATGGCGCGCTCGGGGCCGAAGCTGGAATCCACCTTCATCAGCGCCGACAGCGGAATCATCTCGCCCGAGCTGGAGCGCACCTTGAGCATGCCCACGTCCTCGGCACGCGCGCGGTAGGGCGCGTCGGCCTGCACGCGGACGCTGTAGGTGCGGCCGAACTTGTTGAAGTCGTTCGCATACAGGCTGCCCAGGTAGATCTGCATGGTGTCGAAGATGTCCGTCACCGGCACGCCAAGCTGGCGCGCCTTGGTGCGGTCGATGTCGGCATACAGCTGGGGCACGTTGACCTGCCAGCTGGTGAACATGCCGGTCAGCTCGGGCGTCTGGTAGGCCTTGGCCATGAAGGCCTTCACGGCCGCGTCCATCTGGTCATAGCCCAGGGAGGCGCGATCTTCCAGCTGCAGCTTGAAGCCGCCCGTCGTGCCCAGGCCCGCCACGGGTGGCGGCGGGAACATGACGATGAAGGCGTCCTGGATGCCCGCGAAGGCCTGGTTGAGCTGGCCGGCCACGGCACCGCCGCTCTGGTCGGCGCGCTTGCGCTCGTCAAAGGGCTTGAGCGTGGCGAAGACGATGCCCGAGTTGGAGCTGTTGGTGAAGCCGTTGATGGACAGGCCCGGGAAGGCGATGGTGTCCTCCACGTTGGGGTTGTCCTTCATGATCTCGCCCATGCGGCGGATCACCTCGTCCGTGCGGTCCAGCGTGGCGCCGTCGGGCAGTTGGGCAAAGCCGATCAGGTACTGCTTGTCCTGCGCGGGCACGAAGCCCGAAGGCACGGCCTTGAACAGGCCGAAGGTCACGGCGATCAGCGCCAGGTAGATGGCCAGCATCAGCGCCTTGCGCGAGATCACGCGGCCCACGCCGCCGCTGTAGGCCTCGGAGCCCCGGTGGAACATGCGGTTGAAGCCGCGGAACAGCCAGCCGAAGGCCCGGTCCATGCCGCGCGTCAGCGCGTCCTTGGGCGCATCGTGGCCGCGCAGCAGCAGGGCCGCCAGCGCGGGCGACAGCGTCAGCGAGTTGATGGCCGAGATCACCGTGGAGATGGCGATCGTCACCGCGAACTGCTTGTAGAACTGGCCCGTGAGGCCGCTGATGAAGGCCAGCGGCACGAACACCGCCACCAGCACCAGGGCGATGGCGATGATGGGCCCGGACACTTCGCGCATGGCGCGGTAGGTGGCGTTGCGCGGCGTCAGGCCCGCCTCGATGTTGCGCTCCACGTTCTCGACCACGACGATGGCGTCATCCACCACGATGCCGATGGCCAGCACCAGGCCGAACAGGCTCAGCGCGTTGATGGAAAAGCCCAGCAGATGCAGCACGGCGAAGGTGCCGATCACCGACACCGGCACGGCCAGCAGCGGGATGATGGAGGCGCGCCAGGTCTGCAGGAACAGGATCACCACCAGCACCACGAGCACGATGGCCTCCAGCAGCGTGTGCACCACCGATTCGATGGAGGCGCGCACGAACTGCGTGGGGTCGTAGGCGATGCGGTACTCCAGGCCCTCGGGCATGTTCTTGTTCAGGGCCTCCATGGTCTTGCGCACGTTGGCCGAGATTTCCAGCGCATTGGAGCCCGGCGCCTGGAACACGCCCATGCCCACGGCCGGGTCGTTGTTCAGCAGCGAGCGCAGCGAATAGTCGGCCGCGCCCATCTCCAGGCGGCCGATGTCGCGCAGGCGGGTCACGGCGCCGTTGGCGCCGCTCTTGACGATGATGTCGCCGAAGTCCTCCTCGCTTTGCAGGCGGCCCTGGGCGTTGATGGACAACTGCATATCCACGCCCGGCAGTCCCGGCGAGGCGCCGACCACGCCGGCCGCAGCCTGCACGTTCTGGCCACGGATGGCGGCCACCACATCGCTGGCCGACAGGCCGCGCTGCGCCACCTTCTGCGGGTCCAGCCACACGCGCATGGCGTAGTCGCCACCGCCGAAAATCTGGATTTGGCCCACGCCCTCGATGCGCGCCAGCGGGTCCTTCACGTTCAGCACCGCGTAGTTGCGCAGGTAGTTGATGTCATAGCGCTGGTTGGGCGAGACAAGGTGCACCACCATGGTCAGGTCGGGGGCGCTCTTGACCGTGGTGATGCCCAGGCGGCGCACCTCTTCCGGCAGGCGCGGCTCGGCCTGCGAGACGCGGTTTTGCACCATCTGCTGCGCCTTGTCGGGGTCGGTGCCCAGGCGGAAGGTGACGGTCAGCGTCATCACGCCGTCGCTGGTGGCCTGGCTGCCCATGTAGAGCATGCCTTCGACGCCGTTGATCTGCTCTTCCAGCGGCGTGGCCACGGTCTCGGCGATCACCTTGGGATTGGCGCCCGGGTACTGGGCGCGCACCACCACGGATGGCGGCGCGACCTCGGGGTATTCCGAGATCGGCAGCCCGCCCATGGCGATCAGGCCGGCGATCAGCATCAGCAGCGAAAGCACGCCCGCGAAGATCGGCCGGTCAATGAAGAATTTGGATAGGTTCATGGTGTTTGGCTCCGCCACGGCAAGCGCGGCCCATGCCGCCTGCGGTCAGGCGGCATTTCAGAGGCAGGAAAGGTGTGCGGCTAGATCAGGACTTGGTTGCGTCAGCCACTTGTTCGGCTGCCTGCCGGGTGCCCGGCTGGCGGGCATCGGCCCGCGCATCCATGGACACCTCCTTGGGCGCGACCAGGGCGCCGGGGCGGATGTGCTGCAGGCCGTTGACCACCACGCGCTCGCCGGGCTGCAGGCCCTGGGTCACGTTGCGCAGGCCGTTCACCGAGGCGCCCAGCACCACCTCGCGGTAGACGGCCTTGTTGTCGCCGCCCACCACCATCACGTACTTCTTGCTCTGGTCCGTGCCGATGGCGCGCTCGCTGACCAGCAGCATGCTGCTGTCGCGCGCCTGGCCCATGCGGATGCGGGCGAACTGGCCGGGCATGAGGGCGCCGTCCTTGTTGTCGAAGGCGGCGCGCACGCGCACGGTGCCGCTTCGGGCATCGACCTGGTTGTCGATCAGCTGCAGCCGGCCCTCGAAGGGCGTGCTGCCGGCCGTGGCCGTGCCCATCTGCACGGGAATGCTGTCGATCCTGGCGCGGTTGCCCGCGCCGCCGCCCAGCTCCTTGAGCGCGCGCGTGATGACCTGCTCATCGGCATCGAAGCTCGCATAGATGGGGCTGACCGAGACCAGCGTGGTCAGCACCGGCGCGCCCGGGCCTGCGGCCACCAGGTTGCCCACGGTGATCTCGCGCTTGCCGATGCGGCCCGACACGGGGGCGCGCACCTGGGTGTAGCCCAGGTTCAGCCGCGCCGATTGCAGGGACGCCTGGGCCGCGCGCAGATTGGCCTCGGCCTCGCTGCCTGCGTTGATGCGCTCGTCCAGCTCGCGCTGGGCAATCGCCCGCTCGTCCCACAGGCGGCGTGCACGCTCCTGCTCGCTGCGCGCATAGGACTGGCGTGCCTGGGCCGAGGCCACCTGCGCTTCGGCCCGCTCGACCTCGGCCGCATACGGTGCGGGGTCGATGGTGATCAGCAGGTCGCCCTGCTTGACCAGCGCGCCCTCGCGAAAGTGCACGGCCTGCACGGCGCCGGCCACGCGGGAGCGGATGTCCACGCGCTCCACGGCTTCAAGGCGGCCCGAGAACTCGTCCCAGGCGGTGACCTCGCTTTCGGCGACCGTGGCCACCGACACAGGCGTGGCGGCGGGCTGGGCGCTGGCGGGCGCGTCATCGGCCTTGGCATCGAAGCCGTGCAGGCCGAACAGGCCGGCGCTGACGGCGAGGATGGCCGCAGCGGCGGCCGGCAGCTTCCAGCCCTTGCGCTGGGCCGAGGCGGAAGAAGAGGGTGAGGAGGATGAGGTGGATTGGGTGGACATGGTGTTTTTTGCGTAATTCAGGGAACACGATGCCCGCCCGGCGCCTGAACGCGCCGGGAAGGCGGAATCGAAATGGAAAAACGGGGGCAGCAAGGTTCGCCGGCTGCGGCGGCGCGGGGCCTAGCCCGGTGCTGCGGGCTTGTTCATGGTGGCCTCGAAGAAGTCGTGCACATGCTGGGACACGGCGGCGCTGCAGGCCGTACAGGCCTCGGCCTCGGACAGGGCCTGCGGCCAGTTCGACGCGCTGGGCAGCACATGGCTGCTGGCCGTCACGCCGGCCGCGCGCAGGCGGGCCGCATAGGCCTGGGCCTCGTCGCGCAGCGGGTCATCACCACCCACCAGCACCAGAGCCGGCGGCAGCTGGGCCAGGCGCAGCGAACTGCCGGGCACGGCATAGGGATGCATGGCGTCCTTGGGGCAGCTCAGGTACTCGCGCCAGCCCGTGGCCCAGCGGCATTCGCCGGCCTCGGGCGTGGCCTCGCGCTGCGAGGCGGTGCCGGTGCAGGGATCGAGCATGGGCGACACCAGGATCTGGCCTGCCAGCGGAGGGTGGCCCCGGTCGCGCGAGATCACGGCCACGGCGGCGGCCAGGTTGCCGCCGGCTTCTTCACCCGCGAGGAACAGCGGCGCGCCCTTGCCCGCCATCTTCACGCGGTGCTTGTACAGCCACTGCAGCACGGCGTAGCCCACCTCGATGGGCTGGGGAAACGGATGCTCGGGCGCCAGCGGGTAGGCCAGCGACACCACGACGGCGCCCGCCTCGGCCAGCAGCCGGCCGATGTAGCGCCCGTTGTCCAGCGTGCCGCAGACAAAGGTGCCGCCATGGAAATGCAGCACCAGAGGCGAAATCGTGCCGGGCCTGCGCTGGCCATAGGCGCGCGCAGCCACGGTGCCGTGCTCGGGCAGCTCGATGGAGAATTCTGTTTCGGCAATCTGCGCCCCGACGGCGGGGCCGTTCGGAGGCGACGAGGAAGTGGACATGGCGCGAACCTGCGGCAATGGTCGATGGTTGGAATATAGGCGGCGCCGGCCATGTCTGAAATAGCAACGCAGCCATCGCTCTGTTTCCGTTTCACGAACAATCGCCCGACATGGCGCGTGTGAGAATTCCGCCGAGCCGGCATTCCCTTGCCGGGCGCTGCAGGAGCATCTTTCCATGGACCAGATCCAGGCCATGCGTGTCTTCGTTCGCGTGGTGGAAGCCGGCAACTTCACCCGCGCCGCCGATTCGCTGGACCTGCCCAAGGGCACGGTCACCAAACAGATCCAGGCGCTGGAGGCGCGCGTGCGCGTCAAGCTGCTCAACCGCACGACGCGGCGCGTCACCGTCACGCCCGATGGCGCGGCCTACTACGAACGCGCGGCACGCCTGCTCAACGACTTCGACGATCTCGAAGCCAGCATGGTCAACACCCAGACCGCGCCCAGCGGGCGGCTGCGGCTGGACGTGGGCAGCTCCATGGCCCGGCTGATCATCATTCCGGCGCTGACCGAATTCTGCGAACGCTATCCCGACATACAGATCGACCTGGGCGTGGGCGACCGCCTGGTGGACCTGATCAGCGACAACGTGGACTGCGTGATCCGCGGGGGCGAGCTCAGCGACCAGTCCCTGGTGGCGCGCCGCATCGGCTCGATGAACTGGGTCACCGTGGCCTCGCCCGCCTACCTGGCACGCCATGGCGTGCCCCAGCATCCGTCCGAACTGGATACGAAGCACCAGATCGTCGCCTTCTTCTCGGGCCATACGCGGCGCATGTACCCGCTGGAATTCCAGCGGGGCGATGAATCCATCGAGGTGTCGGGCAACTACCGCATCGCGGCCAACGACAGCAATGCCTACACGGCCGCCGTGCTGGCGGGCTTTGGCATCGCGCAGCTGGTCACGGCCTTTGCCCAGCCGCTGATCGACAGCGGCGAACTGGTCGAGGTCCTGCCCGATTGGACCCAGCCGCCGCTGCCCATACACGTGGTCTACCCGCCCAACCGCCACCTCAGCGCCAAGGTGCGGGCCTTCGTGGACTGGGCGGCCGACCTGTTCGCGCGCCATCCCCAGCTGCAGCGCAGCTGAAAGGCCGGCGATGGGATGGCCGGGCGGGCCCAAGCCCCGTCCGGCTGCAAGGCCTTCCTAGCCACTCTTCATGTCAGCGGGCATGGCGCCAGCCATTCCCATTCGCCATGACCATGCACGCCACCGGATACGGCCGATCCAGGAGCCTGCCTGCCCGCCCACTGCTGCACGCAGCCTTCTGCCATGCACCAAATACCGTCAACCCCCTCTGAAGATGCACCGAAACACGGCACGAAGGCACCAAGCTCGGGCGCCGTTCACCAAAACGATGCATGACGGCATAACTTTTAGGCATAATCTTGGTTTGCACTCACCCCTTCCCGCAGCCGTTTTTAGTCAGAGGTTTTTTCCATGAAGTACGAGTCCGTCGGCCAGTTCCTTGATGAAGTCGCGCAACGCAATCCCGGCCAGCCCGAATTCCTGCAAGCCGTCACCGAAGTGATGGAAAGCCTGTGGCCCTTCATCGAGAAGAACCCCAAGTACGCCGAGCACGGACTGCTGGAGCGCCTGGTCGAGCCCGAGCGCGTGGTCATGTTCCGCGTGAGCTGGACCGACGACAAGGGCCAGGTGCAGGTCAACCGCGGCTTCCGCATCCAGCACAGCATGGCCATCGGCCCCTACAAGGGCGGCCTGCGTTTCCACCCCTCGGTCACGCTGTCCGTGCTCAAGTTCCTGGCGTTCGAGCAGACCTTCAAGAACGCGCTGACCACGCTGCCCATGGGCGGCGGCAAGGGCGGCTCGGACTTCGATCCCAAGGGCAAGAGCCCCGCTGAAGTCATGCGCTTTTGCCAGGCCTTCGTCACCGAGCTGTTCCGCCACGTGGGCCCGGACACCGACGTGCCGGCAGGCGACATCGGCGTGGGCGGCCGCGAAGTGGGCTTCATGGCCGGCATGTACAAGAAGCTGTCCAACAGCGCCGCCAGCGTGTTCACGGGCAAGGGCCTGTCCTTCGGCGGCTCGCTGATCCGCCCCGAAGCCACCGGCTACGGCACCGTCTACTTCGCCCAGGAAATGCTGGCCACGCGCGGCCAGTCCTTCGCAGGCAAGACCGTCTCCATCTCCGGCTCGGGCAATGTGGCCCAGTACGCCGTGGAAAAGGCCATGCAGCTGGGCGCCAAGGTGGTGTCGGTCTCCGACTCCTCGGGCACCGTGTATGACCAGGACGGCTTCACCACCGAGAAGCTGGCCATCCTGATGGACGTGAAGAACCACCGCTACGGCCGCGTGGACGAGTACGCCAAGCTGGTGGGCGCAGAGTTCCTGCGCGGCAAGACGCCGTGGCACCTGAAGGTGGACGTGGCCCTGCCCTGCGCCACGCAGAACGAACTGACCGAGGAAGATGCCAAGGTGCTGATCGCCAACGGCGTGGTCTGCGTGGCCGAAGGCGCCAACATGCCCTCGACCATCGAAGCCGCCAAGGCCTTCGAGAAGGCCGGCGTGCTGTACGCACCGGGCAAGGCCAGCAATGCCGGTGGCGTGGCCACCTCGGGCCTGGAGATGAGCCAGAACGCGGCCCGCCTGTCCTGGCCCGCCGAGGAAGTCGATGCCCGCCTGCTGCAGATCATGCAAGGCATCCACGCCGCCTGCCTGAAGTACGGCAAGCGCGAGGACGGCACGGTCAGCTACATCGACGGCGCCAACATCGCCGGTTTCGTCAAGGTGGCCGACGCCATGCTGGCCCAGGGCGTGATCTGAGCATCAGCGCTCCCCACCCCTGACGAAAGCCCATGCAGCCTGCTGCATGGGCTTTTTTCATGGAAAGAGATGGATTCGCGCGCCTTACCTGTCGCGCACCGCATCGGCCAGCGCCGCCCAGGCCTTGAGCGTCAGCGCATGCGTGAAGGCCGCGCCCGCCACCGGGTGCGATGACAGCTTGACCACCACCATCTGCGCGGCCGGGTTCACGTGGATGAACTGGCCGTGAATGCCGGCGGCCTCATAGGCGCCATCGGCGTTGTGCAGTACCCACCATTGGTTGCGGTAGCTGTAGCCGGGCCGCGCGGCCTGGATGCCGCGGAACTTGAACTGCTCGCGGTCGCCGCCGCGCGCAATGTCGTCCAGTACCGCCTTGTCGAAGATCTTGTGGCCGTTGAAGCTGCCGCCCAGGCGCAGCATCTCGCCCACGCGCGCCAGGTCACGCGCCGTGGCGTTCAGGCCCGCGCCCTGCAGCGGCGTGCCGGTGCTGTCCACCATCACATAGGCGTCTTCCTGCATGCCCAGCTTCTGCCAGATGTTCTCGCTCATGAGATCGCTCCAGCGCCGGCCCGTGACGCGCGAGACGATCCAGCCCAGCACCTCGGAATGCACGGTGCGGTAGACAAAGCCCTCGCCATGCGTGCCTTCCTTGGGCAGCGTCTTGAGGAAGTCGTACACATTGGTCGGCCCCGCGTAGCCGGGCGGACGCGGCAGCATGCCCGAGGCCCAGGAGTAGCCGAAGATCTCGGTCCTGGGGTCGGTGTAGTCCTCGCGAAAGCGCACGGCGCCCGTCATGTCCATGACCTGGCGCACCGTCATGTCGCCCCAGGCAGAGCCTTCCAGCTCGGGCACGTATTTCGTGACCAGGGCCTGGGGGTCGATGCGCCCGTCGTGGGCCAGTTGCGCGGCCATCAGGCCGGTGAACGATTTGGTGACCGAGAACAGCAGGTGGGGCGAGCTGGCCTGCATCTGGTTCTGGTAGCGCTCGAAGACCACCCGCCCCTTGTGCAGCACCACGATGGCATCGGTATAGGTGCGGTCCAGCCACTGGTCCACGGTGATGGGCTGGCCCTTGTCGTCGTCAAAGCGCAGGCCGCCCAGGGCCATGGGCGCTTCGGGCAGTGCCGAGGGCGCCGCCGCGCCGCGCCGGATGTTCTGCGTGGGCTGGATTTCGCGCAGGTGCTGCACCACCCAGCGCAGCTGTGGATAGCGGTAGCCGTTGGACACGTCCACGCGCTTGTCGGCGGCCGGCGGAAAGCCCTGCATCAGCCCCAGTTGCTCCAGGCGCACGCTGTCGGGCGGCGGCAGCGCGGGCGCTGCGGGGGCCTGTGCCTGGGCCGCCACCCAGCCGGGCAGTAGCACCAGCAGGGCCATGGCATGCCGGGAACGCCGAAAGAGCGGACTGACCATCGTTGTCTCCTTGGTTTTTGGAAACGGCCAGTCTTGCAGAAAGCCCTCGGCCGGTCACGGGTGTTCGCCCACCCGCAGGCCGCAAGGCTGTCGTCTGCGCGACGAAGGTTTTAGTGGGGCATTCAGCGGCGCATCAAGGCCGCATCGCACCAGCGCTGCGCCACGGCCGGAGAAGTGGTGCAGACCGTGTCGTGCGTCACCGTGGTCACGGCGCGCTCCAGCAGCTGGATGTCGGCCTCGTGCTGGCGCGCCACATGCGGGTCCTCGAAGAAGATCACGCGCTGGCAGCGGCGGTCCAGCACCAGGTCGGCGATCTGCGCATCGCCGCCCAGCGGGCCGCTGTTGTAGCGGTCCACCCAGGGCCGGTCCTCGGGCCAGCCACGGCTCCAGGCCATTTCGTTGAGGCGCTGGCCCGTGGTGCCCGTGCCCACGCGCCGGCCAAAGCGCGACAGCAGCTCGAAGTTGCGCGCCGCGAAATCCAGCATGGTGGGCTTGAGCGCATCGTGGGCGATCAGCGCCAGCGTCTGCTGTGCGTAGTCGTGAAAGCGCTGCGCACCGGCATCCTTGGGCAGACCTGCCTGGATGCGCTCCATCTCGACCCAGTCCCGCGCCGAGGCCACGGTGGACAGGAAGGGCTTGCCATGGATCAC
Source organism: Delftia sp. CH05 (assembly GCF_009827015.1). Lineage (NCBI taxonomy): Bacteria > Pseudomonadati > Pseudomonadota > Betaproteobacteria > Burkholderiales > Comamonadaceae > Delftia > Delftia sp. CH05. The sequence continues at coordinate 165,432 of NZ_WUMG01000006.1, read as the reverse complement.
GCACTGGCGCTTGAGCGCCACGGCCTCGGGAAAGATGGAGGACGGATCCACCGGGTCGGTGAAATAGATGGCCCCGTCGATGGTGCGCTCGTCACCTTCCACGCCCACCACCTCGGCCACCAGTTTCATCAGCCCGCCTTCGCGGCCATAGGGATAGCGGCGCAGGCCCCGGTAGGACGCCAGCATGCCGGCCGCCTGGATGGCATCGAAGGTGCGGCCCACGGCATGCAGGCCCAGCTGCAGCTCGCGAATGCCGGACTCGCAGGCGCGCAGCCAGCCGAACAGTGCGGCATCCTCGGTTTGGTGGTGGATTCGGTTGGCGGCCAGGCCCAGGCGTATCGGCATACAGGTTCACTCATCAACAGTGGGGAGAGGCCCGTGCAGCCAGGACAGCCTGCGGACCAACGGCAAGAATAGCGCCAATCCATGACAGCGCCGGCCGGCACGGCAGCGGCGCTGAACTTTTGGCCGGCCCGTGCATCCATTGTTGCGTCATGCCCTCACTGCTTTCCCACCTGTGGCCCCGACGGCGCCTGCACCGGCTCACGGCAGCGCTGGGCGTGGCCGCGCTGCTGGCGGCCAGCGGCTGCTCCGTTCTGGATACCAAGCAGCGCGAATGGATCTTCCAGCCCAGCGACCGCAGCTGGCCCGGCGCCAACACGGCCGGCATGGAAGATGTCTGGATCGACATGCCAACGCAGGACGGCGCCCGCCTGCATGCGCTGTGGCTGCCCCAGCCGGCCACGGCCGGCAACGCCCCCGTGCTGCTGTACCTGCATGGCGCGCGCTGGAACGTTGCCGGCTCCTCGCCGCGCATCCGGCGGCTGCACGAGCTGGGCTTTTCGGTGCTGGCCATCGACTACCGGGGCTTCGGCAAGAGCAGCGCCGGCCTGCCGTCCGAGGAATCGGCCGCCGAGGATGCCCGCGCCGGCTGGGACTGGCTGGGCCGGCACGCTCCGGACCGGCCGCGCTTCATCTTCGGCCATTCACTGGGCGGCGCCATCGCCATTGACCTGGCGCGCAGCGTCCAGGATGAGGCCGGCGTCATGGTCGAGGCCACCTTCACCAGCATTCCCGACGTGGTCCGCAGCTTCCGCTGGGGCTGGCTGCCCGTGGGGCCGCTGATCACGCAGCGCTTTGCCTCCATCGACAAGGTGGCCGGCATAGGCTCGCCGCTGCTGGTCGTGCACGGCAGCGCCGATCCGCTGATCCCCGCCACGCTGGGCCGCCAGTTGTTCGACGCTGCCAGCGAGCCCAAGCGCTTCGTGCTCATCGAAGGCGGCAACCACCACAACACCCAGTCGCGCGCCATGGAGCAATACCGGCAGGCGCTGGACGAGCTGTTCGGGCTGCGCCTGCTCGCACAGGCGCCCACCGCGCCAGCAAGCCCGCGCTGAGCGGCGCAGCCTGCGCCGCCTTCCGCGCTACGGGCAGCTTGCCGCGTTCTGCGAGATCACGGCGCGCAACTGCCGCGTGGTGGTGCTGTCATCCGGGCCCAGCGTGTTGCGCGTGTAGCGGCAGCCATAGGTGGGCGCGGCCACCGTGGCGGCCGTCTGCACATCGTCACCGCCCGGCCTGGCGCCGCCCTGCTCCCACTGCACCATGGCATCGAAGGCCTCCACCTGCTCGGCCACGGTGAAGTCGCAGTGCGATGCGCCGCGGATGGCGCGCTGCACCAGCCAACGGTCCTTGCCCTTGTCGGCCACGCGTCGCTGGTAGATCTGCTGCATGCTGAACGGCACATACAGGTCGCCCAGCGTGTGCAGCGTCACCACGGGAATGCCGATGTCGCCTGGGCTCACGGGAATCCAGCGCAGGCCGTCGCGGCGCAGCCGGTTGGCATCGGGCGCGGCCGTGCGCTTTTGCGCGGCGGCATTGAGCGCGGCCGAGGCCGCTGCATCCCCATCGATGCGGTAGGTGAAGCGGTTGGTATCGGTCACGTTGCGGTTCAGGATGCCGTTGACCGAGCCGTCGCTGCCGAACACGCCCCAGACCGGAGCGAACGAGCCGCCCACGGCCACACCCAGGTCGAACAGCGGGCGCGGACCGCCCGTGAGATTCTGGATCACCGACAGATAGGCGCGGCCCGTCGCGGTAGGTGCAGACGGGAAGGTCGTGAACAGGGCCGATGTCACCTTGCCCTGGATGGCCGCCCAGTCGGTGACGGCATGCTGGGCCTCGCCCGCCAGGGCCTGGGCAGTGACCTGGGCTGCCGCGAAGTAGTCGAACAGTTGGGTATCGCCCATCACGCCGCACATGGGCACGGCGCCCTGGTAGCGCACCTTGTTGCGGGCCGTTGACTGGGCTTCGGCCTCGATGGCCGCCGCCGTGACATGGCCGCCCATGGAATGGCCGGTGATGTACAGGCGCTGCGGCTGCGCCAACGGCCGGCCGTGGGATGCGGCCAGGCGGTTGAAGGCCAGCGCCAGCGCGTTCGTGTCCTCCACGCCGGCGCGCACGTCGTAGTAGTTCTTGCTGTAGCTGGATGCTGCCCAGGCATAGCCGTTCTGGATCAGGTAGCGGCGTATGGACGGATTGGTGACGTTGAGCGCACTGCCCTCGCCCGCATAGCCGTGGGCATACATCACCAGGCGGCCATTCCAGTTGGCCGGCACCTCGATGCGGTAGGCCGCGCCTTCCAGCACGCCGGCCCAGCGGCTGGTGCTGGCGTTGTCGACCACATCGCCCGAAGCGGCGGCCAGCGCGTCGAAGCTGGTGGCCGAAGGATTGGCCGGCGCAAAGCTGCGGCTGTCCTGTGCCCGGGTCTCCTCGGGCGCATCACCGTCCCCCCCGCCGCAGGCCGCAAGGCCCGTGGCCGCCAGCAGACCGAGATACTTCCAACGATTCCAACGCAGGGCTCGCATAAGACTGTCTCCTTGGGATGAAGGTTTGAAGGGGAACGCGCGCAAAAAATCCGTTTCAAGGGGGAGTGCCGACGCAGCCTATGCCAGGCAACTGGCCCGCCATGCGGGTAGGAACCCGCAAGCAGGGGCTGCCGGCTGTCACCCAGATGACTGTCGCCTTGCGCTAACATCCGCGCTTGCGGTGCAGGCCGCACCCGGACCTGCGGGAAGGGTTGAACCCACCTGTATGCGCCTCTCGGCGTTTTTCTCTTGCCACATGCCTTTGTGCGCCAAGCTGCAGGTCATTGGCCTTCGTGCACGGAGGTATCCCTGTGAAACGCATCCCCGCCCGGCCCGACATGGGCCATCTCAAGAAACAGGCCAAGCAACTGCTGGCCGCCTATCGCGCAGACTCGGCCCAGGCCATGGAGCAATTGCGCGCCCACCTGCCCGCTGCCCGGGGCCGCACAGATGAGGCGCTGGCCGCCATGGACCTGCGGCTGCACGACGCCCAGTCCGCCGTGGCGCGCGAGCACGGTTTCGCTTCATGGAGCGAGCTGTCAGGCTACGTCGAGGCATGCCAGCGCCTGGCGGCGGACCCAGAGACATCCCGGCTGCACTGGCTGGCCCTGGTCTATGCCGGCGATGTGGCGGGCGGCACGCACCGCGCGCAGCCCGCGCTGGCCCGGCGCCTGCTGGACGAGCGGCCGGAGCTGCCGGGCAATGATCCCTGGATGGCCTGCGCCATCGGCAACCTGGCCGCGCTGCGCGAAGCCACGCACAGAGATCCCGGCTGGCTGCAGCGCGCAGGCGGGCCGCTGGGACTGCCGCCGCTGGTCGCCGTCACGCACTCGTGCCTGCTGCGCCTGCCCGAGTTCGCCGAGCCGCTGCGCGCCTGCGCGCGCTGGCTGCTGGACGCGGGCGCCGACCCGCTGCAGACCGTGGACAATCGCTGGCCGCCGGCCTCGCTGCAGGCGCCCTCCGAGACCGAGCGGCTGTCAGCACTCTATGGCGCAGCAGGCCAGAACCATGATGCGCAACTGACGCAGATGCTGCTGCAGGCCGGGGCCGACCCCAACGACGGCGAATCGCTCTACCACTCTCTGGAAGGCACGCCGGCCAGCCGCGAATGCACGCGGCTGCTGCTGCAGGCGGGCGCGCGCGTGGAGGGCAGCAATGCCCTGTTCCGCGTGCTGGACCTGGACGATGTGCAGGCCCTGCGCCTGCTGCTGGACCACGGAGCCGATCCGAACGAGGACAACGGCCAGGGCGAATGGGGCCGCCCGCTGCTGTGGGCCATACGCCGGCTGCGCTCGCCCGCCCACGTGCAGGCCTTGCTGGATGCAGGAGCCGACCCGGCCACCCGCACACCGCAAGGCCTGGGCGCCGCCCGCCTGGCACGGCGCTTTGGCCTGGCCGACGTGGCCGTCCTGCTGGAACAGGCCACGGGCGCTGAACCCGCCTCGCCCGAAGAACAGTTCGTTGCCGCCTGCGCCATGGGCGACCGGGCCCGGGCCGGAGGGCTTCTCGCGTCCCACCCGGGTCTGCTGCAAGGACTGTCTCACGAGCAGCTGCGCATGCTGCCCGAACTGGCAGCCCTGGGCCGCATGGAGGCCGTGCGCTGCATGGTGGAACTGGGCTGGCCCATCGCTGCGCGCGGCGGCGACTGGGATGCATCCGCACTGAACCAGGCCGTTTTCCGTGGCGATGCCGCCATGGCGCGCTTCCTGCTGGAGCACGGCGCACAGTGGACCGAACACCACGCCTATGGCGACAACTGCGCAGGAACCCTGTGCTGGGCATCGCTGAACCGGCCCGAATCCACGGAACCCGGCGGCGGCGACTGGCTGGGCTGCGCCCAGGCCCTGCTGGACCACGGTATGCCCATGGCCCGGCCCGACCCCGAAGTACCCGGCTGCGTGCTCATCGACGGCAACCGGCAGCGGTATCCGGACGAGATCACGGATTTGCTGCTGGGGGTTGACGCGGACTAGGTCCGCCCGACCCGAAAACCCGTCCTGCCGGCTGGCCCGGCAGGATTCAGCTGCAGTGCCTGCATGGGTCAGAACAGATCAAACCGGCTCATGTAGGCATCGCATGCCAGCAGCCACGCATGTTCATCATTGGACCCCGAAGGCGGCGGGCCGATGAAGTTGTTGAGCCGGGATCTGGCGCGCAAAGGCTTGAGCAGGCGTGCCGCCTCGCCAAAGGCGGGCAGCGTCAGCCCCTGGTCCATATCCCCCAGTCCTGGGAAATCTCCTGCCCGTATCCCCAGACAGTTGCCTACATCCCCAGCCGAAAGATACTGGCTGGCCTGAACCTGCTTGCGCACCGCATCCCGACCACCCAGCTTTTCCAGCAAGGCATCACTCACAAAACTCAGCCAGTTGATGCTGTACATGGCGTTGTTGAAGTCATGGCTCATCAGCGCAAGACTGCCCAGGGCATTCAAACCCGGGAAACGCTGCAGGTAGGGATACAGTATTTGCTGCCCTTTGCCGTCGGGTCCGATATTGCGTTCTTCCACTGCGGGCATGACGCCCCAACCTGCAATGGCCCAATAGGGCTGCATCAACTCCACAATCTGGGTGGTGAGGCGGCCCACATTGCGCTCTGGCGGTTGATCCATAATCCACCACGCGGGAAATGCCATGCGAATGAAAGACATGGCCGGGCCCTTTTTTATCGACCCATATCTCTCACGATACCAAATACCTTCATCATTCTCAATACGGCAATAAAGGCGAAAGTCTTGCGCATTATTCTCCCACACCTCAGGAGGATTTGGCTTACCCGAAGCCATATGAAATATCAGGGCATAACCTTTTGGGTTATCAAAGCTTTTCTGCTTCTTTGCAGCCAACTTTCTTTGTGCTATCGCGCTGGTCAGCATGGCAGGCATTCCGTCGTACCAATAAACCAGTTTCTCCTTCCCTACAGCCTCACAAAAAAGATCGACCACTTCCCATGCACGCTCACGCACGGCCAATGAATCCCCGTCATGGAACACCATCTCGATCGTCCAGCCTGCTCTTGCACAAATACGTCCAAATTGATTCTGCAATACCAGCGCCTTGAGAATATCCATCGTCGCCACGGTGGCTTTTTGCAGTTCTCTGGTGCTCAAAGGTTTGTTGAAGTCTTTTGCCATATCCATCCTCCATATTTCACTCAATCCAATCCATCAACTTCAGAATGACAACCCGAGGAATCTCGCCAGTGCGCTCCCTACCGCACCAACACCTCGCAGTGCCCTCCCCAGTGCGGATGCACCGGCCGCAGCCCCGACGGCCGCCGCCGTATCCTTGTTCACCCGCTCTGCCAAAGAGATGGCCTTTTCCCTGTTGGCCTGCCATCGCGCTGCCTGGTTCAACACGCCTTCGTTCGCACTTTCTCCATCGCTGTCGCAAGCGCAGCTTCCGGCGTCCAAGGCATCCTTGAGAAACTTGTCTTCAAAAATATGTGAATAGGCCTGATGCTGTGTCCTGCCGTCTGTCCCTTCCGCATTGGAAAAGCCATCCCCCGGAAACTTCATCTCATAGACCCGCTGCACGTTGTCCAGCACAGGCGGCAGGCGCGGGTTCTTCACCACGACCACATCCGGAATGCGCGAGCCCGCAGGCCGGCTGCGCGTGGGGCGCACGGGCTCGTTGCGCGACATGACAGGTGCTCTGTTCAGGTAAGGCACTTCCTGCTTGTAGTAGCCCCGGTAGCCTTCAAACCCATCGGCCTACATGACCACGCCGGCCACGCAGCGCTGGCCCAGGCCGCCGGTCATGCAGCAGCAAAACAGCTCGCACAGCGCCCTGCGGTCCAGTTCGTTGTCGAAGTCCCGGGTTCCGCATACCTTGTTGAAGCCAACAAGCACGACAGCCTTGCACAGGTCCCTGGACCGCTTCAGGCGATTGAGGGCAATGAAGGCGGGAACCAGTTGCCCGCAGCTCATGTATCCGAGCGGATGGCCGGTGGCCGCTCCACTGCCCCATTCAACTCGTGGAAACGCCCTGCGCGGCTCAATGGCGCATGGATGTCTATCCTGAATGTCATTGGCTCCTTCGCCTGTGAAAGGCGCTCCCTTCCTTCTGAAAGGAAAATAATAGGAGCAATGAATTGAGCACGTAAATCCTATTTTTCAGAAATTTCCAGGACTGAGCTGCCCGCAATTGGCAGCGGTCTCCTCTGAAAACTGGCAGAAAAAAGCCTAGGACAAGCAAGGGCCAGAAAGCCTGTTTCAGGTGCCGCGCTCGCCTGTCACTCGGCCATCATCTCCTGCTGCAGGTCAAAGCCCCTGCGCTCCCGCACGCTCGTGCAGCCAGCGCCGCAACGCAAATCCCAGCCACAGCGCCGTGAACACGGCCGCGCCAAAGACCCAGCCCGACAGCGCGCCCGCCATGCTGCCCGACAGCAGCGTGCCGATGGTGCAGCCCAGCCCCGTCATGGCGCCCCAGCCCAGCAAGGCGCCACCGGCCAGGCCGCGAGCCGCATCGCGCCAGGTGGGGCGGCGCGGCGTCCACTGGCGGCTGGCCACGGCAGCGCCCCAGGCGCCGGCCACCAGGCCCAGCAGCAGCACGGCATGGGGCGTGAGCAGGCTGTTGAGCACGGCCGTGGCGCAGCCGCCCAGGGTGTCCAGGCCGTGCAGGCGCTCGGGCACCCAGCCGCCCGCCTGGGCCCAGCTGCGCACGGTGCTGCCCAGCGTGGTGGTCACGCCCAGCGGCCGCATGCGCACGATGGCGGCGGCCGCGATCAGGCCCACGGCCAGGCCGCCCAGCGCGGCGTTCCAGCGGCCTTGCCACAGTGACATCCACAGCTGGCGCAGGCCCGGTGGCTGCGCCGGTTCTGCCGCAGGCCGGGGCTGTGCGCGGCCCGAGCGCCCATGAATGCGCCAGACCCAGGCCGCCAGCAGGCCCAGCACGGCCAGTTGCAGCGCCAGCGCGCCGCCATAGCCCAGATGGGCCGGCAGCCAGATGACGGGCGCATCGGCTATGGCCAGGCTGTATAGCGGGTTCCAGCTGCGAAACCCCAGCACGAAGCCCAGGCCCGTGCCGACCAGGGCAAACGGCGCCACGGGCGAGCCCTCGCCCAGCCGGTACCAGTGGGCGCTGATGCACGATCCCGAGACCGACATGCCCGCTCCAAAGGCCAGGCCCGCAAGGACCAGCACCCAGCTCACGGGACCTATGTGCATGTCGGGCGGCAACTGCCCGGGCTGGGGCACGGCCACCCAGCTGCCCAGCACCACGGTCATGCCCGCCGAGCCCACGGCCAGCGCCAGCAGGATGGAGAGCACGCCGCGCGGGTCGCCGAACTCGAACCAGTCGCGCGCATGGCAGTAAAAGCAAAAGCGCGAGCGCTGCAGCACCAGCCCCAGCAGCAGGCCCAGCGCCAGCGCAAAGACCAGGGTGCGCCCGCCGCCTTGCAGCTGCAGCTGCGCCGCCACAGGCCAGGCTGCGGCCAGCACGGCGGCCAGGGGCAGCCATCTGGTCCAGTCCCTTGCCCTGTGCCTGCCATTCACGTTCTGCGTGTGCTCACCGGTCACGCTTGTCATTGCTGCCCCCTTTTGTTGCCATCCACCCATAAAAAAGGGGCCCGCAGCCTGCGGGCCCCAAAGGAGCCGAGCTTTTGCCAAAGCCACACGTCACGCACCTGATCCGTCGAACCAAGAGCACCGACACCCCTCGCCCGGCCCCCGCCTTCAAGACAGGTTGATCGACGGCGGGATCATTTCGCGGCCCAGACCGTACCGGCCGGGTTGTTGATGGGCACGCCCACGGAGTTGCCGTATTCGGTCCACGAACCGTCGTAGTTGCGCACCTGGTAGCCGAGGATCTTGGACAGCGCAAACCAGGTGTGGCTGGAGCGCTCGCCGATGCGGCAGTAAGTGATGACGGGCTTGCTGCCGTCGATGCCCACGCCCGCATAGAGCTTCTTGAGTTCTTCGGCGGACTTGAAGCTGCCGTCCTCGCGCACTGCCTGGCCCCAGGGCACGTTGACGGCACCGGGGATGTGGCCGGCGCGGATGGCCAGCTCCGGCACGCCGGCCGGGGCGAAGACCTTGCCCTGGTATTCGTCGGCCGAGCGGATGTCGACGAGCCTGGCGTCGCTGCGACCTTCGGCCGAGGCCAGCGCATCGGTCAGGCGCGCGCGCAGCGCGGTGTTGACCTTGCCCACGCGGTAGGTGGTGGCCGCATATTCCGGGGCGCGGTTGTTGAGGGGGCGGTTTTCGGCCTCCCACTTCTTGCGGCCGCCGTCCAGCAGCTTGACGTTCTGCACGCCATAGATGTCGAAGACCCAGGCCCCCCAGGCTGCAAACCAGTTGTTGGTATCACCGTACAGCACGACCGTGGTGCCGTCCTTCACGCCGGCCTGCGACAGCAGTTTCTCGAACTGCTCCTTGCCCACGATGTCGCGGCGCACCTTGTCGTTGAGATCGTTGTGCCACGAGAAATTGACCGCGCCCGGCACATGGGAGCGCTCGTACAGGTCGGGGTTGACGCTGACTTCGACGATGCGCACGTCGGCGCGGTTGAGGTTGGCCGCCAGCCATTCGGTGCTGACCAGCGGACCTTCGGGAACGGGCGCATTGGCATGGGCCGTGCCGCCGATCAGGGCCGCGACGTACAGCACGGTGCAGGCACCCTGGCGCAGGGTGGCGGGGATGGTGGAGAAAGCGGTCGGCGTTGCCATCACGGTCCTTTGTTCGCAGTTGCGTTGATTGCTCGGTTGGGGTCGGGTTGCTCTGCAATGCAATGTAGGCAGGGGCGGGCCGGTTCCCAACTGCGCAATCCGCAGATGGATATGCGCCGCCAAGGCATGGACAGCGGCACCCCGGGTTCTCTGCTACCCTCGGTCGCCTATGTCAGCGCCCCTGTCTCCCGCCGCCGCGCAAGCGCAGCCGGCCATGTCCCCCGTCCTGGTCGTCGTCCTGCTCGGCCTGCTGCTGGGACTGCAGCCGCTGGCCACAGATCTGTACCTGCCCGCCCTGCCCTCGATACAGGCGGCCTTCTCCACCCAGGTGTCCCAGGTGCAGCTCACGCTGACGGCGTTCCTGCTGGCCTTCGGCTGCTCGCAACTGGCCTGGGGGCCGCTGTCCGACCGCTTCGGGCGCCGGCCCATCCTGCTGGCGGGCATGTCCATCTACGTGCTGGCCGCGCTGGGCAGCGCCAGTGCAGAGGCCATGGAGTCGCTGATCGCCTGGCGCGCGCTGCAGGGGGCATCGCTGGGCGCCGGCGTGATGTGTGCACGCGCCATGGTGCGCGACCTGTTCGCGCCGCACCTGGGCGCCCAGGTCATGTCCAAGGCGCTGACCGGGCTGGGCGTGATCGCCTTCCTGAGCCCCGTCAGCGGCAGCCTGCTGGTGGATTCGCTGGGCTGGCGCTCGACCATGCTGGCCCAGGCGGTGATGGGTGCGCTGGCCCTGCTGCTGGTGGCCCTGCGCTTCACGGAGACACTGGCCCGCACCAATCCCACGGCGCTGCAGCCGCTGGCCCTGGCGCGCAACTGGATCACCATCTTGCGCCACCCGGGATTCCAGTCCTACCAGTTGCTGACCTGCTGCACCTATGCGGCCCTGTTCACCAACCTGGCCGCATCTTCCTTCACCTATATCCATGTGCTGGGCGTGAGCCGCACGGGGTACGGCCTGCTGATGGGCAGCAACGCGCTGTGCTACATCGCGGGCACCTTCCTGTGCCGCTGGCTGCTGCAGCGCATGGATGTGCGGCGCGCCGTGCAGATTGCCGGGCTGGCCAGCCTGCTGTCGGCCACGGCCATCGGCATTGCGGCGCTGGCCGATGCGCGCAGCCTCTGGGCCTATGCCCTGCCCTTCTATATCTTCCAGATCGCCCATGGCGTGCACATGCCCTGCGGCCAGAGCAATGCCATCGCGCCCTTCCCGCAGTCGGCGGGCACGGCCTCGGCGCTCAACGGCTTCACCATGATGCTCATCGCCTTTGCCATGGGACACTGGCTGGGCCTGCACCTGGACGGCCAGTCCACCCGGCCCATGGCCTTCGGCATCTGGTTCTGGGGCGTGTGCACGGCCCTGGTCGCCTGGGGGCTGGTGCGCCGCCACGGCCGGGTCGATGGCCACCGCTGATTCCACTTTCCTGCGTTCCCGTTTCTCGAATGTCAACCGCTTCCCCGCTCCCATGCCTGGCCATCGCCGGCCCCACCGCTTCCGGCAAGACCGCTGCCGCCCTGGCCCTGGCCAGGCTGCTGGCCGAACGCGGCCAGGCCGCAGAAATCATCAGCGTGGACTCGGCCCTGGTCTATCGCGGCATGGACATCGGCACGGCCAAGCCCACGCCCGAAGAACTGGCTGCGTGCCCCCATCACCTGATCGATATCCGCGACCCGCTGCAGGCCTACAGCGCGGCCGAATTCGTGCAGGACACGCAGCGCCTGGTGGCCGAGATCCGCGCGCGCGGCGCCCTGCCGCTGCTGGTGGGCGGCACCATGCTGTATTTCAAGGCCCTGCAGGATGGCATTGACGACATGCCGGCCGCCGACCCCGCCGTGCGCGAGCGGCTGGACGCCCAGGCCACCGAGATCGGCTGGCCCGCCATGCATGCGCTGCTGGCCCAGGTCGATCCCGCAACGGCCGCGCGCCTGGCGCCGGCCGACAGCCAGCGCATACAGCGCGCGCTGGAGGTTTGGCACGTGTCGGGCAAGCCGCTGTCCAGCTTTCATACGCGGGCGGGCAAGGATGCGGCACAGGGCCTGATCAGCCCCGGCGGCTTCCTCTCGCTGGAGCCGCAGGACCGCGCCTGGCTGCATGCGCGCATCGCCCAGCGGTTCGACGCCATGCTGAGCGCCGGCTTCATCGACGAGGTGCAGCAACTGCGCGCGCGCGGCGACCTGCACCTGGACCTGCCCTCCATCCGCTGCGTGGGCTACCGCCAGGCCTGGGAATCGCTGGACGGCCTGTACTCCATGAACTCGCTGCGCGAACGCGGCATTGCCGCCACGCGCCAGCTGGCCAAGCGCCAGATCACCTGGCTGCGCAGCATGCCCGCCCGCCATGCCATTGCCTGCGATATGCCCGATGCCCAGCAGCAACTGCTGCAGGCAGCGATGGCCGTGGTGGCCGCAGCAACCCAGGCCCGCAACGGCTGAACAGGAAACCGCCTTCATGACTGCCGTGCCCCAGGACAACACGCCGCTGACTCAGCCGCCGCTGCTTCAGGTCCAGGGCCTGGCGCGGCGCTACCGCAACGACGGCGGCACGGAAACCGCCGTCTTCGAGAACGTGGACTGCAGCGTGGCGCGCGGCGAGTTCGTGGCCATCGTGGGTGACTCGGGCGTGGGCAAGTCCACCTTTCTCAACTGCCTGGCCGGGCTTGATGAGTGGCAGCAGGGCCGCGTGCTGCACGAAGGCCAGGACCTGTCGGCCCTGGATGAAACCGGCCGTGCGCTGTGGCGGCGCAGCCATGTGGGCTTCGTGTTCCAGGCCTTCCATGTGCTGCCGCACCTGGATGTCTGGCACAACGTGGCCCTGCCGCTGATGCTGCTGCAGCGGCTGGATGCGGCGGGCCGCCAGCGCGTGCAGCAACTGCTGCAGGCCGTCGGGCTGCAGGGGCTGGAGCAGCGCCTGCCCTGGCAGCTCAGCGGCGGCCAGCTGCAGCGCGTGGCCATTGCACGTGCCCTGGTCCACGGCCCGGCCCTGCTGCTGGCCGACGAGCCCACGGGCAACCTGGACCCCGGCACGGCCGCCCAGGTCATGGAGCTGCTGCTGCTGCAGACCCGCGAGCACCAGGCCGCCCTGGTGCTGGTCACGCACTCCATCGAGGCCGCGCGCCGTGCCGACCGCGTGCTGCGCCTGACCGCACAGGGCATGCAGCCCGCCTAGCGCCAGAGACCATCCGCCCATGCTCGCCCTGCTTCGCACCTTTTCCTGGCAGGAGCTGCGCCAGCATCCCTGGCGCACGGCCACCGCCCTGGTGGCCATCATGCTGGGCGTGGCCCTGGGCTTTGCCGTGCACGTGATCAACCAGTCCGCGCTCGATGAGTTCTCGCGCGCCGTGCGCACGGTCAGCGGCCAGCCGGACCTGGAGCTGCGTGCCATGCAGGGCGGCCTGCCCGAATCGCTGTATGGCCGTGTTGCGCAGCAGCCCCAGGTCAGCCTGGCCGCACCCTGGATCGAAGCCACGGCCCTGGTCGGCACCGCCACGCCGGTGCAGTTGCGCGTGCTGGGTGGCGATGCGCTGCGGCTGGCGCCCGTGGCGCCTGCGCTCATGCCCCGGCTGTTCGATGGCGGCGGGCGGCTGGACCTGTTCGCGCCCGATGCGGTCTTCCTCAATGCAACGGCACTCGAAGCCCTGGGCCTGACGCCGGAGCAGGCGCGGCACACGCCCCTGCCATGGCAACTGGGCGGGCGCGCGCAGACCCTGCGCATCGCGGGCACGGTGGCCGCATCCGGCCCGCCGCTGGCCGTGATGGACATCGGTGCGCTGCAGGACAGCCTGCAGCGCTGGGGCCAGGTGGACCGCATCGATGTGCTGCTGGCCGAAGGCGCCACGCGCGAGTCCCTGCTGGCCGAACTGCGCCGCCTGCCCGACTGGCCCGCCCAGGCCCTGGCCAGCCGCCCCGGCGACGACCAGCAGCGCATTGCCGAGATGTCGCGCGCCTACCGCGTCAACCTCACGGTGCTGGCCCTGGTGGCGCTGTTCACGGGGGCGTTCCTGGTGTTCTCGGTGCTGGCGCTCAGCGTGGCCCAGCGCGCGCCGCAGTTCGCCCTGCTGGCCGTGCTGGGATTGACACCGCGCCAGCGCCTGGGCCTGGTGCTGCTGGAATCGCTGCTGCTGGGCATGGTGGGCAGCGCGGCCGGCATTGCCCTGGGCGCGGGACTGGCCTGGCTGGCCCTGCACCTGCTGGGCGGTGACCTGGGCGGCGGCTACTTTGCCGGCGTGCAGCCCGCGCTGCAGTGGAGCGCCAGCGCCGCGCTGACCTTTGGCCTGCTGGGCGTGGCCGCCACCGTGGCTGGCGGCTGGTGGCCGGCGCGCCAGGCCATGGAGCTGCCGCCTGCGGCCACGCTCAAGGGCCAGGGCGCGGGCTCCGAACGCGCGGCGCGCGGCCTGCCGGCCCTGCTGCTGATGGCAGCCAGCGTGGCCCTGGCCTTTGTGCCGCCCGTGGCCGGCATCCCCCTGGCCGCCTATGGCGCCGTGGCCCTGCTGCTGCTGGGCGGCATGGCCGCCCTGCCCTGGTTGCTGGGCCAGCTGTTGCGCCTGGTGCCGCAATCGCTGCTGCGCCAGCCGCTGGCCCTGCTGCCCGTGGAGCGCGCACGGCGCATGCGCCGCAGCACCACCGTGGCCGTGGGCGGCGTAGTAGCCAGCCTGAGCCTGGCCGTGGCGCTGACCGTGATGGTGGCCAGCTTCAGGGACAGCATGATCGCCTGGCTGGACGCCGTGCTGCCCGCCCCGCTGTACCTGCGCACGGCCGGCAGCGCAGGCCGTGCCGATGCCGCGCCCCTGCCCGCCGATCTGGCCCCGCGCATTGCCGCCCTGCCTGGCGTGCAGCGCGCCCAGCCCATGCGCAGCACCAGCCTGTGGCTCAGCCCGGATCGCCCCGCCGTCAGCCTGCTGCTGCGCCCGCTGCATGGCCCCCAGGGCCAGCAGTTGCCGTGGATACAAGGCCCCGTGCAAGCGCCCGCTGGCAGCACGCCCGTCTATGTCAGTGAAGCCGTGGCCCAACTCTATGGCGTGCGGCCGGGCCAGGAGTGGCCGCTGCTGGCCCAGGCCCTGCCGTCGGAAGATTCCCGCGTGTTTGTGGCCGGCATCTGGCGCGACTATGTGCGCCAGTTCGGCGCCATCGCCATGGACTGGGATGACTACCAACGGCTTGCCGACGGCAGCGCCACCACGGCAGGCCCCACCGAAATCGCCATCTGGCCGGACGGCGACGACACGGCCACGGAGCAGCAGCTGCAGGCGCGTATCCAGTCGCTGATGACCGGGCCGGGCGCCGCGCAAGCACTGGAGTTCGCCAGCAGCGGCGCGCTGCGCGAGCGCTCCATGCGCATCTTCGACCGCAGCTTTGCCGTGACCTACTGGCTGCAGGCCGTGGCCATCGGCATCGGCCTGTTCGGCATCGCGGCCAGCTTCAGCGCCCAGGTGCTGGCGCGGCGCAAGGAATTCGGCCTGCTGGCCCATCTGGGCCTGACGCGGCGCGACATCCTGGCCGTGGTGGCCGGCGAAGGCATGGCCTGGACCACGGCCGGCGCCATCGCCGGCAGCCTGCTGGGCCTGGGCGTTGCCGTGATCCTGGTGCATGTGGTGAATCCGCAAAGCTTTCACTGGACCATGGAGCTGTCCCTGCCCTGGCCCCGCCTTTTGGCGCTGGCTGCCAGCGTGATCGCGGCAGGCACGCTGACGGCCTGGCTGGCCGGGCGTGCGGCTGCAGGGCGCGAGGCAGTGCTGGCGGTCAAGGAGGATTGGTAAACCCCATCCCCAGCCACATACCGATAGCCAAATGAAAATGAAACCACCCAATCAATTGTTAATTTTTCTTACAGAAGAATTAATTTCTATCTGATCATCTGCCCGAATTCGGCGGGACACGACCTACATAGAAGGCCCCCTGCCTCGACAAATCAGACCAGGCACATCACCGCCTGGATTCGGGAGATCGGACTCATGGCAGGTTTCGGAAAACGTTGGGCTGCGTCGCTGGCCCTGGGCACGGCACTGTGCGGCTCGGCGTGGGGGCAGATCGTTTTCCCTCCTGGCTCCAGCATCGATCTGGCCGGCGGTTCGTTCCAGTTGCCTTGCACCGCGGTCATCATGCAGGGCGACTTGACACTGGGAACAGGGACCTTCGACACGGGATCCTTCAGCTTCGACACCGGCGCGACGGTCACCGGAACAGGGGGCCAGCTCAACGTCAGCGGCGATCTCACCAGCACCGTGCCGTTGAACCTGGGCACCAGCAGCGTGGTGCTGTCGGACTCGTGCGCCCCCGGCTCCACCCTGCAACTGGGCGGCAACATCGTCGTCAAGGACCTCACGCTGATCAGCACCAGCGCAACGCCTCCCACCATCGTTTTTCCGGCAGGCACCAACCTCACGGTGCTGGGCACCCTTACCCTGGGCTCTCCTGGCAGGCCGGTGGTACTGACCTCTTCCGGCCCTGGCACCGCCGTGGTGACCATGGGGCCGTCGGCGACCCTGGTCAACAGCAGCGGCAGCGTGGTGCCTGGCAACGTGCAGATCGGAGCGCCTGTGGTGACGGCTCCGGCCAGCATCCCCACGCTCAGCACCTATGGGCTGATGCTGATGAGCCTGCTGCTCGGCGGCATGGCCCTGCATCGCCAGCGCCGCAACACACGCATCTGAGGAGCGGACATGCACCAGAACCGTCGCCCTGTCCCGGCCCTGCTGCTTGCGATGTTTGCGGGCGCAGGCCTGCACACCTCCGCAGCACTGGCGGCCGATGTCTCCATCACCCTGCCAGCCAATGGCGATTTCGTGATCAAGAACTCCGTGGGCGCCGAACGGCTGCGGGTGCAGCGTACCGGCGAGGTACTGGTTCCGGCCCTGCCGGCCGATACGGCTACCGGCAACCAGCTGCTGTGTTTTGACGGTGTCTCGGGCCAGCTCATGCACTGCGCGGCGGGTGTGGGCGGCGGGGCCACGGGAGCGACAGGCGCTACGGGCGCCACAGGTTTGACGGGCGCCATCGGCCCTGCAGGCGCCACGGGCGCAGCCGGCCCGACCGGCCCCACAGGTGCCACCGGGGCAACAGGACCCACGGGCGCGGGCATCACGGGAGCGGCTGGACCCACGGGTCCGCAGGGCATTCCGGGCGTTCAGGGCACGATGGGGCCGACCGGCGCCACGGGGATCGGTGTGACCGGTCCCACGGGCCCACAAGGCATCCAGGGCATACAGGGTGTCACGGGCGCCACGGGCGATGCGGGCCCCACCGGACCCACCGGCCCCGCAGGCGGAGGGGGTGTCACCCTCAGGGACAACAGCGGCGCCATATTGGGAACGGTGATCGACATGAACACGGCCAACTACAGCACCGTCGGCGTGCTTACCTCGACCCGACATTTCGCAAGAATGCGCTTCGACGGCCGTATCCAGAACGACAACAACCTGTTCTTTCTCACGCCCGACTGCACGGGCACGCCCTACATGGCGTCAGGGGGGTCGGTGGAGAACATCCCTCGCTTTGCCAAGACACTGGTCTATGCCAAGACCGACAACAAGACCTATAGCTTGAGCGGTGCCAATGCCAACGGCGTGGTGCTGTCGCAAAGCCAGACCAGCCTGGGCATTGACGTGACATCCACCGAGGACATTCTTTCAGGCGACTGCACATTAAGCAATTCCAGCCAGGCGGTGTTCCCTCTGGTCGAGACGCTTCTCAGCAACGCGGGTCTGCCGGCAAGCATCACTGCGCCGCTGCAGTTCTCGGCGCCCTGAATCGGTATGCATCCAAGCACCACCGGAACCCTGGATCGTCGCACCTGCTGCATCCACTCCCGTCGCTTCAGGACCCTGTGTCTCAGTGCAGGCATGTTCAGCACCGCAGTGCAGGCCGCCGAAGTGAGCACTGCCGTGACGCGCCGATAGGCTCGCGCAAAGCCACACCATGCCTGGTTCCCCGCCGCGCAAACGCCCAGGATCCGCTGCCCGCATCTGCCTGAACATGATCGTCAAGAACGAGGCCCCGGTGATCGCGCGTTGCCTGGCCTCGGTCAAGCCGTGGGTGGACCATTGGGTGATCGTGGACACGGGCTCCAGCGATGGCACGCAGGATCTGGTGCGCCGTTGCATGGAGGGCGTACCCGGCAGCCTGCACGAGCGGCCCTGGGTGGACTTCGCCCACAACCGCAACGAGGCGCTGGAGCTGGCGCGGCCGCACGGCGACTACCTGCTGTTCATCGATGCCGACGAGCAGCTGCGCGTGCCCGAAGGCTTTGCATGGCCGGCGCTGGAGGCGGACGGCTGCATGCTGTCCTGCCACATGGCGGGTACCGAATACCAGCGCAATGCGCTGATCGCCACGCGCGTGGACTGGCGCTGGGAAGGCGTGCTGCACGAGTACCTGACCGCCCCGGCGCACCAGCCCTGGCAGATGCTGGCGGGGCCGTTCATCGATGTCTCGCACGATGGCGCGCGGGCCCGGGACCCGCAGACCTACCTGCGCGACATCGCCGTGCTCGAAAAGGCCGTGCGCGAGCAGCCCGGCAACACGCGCAACGTGTTCTATCTGGCGCAAAGCCACCGCGACGCGGGCCAGATCGAGTCCAGCTTGCATTGGTACCGGCAGCGCGCCGCCATGGGCGGCTGGGCCGAGGAGCAGTGGTTTGCGCTGTTCCAGATCGGCGTGCTGCTGGAGCGCTCGGGCGCCGAGCCAGCCTCCGTGCGCGAGGCCTATCTCACCGCCTATGCCGCGCGACCGCAGCGGGCCGAGCCCCTGTGCGAGCTGGCGCGCTACCACCGCGAGCGGTCCGAGTTCGCCCTGGCCTGCCTCTATGCGCACCAGGCCGCCGCGCTGCCGCGCCCGGCCGAGGACATCCTGTTCATCGACGCCCAGGTCTATGCCTGGCGCGCACTGGACGAGCTGGCCGTCAGCGCCTTCTACACCCCGCTGCGCGACCTGGGCCGCGCCGCGCTGCAGCAGTTGCTGGCCGAACGCCGCTACCCTGCCAGCGAGCAGGCACGCATCGAGGCCAATCGCCCCTTCTATGGCCTGTAGCCGCCTGGGCCGGGCGGCCTGCGACAATGGCCGCCATGCCGCACACCACCTCCCCCTGGCTGCATGAAGCCATCAACCGCATCGAGGCCGACTACCAGCGCAGTGCCGACACGCACCTGATACCGCTGCCCCTGCCCGGCTTTGCCGGCCTGGGGATCGACCTCTACCTCAAGGACGAATCCACCCATCCCACGGGCAGCCTCAAGCACCGGCTGGCGCGCTCGCTGTTTCTCTATGCGCTGTGCAATGGCTGGGTGCACGAGGGCTCGACCATCGTCGAGGCATCGAGCGGCTCCACGGCCGTGAGCGAGGCCTACTTCGCGCGCCTGCTGGGCCTGCCCTTCGTGGCCGTGATGCCGCGCAGCACCTCGGTGGAGAAGATTGCACTGATCGAGTTCTACGGCGGCCGCTGCCATCTGGTGGACAGCGCCGCCCAGGTCTATGACGAGGCACGCGCCGTGGCCGCGCAGGCCGGCGGCCACTACATGGACCAGTTCACCTATGCCGAGCGCGCCACCGACTGGCGTGGCAACAACAATATTGCGGAGAGCATGTTCACCCAGATGCGGCGCGAGCGCCATGCCGTGCCGCGCTGGATCGTGGTGGGCGCGGGCACGGGCGGCACCAGTGCCACCATCGGCCGCTACGTGCGTTTCCAGCGCCATGCCACGGGCATCTGCGTGGCCGACCCCGAGGGCTCGGTGTTCGCCGCCTACCACCGCACGGGCGATGCCACCCTCACCGCGCCGGGCTCGCGCATCGAGGGCATAGGCCGCCCGCGCGTGGAGCCCAGCTTCGTGCGCACGCTGGTGGACCGCATGGAGGAAGTGGCGGACTGCGATTCCCTGGCCGCCATGCGCAGCCTGTCCGCACTGCTGGGCCGGCGCGTGGGGCCGTCCACGGGCACCAACTACGTGGCCATGCTCAGGCTGGCCAGCGAGATGCGCCAGCGCGGCGAGCAGGGCTCCATTCTTTCGCTGCTGTGCGATGCGGGCGAGCGCTACCTGCCCACCTACCATGATGCGGACTGGGTGATGCAGCGCATCGGCGACTGCGGGCCGGCCCAGGCGCGCATCGCGCAGTTGCAAAGCTGATCCATGATGCCCCTGCCCCGCCGCCATCTGCTGGGCCTGGCTGCCGGCCTGGGCCTGGCGGCGGCAGGACTGCCCGCCCAGGCACTGCCGCCACGCACGCTGGTTTTTCCGCGCGACCACGGTAGCCACCCGGAGCTGCGCACCGAGTGGTGGTACATCACCGGCCAGGCACGCGCGGCGGGCCGGGCCTGGGGTTTCCAGATCACCTTCTTCCGGTCGCGCGTGCAGGCCACGCAGGAGCTGCGCTCCGCCTTTGCGGCGCGCCAGCTGCTGTTTGCCCATGCGGCGCTGTGCGATGTGCAGGGCGCCCGCCTGCACCACGACCAGCGCATTGCGCGCGCAGGCTTTGGCATTGCCCAGGCCAGCGAGGCCGATGCCGACGTGCAGCTGCAGGACTGGTCGCTGCAGCGCACCGATGAAGGCGCTGCCGAGCGCTATACCACGCGCCTGCGCAGCAGCACATTCGCCCTGGACCTGCGCTTTGACACCCGCCTGCCCCCCTTGCTGCAGGGCCGCGCCGGCCTGTCGCGCAAGGGTCCCGAACCCGATCAGGCCAGCTACTACTACAGCCGCCCGCAGCTGCAGGTGAGCGGTACGCTGGAGCTGGCAGGCCAGCGCATGGCGATAGAAGCCGCACGCGAACCCGGCGACAACCGCGCCTGGCTGGACCATGAATGGAGCCAGGCCCTGCTGCACCCCGAGGCCGTGGGCTGGGACTGGATAGGCATGAACCTGTTCGACGGCGGCGCGCTCACGGCCTTTCGCGTGCGACGGGCGGATGGCAGCGCGTTGTGGGCCGGCGGCTCGCTGCGCGGTGTGGATGGCACGCTGCAGGTCTTCGCCCACGATGCAGTGCAGTTCACGCCGCTGCGCCACTGGAGCAGCCCTGCCAGCGGAGCTCGCTACCCCGTGCAATGGCAGGTGGACACGCCCGCAGGCCGCTTCATCGTGAACGCCCTGGTCGATGACCAGGAGCTGGACAGCAGCGCCTCCACCGGCGCCATCTACTGGGAGGGCCTGTGCAGCCTGCAAAAGCCCACCGGCCCGGGCCAGGAGGCGCGAGCCGGTCAGGGATACCTGGAGATGACGGGCTACGCCCGGCCGCTGCAGTTGTAGCTATGGCAGTCAACAGCATGGGCACGTAGCCCACCCCCTTGAAACCGTCCCAACCCGGCTCTCAAGGGGTGCGCTTTTTCTGCAGCCGGACGATCAGCTCGCCCATGATGCCCTTGCGGAACAGCAGCACGCAGACCACGAAGATCAGGCCCGTGACGATGGTCACCGACTCGCCCAGCGTGGAGAACCACTCCACGCCCGTGAGGCGCTGCAGGAAGAGGCCGAACTCGCCGATCTTGTTCTCCAGCATGACCACCACGGCCGATCCCAGGATGGGGCCGGACAGCGTGCCCAGGCCGCCCATCAGCGTCATCAGGATCACGTGGCCGGAGGTGGTCCAGTGCACATCCGACAGCGTGGCAAAGCCCAGCACCACGGTCTTGAGCGAACCGGCCAGGCCCGTGAGCGCGGCCGAGATCACGAAGGCCAGCAGCTTGAAGCGCGCCACGTCGTAGCCCAGCGAGGTCGCGCGCGGCTCGTTCTCCTTGATGGCCTTGAGCACCTGGCCGAAGGGCGAGTGGATGGTGCGCACGATCAGCAGGAAGGCCAGGACCACGATGACCAGCGTGACGTAGTACATGGTCATGTCGCTGGCCAGGTCGATGAGGCCGAACAGCTTGCCGCGCGGCACGCCCTGCAGCCCGTCCTCGCCGCCCGTGAAGGGCGCCTGCAGGCACACGAAGAACAGCATCTGGGCCAGCGCCAGCGTGATCATCGAGAAATAAATGCCCTGGCGGCGGATGGCCAGCCAGCCGAAGATCAGCCCCAGCAGCGCGCCGCCGGCCGTGCCGGCCAGCATGGCCAGCTCGGGCGTGAAGCCCCAGCCCTTGATGGCGTAGCCCGTCACATAGGCCGCGCCGCCCAGGAAGGCCGCGTGGCCGAAGGACAGCAGGCCCGTGTAGCCCAGCAGCAGGTTGAAGGCCGAGGCGAACAGTGCGAAGCACATGAGCTTCATCACGAACACCGGATACGCGCCCAGCAGGGGCGCCGCCAGCAGGCCCAGCAGCAGCAGGCCATAGCCCCAGGGGGCAATGCGTTGAACGAGAGTCTTGGATTTCATGTGGTCGGCCCCTTGTCCTCGTTCTTGTTATTTCTCTTTGCCGAACAGGCCGGCGGGGCGGATGAGCAAAACGATGACCATGATGAAGAACACCACGGTGGACGATGCCTCGGGCCAGAAGACCTTGGTCAGGCCCTCGATCACCCCCAGGCCCAGGCCGGTGAGGATGGAGCCCATGATGGAGCCCATGCCTCCGATCACCACCACGGCGAAGACCACGATGATGAGGTTCTGCCCCATCAGCGGCGTGACCTGGTAGACGGGCGCCGCCAGCACGCCGGCAAACGCCGCCAGCGCCGCGCCGAAGGCATAGGTCAGCGTGATCATCACGGGCACGTTGACGCCGAAGGCCTCGACCAGGCGCGGGTTCTCGGTGCCGGCCCGCAGGTAGGCGCCGATGCGCGTCTTCTCGATCATGAACCAGGTGGCCACGCAGACCACGATGGAGGCCAGCACCACCCAGGCGCGGTAGTTGGGCAGGATCATGAAGCCCAGGTTGGTCGCGCCCTCCAGCAGCTCGGGCGTGTCATAGCCCAGCCCCGAGACGCCGTAGACCGAGCGGAACAGGCCCTCGATCAGCAGCGACAGGCCCAGCGTCAGCAACAGGCCGTAGAGATGGTCGAGCTTGTAGATCCAGCGCAACAGGAAGCGCTCGATCAGCACCCCCAGCAGGCCCACCAGCAGCGGCGACAGCACCAGCATCACCCAGTAGTTGATGTTGAAGTAGCTCATGGCCATCCAGGTGACCATGGCGCCCAGCATGAACAACGCGCCGTGGGCGAAGTTGATCACGTTGAGCAGGCCGAAGATCACCGCCAGCCCCAGGCTGAGGATGGCGTAGAACGAGCCGTTGACCAGCCCCAGAAGGAGCTGGCTCATCAGGCCTGGCAGGGAAACACCAAAGATTTCCATGGGATGCAGCTGTCGTGGTTGGCCGGGTGGCGGTTGGGGGTCAGTGGCGGCGCGGCGTTACTTCCACAACGCGCACTTGGTCTCGGCCTTGGTGGTCCAGACCTGGTCGGCGGGCAGCGTGGCCACGACCTTCAGGTAGTCCCAGGGCTTCTTGGACTCGGCGGGCTTCTTGACCTCGACCAGGTACATGTCGTGGGCAAAGGTGCCGTCGGGACGGATCGAGCCCTTGCCGTAGAAGTCGTCGATGGGCGTGCTCTTGAGATGGGCCATGACCTTGTCGGCATCCGTGGACTTCACGGCCTGCACGGCCTTGAGGTAGCTGGTCACGGCCGAGTAGTCGGCGGCCTGGATGGAGGTAGGCATGCGCTTGGTCTTGGCAAAGAAGCGCTCGGCGAACTTGCGCGCCGCGTCGTTCTGGTCCCAGTACCAGCTGGTGGTGAACTGCATGCCTTCGGTGTTCTTCAGGCCCAGGCTGTGGATGTCGGTCAGGAACACCAGCAGGCCCACGGTCTTCATGCTCTTGTTGATGCCGAATTCCTTGGCCGCCTTGATGGCGTTGATGGTGTCGCCACCGGCATTGGCCAGGCCCAGGATCTGGGCCTTGGAGGCCTGCGCCTGCAGCAGGAAGGACGAGAAGTCCGAGGCGTTGAGCGGATGCTTGACGCCGCCCACCACCTTGCCGCCCTTGGCCTTGATCACCGCCGTGGTGTCGTTCTCCAGCGCGTGGCCGAAGGCGTAGTCTGCCGTCAGGAAGAACCAGTCCTTGCCGCCGCGCTCCACCACGGCCGTGCCCGTGCCCTTGGCCAGGGCCACGGTGTCATAGGCGTAGTGCACGGTGTAGGGATTGCACTGCTCGTTGGTCAGCGCCGACGAGCCTGCGCCGCTGTTGAAGTGCACGCGCTTTTTCTCATTGGCCACCTGCGACACCGCCAGGGCCGTGCCGGAGTTGGTGCCGCTGAACACCAGCGAGATACCCTGCGTGTCCACCCACTCGCGCACCTTGGAGGCGGCGATGTCGGCCTTGTTCTGGTGGTCGGCGCTCAGCAGCTCGATGGGCTGGCCCAGCACCTTGCCGCCGAAGTCATCGATGGCCATCTGCATGGCGGTGACGGCGTTCTTGCCTTCCACGTCCGCATAGAGGCTGGACATGTCGGTCACGAAGCCGATCTTCACCTTCTCCTGTGCCATGGCAAGCGGGCTGGCCAGGCCGGCGGCGGCCAGCATGCACGACAGTGCGGTCAGTTTTGCTTTCATTGGTGTCTCCTTCGCGTTGATGTCTTGGGTTTTTTGTCACAGGGCCATGGCAGGAATGCAGCCGGCGAGCCCCAGGCGCCAGCCACGATGGATATCCGGGTCAGACTCCGAGCAGTTCGTTGAGCACGGGCATCTTGGCCTGCAGCTCGGCCGCGCCGAAACGCTCGACCACATGGCCGTGCTCGACCACGTAGAAGCGGTCGGCCAGCGGCGCCGCGAAGTGGAAGTTCTGCTCCACCATCACCACGGTGTAGCCCTTGGTGCGCAGCATGGTGATCATGCGGGCCAGCGCCTGCACGATGACGGGTGCCAGGCCTTCGGAGATCTCGTCGAGCAGCAGCAGCCGCGCGCCGGTACGCAAAATGCGCGCCACCGCCAGCATCTGCTGCTCGCCGCCCGACAGGCGCGTGCCCTGGCTGTGGCGGCGCTCGGCCAGGTTGGGGAACATGGCGTAGATCTCGTCCACGCTCATGCCCTGCTGGCCGGTCTTGAGCGGCGGCGGCAGCATCAGGTTCTCCTCGCACGAGAGGCTGGAGAAGATGCCGCGCTCTTCCGGGCAGTAGCCCACGCCCAGGTGGGCAATGCGGTGCGTGGGCAGGTGGATGGCCTCCACGCCATTGATCCTGATCGAGCCCTTGCGTGCGCCCGTCAGCCCCATGATGGCGCGCAGCGTGGACGTGCGGCCCGCGCCGTTGCGTCCCAGCAGCGTGACTACCTCGCCGGGCTGGACCACCAGGTCCATGCCGTGCAGCACATGGGATTCGCCATACCAGGCCTGCAGGCCCTTGATTTCCAATGCCGGTGCAGTCATCTCAATGCGCTCCCTGCAACTGGCCGTCGGTGGTGCCCATATACGCTTCCATCACTTGCGGGTTGCGCGAAACTTCCTCGTATGGCCCCTCGGCCAGCACGGCGCCGCGCTGCAGCACCGTGATGCGGTCGGCGATGGTGGAGATCACCTTCATGTTGTGCTCCACCATGAGAATCGTGCGGCCTGCCGAGACCTTCTTGATCAGCTGGGTCACGCGGTCCACGTCTTCGTGGCCCATGCCCTGGGTGGGCTCGTCCAGCAGCATCAGCTCGGGCTCCATGGCCAGAGTGGTGGCGATCTCCAGCGCGCGCTTGCGGCCATAGGGCAGGTTGACGGTGACCTCGTCGGCCAGGTCCTGCAGGCCGACTTCGGACAGCAGCTGCATGGCGCGGTCATTGAGCATGGACAGGCTTTTTTCGCTGCGCCAGAAATGGAACTCGGTGCCCAGCTTGCGCTGCAGGCCGATGCGCACGTTCTCCAGCAGCGTGCAATGCGGGAAGACGGCCGAGATCTGGAAGGACCGGATCACGCCACGGCGCGCGATCTGCGCCGGCGCCTCCTGCGTGATGTCCTCGCCGTTGAAACGGATGGTGCCGGAGGTGGGCTCCAGGAACTTGGTCAGCAGATTGAAGCAGGTGGTCTTGCCTGCGCCATTGGGGCCGATCAAGGCATGGATGGAGCCGCGGCGCACCGAAAGGTCCACCTTGCTCACCGCCGTAAATCCCTTGAACTCTTTGGTCAGGTTCCGGGTTTCGAGAATAACGTCGCTCATGTGCGCTTCGCCTGCTCCGTTGATGCTGCCAGCCGCCAACGCGTCGCCAGAGGCTCTGGTGGGCGTTGTGCAGGGTCGGACGCATCGTAGGCTTGCCGACGTTGTGCACCGCAGCGGGAAAACGCCTACGTAGGTGCTCCTAAGCACAGGCCCTGCCCCGCACTGCAGCATGGCGCATCAAGACGAGTCGCCGCAAAAACAAGAAGCAACCACTCACACTTGAAATAATCAAGCAGTCACGGGGCTGCAAGGCGCCGCGGCTGCAGGCGGGCCCTAGGGTTCTCCATCACCTCGGCCCGGCGACGCCCACGCGGAAGGCCAGAGCGCTTCCAAAGAGATAGCAAACTACCCTTTTTGCGGCTTGGCAGACAGCGACCAATGTCTGCTGCATTACGGGAAACACCCAGGTGGGCAATCTCCCTGTGGCCTGCTCAGTCACTATGCGAAAAGCCGCGGATATGCTTGGGTTTGTCGCCCCATCAATTGAATGGCGACAAAGCGACTCAAAGCGCTATTCAATTAATAGCATCAGGTGATTGCCTGGCATGTGAATTGGCGATTGATCGGCATGAGCGCAATTGTCGCCGCCAAGACAGCATGTACCCGGAGCAAGTTACTGCAGCGTTTCCTTGCTGCCTTGCGGCAAGGCCAATGGAACCACGGCAATGCCTTCGTCCAGCAATTGCATGGCCTGCTCGGGACTCGCCTTGCCGCGGATGGCGCGCTCTTCGGTCTCGCCGTAGTGCATGCGGCGGGCTTCATCGGCAAAGCGTTCGCCCACGTCCTCGGTCTGCTGCGCGACCTTGCGCGACCACTGCAGCCAGGCGGCCTGCATGGCCTGCAATTGCTCACGCGCATGGGGCGGCATGGCCGTTGAAGCAGCGGCTGCCGCGCTGGCGGCCGAGGCGGCTGCAGCAGGCTCTGCCGCCGCAGCCGGGGGCAAACTTGCAGGCTTGGCGCCAAGATTGATGCGGGGGGCGCTCAGGCGCTTGGTGATGTCGCTGTGGCCGCAGACGGGGCACAGCACCAGCTGGCGCTGCAGCTGGCTCTGGAAATCCTCTTCCGAGGCGAACCAGCCCTCGAAGAGATGGCCCTGCGGGCAATGGAGGTCGAGCACTTTCATCGCGCACCCTCATCCATGAAGCAACCGGCACCGCGGCCTCAGCCGCGGCGGTGAATCAGGAAACGATAGACGAAACCCGGGAATGCCAGTGTCAGGAACAACGCCCCCGTGATGGCATAGAACTCCCAGCCCTGGGGTGCAATCTGCCCCACGCGGCGCTCCAGCAGCAGCGCCACGCCGCCGACGATGAAGTACAGCAGCACCATCTCCAGCAGGCACAGGGCCAGCGGCTTGCGCTGGGTGCGCAGCGGCCCCAGCTGCAGCCAGCGGGGGTTGAAGAAAGGCAAATTGGCTGCCACAAGGGCAGCCAATATCACGAGCCAGATCGAAGCGGTTTGCGACAAGCCGATGTCCTCACCGCAGGGCCTTGCGCGCAAGGCCCTGCACAGGGAAAGTGGATCAGGAAGCCAGGGCGCGCACGACGGCGTCGGCGCACAGGGCCATCAGGCCGCCGGGCAGGATGCCCAGACCCAGCACCAGGGCGCCATTGAGGGTCAGCACCACGCGCACGTCCAGCGAAGCGGAAACGCTGGTGGCGGTGATGGGCTCATCAAAGTACATGACCTTGACGACGCGCAGGTAGTAGAAGGCGCCGATCAGCGACATGACCACGGCGAACACGGCCAGGGCGATGTACAGGCTGTGGCCCGAAGCCACCAGCGCCTGCAGCACCGACAGCTTGGCGTAGAAGCCGACCAGGGGCGGAATGCCGGCCATGGAGAACAGGCAGATCGCCATCACGCCGGCATACAGCGGGCTGCGCTGGTTCAGGCCGGCAAAGTCGGCGACCTCTTCGCTCTCGAAGCCTTCGCGGGCCAGCAGCTGGATCACGCCGAAGGCGGCCAGCGTGGTCAGCACATAGGTCACCACGTAGAACATGGCCGAGCTGTAGGCGTTCTCGACGGTGGCCGGATCGACCTTGCCGTCGACCACACCCGACATCAGGCCCAGCAGCACGAAGCCCATCTGCGAGATGGTCGAGTAGGCCAGCATGCGCTTGAGGTTGGTCTGCTGCAGGCCGGCCAGGTTGCCGACCAGCAGAGAGGCAATGGCAAGCACGGCCAGCATCTGCTGCCAGTCGATGGCCAGCGGCAGCAGGCCGTCCACCAGCAGGCGGATGACGATGGCGAAGGCCGCCAGCTTGGGCGCGCCACCGATCATGGTGGTGATGGCCGTGGGAGCGCCCTGGTACACGTCGGGGACCCACATGTGGAAGGGAACCACGCCCAGCTTGAAGGCCAGGCCGGAGACCACGAAGACCAGGCCGAACACCAGCACCTGGTGCTTGATTTCGCCCGAGTTGATGGCCTTGAACACCTGGCCGATGTCCAGCGAACCGGTCGCGCCGTAGAGCATGGACATGCCGTACAGCAGGAAGCCGCTGGCCATGGCGCCAAGCACGAAGTACTTCATCGCGGCCTCGACCGAAGCCGTGTGGTCGCGGCGCAGCGCCACCAGGGCGTAGCTGGACAGCGTCAGCAGCTCCAGGCCCAGGTAGATGACCAGGAAGTTGTTGCCCGAGATCATGATGAACATGCCCAGCAGCGCGAGCATGGCCAGCGTGAACAGCTCGCCGCCGCGCAGCATGTCGCGGTCAGCGGCATAGGGTCGGCCGTAGACCAGGGTGACCATCATGGCCACGGTGGCGAAACACTTGAGCCAGTTGCCCATGGCGTCGGAGACGACCATGTTGCCCCAGCCATAGAACGTGTTGCCACTGGAGGCATACATGCCTTGCAGCACGGCCACCACGCCCAGGGTCAGCAGTGTCAGAACATAGGTGCCCGTGCGGCGCGGGCTTTTGACGCCCAGGTCCACCAGGGCGATCACGCAGGCCATGACCAGGAGAAGGATCTCCGGATAGATGGCCAGCCAGCTGATGTTGTCAATCATCTCGATTCTCTCGTTTCAGTCTGGTCACTGCAGCTTGCTCATGGCCACATGCTTGAGCAGCTCGGCCACGGACACATCCATCACGTCAGTGAAGGGCTTGGGATACAGGCCCATGTACAGCACGGCGATGGCCAGCAGACCCAGCACCAGGAACTCGCGGTTGCCGATGTCGGTCAG
The DNA here is from genome assembly GCF_009827015.1 of Delftia sp. CH05. Classification (NCBI taxonomy): domain Bacteria; kingdom Pseudomonadati; phylum Pseudomonadota; class Betaproteobacteria; order Burkholderiales; family Comamonadaceae; genus Delftia; species Delftia sp. CH05. The sequence goes on along the minus strand of NZ_WUMG01000006.1, from coordinate 136,675 downwards.
GCCGCGCACATTGTCATTGGTGACAGGACCCAGGTAGACGCGCTTGTACATCCACAGCGTGTAGGCCGCGCCGAAGATCAGCGCCGTGGCAGCGCCCAGGCCGATCCAGAAGTTGTATTGCACGGCGCCCAGGATCACCATCCACTCGCCGACGAAGCCGGCCGTCGCGGGCAGGCCGCAGTTGGCCATGGCGAACAGCAGCGCGAAGGCCGCGAACTTGGGCATGGTGTTGACCACGCCGCCGTAGGAAGCGATTTCACGCGAGTGCACGCGGTCGTAGAGCACGCCGATGCACAGGAACATGGCGCCCGACACGAAGCCGTGGGCAATCATCTGCACGATGCCGCCGGCAATGCCCAGCGGATTGAAGATGAAGAAGCCCAGGGTCACGAAGCCCATGTGGGCCACGGACGAGTAGGCCACCAGCTTCTTCATGTCCTTTTGCACCAGGGCGACCACGCCCACGTAGATCACGGCGATCAGCGACAGGGCGATGACCAGCCAGGCCCACTTGTGCGAGGCATCGGGTGCGATGGGCATGGAAAAGCGCAGGAAACCGTAGGCGCCCAGCTTCAGCATGATGGCGGCCAGCACGGCGGAGCCGCCGGTGGGCGCTTCCACGTGCACGTCGGGCAGCCAGGTGTGGACCGGCCACATCGGCACCTTCACGGCAAAGGCCGCGAAGAAGGCGAAGAAGATCAGCGTCTGGGCCGTCATGGACAGCGGCAGCTTGTGCCAGTCGAGGATCTCGAAGCTGCCACCCGACTGGGTGTACAGGTAGATCACGGCGACCAGGGTCAGCAGCGAACCCATCAGCGTGTACAGGAAGAACTTGAAGGCCGCATAGATGCGGTTGGGACCGCCCCAGATGCCGATGATCAGGTACATCGGGATCAGCGTGGCCTCGAAGAACACGTAGAAAAGCAGGCCGTCCAGCGCGCTGAACACGCCGACCATCAGGCCGGACAGGATCAGGAAGGCGCCCATGTACTGGTTCACGCGCTCGGTGATGTTCTCCCACGACGCGATCACGACGATCACGGTGATGAAGGCGGTCAGCGGCACGAACCAGAACGAGATGCCATCCACGCCCAGGTGGTAGTGGATGTTGAAGCGCTCGATCCACAGCGCCTTCTCCACGAACTGCATGGCAGCCGTGCTGTTGTCGAACTGCTGTATCAGCGGCAGCGTGACGGCCAGGCCTGCCAGCGCGCCGACCAGGGCCAGCCAGCGCACTGCCTTGACCTGATCCTCGCGGCCCAGGGCCAGCAGGAGGGCGCCGAAGGCGATCGGCACCCAGATTGAAAGACTCAACCAATGCATTTTTGTTCTTCCCCTACTACTTGTTGAGCCACACGAAATACGTCATGAGAGCGAACACGCCCAGCAGCATGACCAACGCGTAGTGATAGAGATAGCCCGACTGCAGCTTGCGCACCCACTGGCCGATGCGGCCGATGAGCTTCCACGAGCCGTTGACGATGCCGCCATCGATGATGGCCTGGTCGCCGACCTTCCAGAAGAAGCTGCCGAAGACGCGTGCGCCGCGGGCGAAGATGTTCTCGTAGACCCAGTCCACGCCGTACTTGCCTTCCAGTGCCTGGTAGACACCGATCTTCTGCATGGACGACTTGATGGCGGCAGGCACTTCGGGCTTGACCATGTAGAACAGGTAGGAGACGACGACGCCTGCCAGTGCCAGCCAGAACGGCGCGGCCGTGAAGCCGTGCAGCGCCATGGGCACCCAGCCGTGGATCTTCTCGGCCAGCTCGGCCATGGCGCCGTGCTTGCTGCCATCGACGTGGATCACGCCCTTGAAGAAATCACCGAACAGCATGGGCATCAGTGCCAGGGCACCGATCACCACCGAGGGGATGGCCAGCAGCATCAGCGGGCCGGTCACGACCAGCGGCGACTCATGCGGCTTGGCATCGTGGCCATGGCCGTGGTGGTCGTCATGGGCGTGGTGGTCATCGTGGCCATGGTGGTGCGCATCGGGATTCTGGTCGTAGCGCTCCTTGCCGTGGAAGACGATGAAGTACAGGCGGAAGGAGTAGAAGGCCGTGATGAACACGCCGGCCAGCACCGCGAAGTTGGCGAAGCCAGCACCCGGCAGGTTGGTGGCGTGCACGGCCTCGATGATGGCGTCCTTCGAGTAGAAGCCCGAGAAGAACGGCGTGCCGATCAGCGCCAGGTTGCCCAGCAGGAACGTGATCCAGGTGATGGGCATGTACTTGCGCACGCCGCCCATCCAGCGGATGTCCTGGTTGTGGTGCATGCCCATGATCACCGAGCCGGCGCCAAGGAACAGCAGGGCCTTGAAGAAGGCGTGGGTCATCAGGTGGAACACGGCCACCGAGTAGGCCGAGGCGCCCAGGGCCACGGTCATGTAGCCCAGCTGCGACAGCGTGGAGTACGCGATCACGCGCTTGATGTCGTTCTGGATGATGCCCAGCACGCCCATGAACAGCGCCGTGATGGAGCCGATCACCAGGATGAAGCTCAGTGCCGTGTCCGACAGCTCGTACAGCGGCGACATGCGCGAGACCATGAAGATGCCGGCCGTCACCATGGTGGCGGCGTGGATCAGTGCCGAGATGGGGGTCGGGCCTTCCATCGAATCGGGCAGCCAGGCATGCAGCGGGAACTGGGCCGACTTGCCCATGGCGCCGATGAACAGGCAGATGGCCGTCACCGTCACCAGCAGCCAGCCGGTGCCCGGCAGCAGGGTGTTCTGGATCTCGGGCAGCTTGGCGAAGATCTCGCCGTAGTTCATGGTGCCCGTGTAGGCAGCGATCAGGCCGATGCCCAGGATGAAGCCGAAGTCGCCCACGCGGTTGACCAGGAAGGCCTTCATGTTGGCGAAGATGGCCGAGGGCTTGTTGTAGTAGAAGCCGATCAGCAGATACGACACCAGGCCCACGGCTTCCCAGCCGAAGAACAGCTGCAGCAGGTTGTTGCTCATGACGAGCATCAACATGGAGAAGGTGAACAGCGAGATGTAGGAGAAGAAACGGTTGTAGCCGTCATCTTCCTGCATGTAGCCGATGGTGTAGATGTGCACCATCAGCGACACGAAGGTCACCACGCACATCATCATGGCCGTGATGCTGTCGATCAGGAAACCGACTTCCATCTTCAGCCCGCCGATTTCCATCCAGGTGTAGATGGACTGGTCGAAGCGCGCCCCGTCGAAGATCACGCTGTTGAAGGTGATGGCCGACAGGATGAAGGCGATCAGCACGCCCAAAATCGTGAGGGAATGGCTGCCGCCGCGACCGATCTTGTTGCCGCCGAAGGCCGTGCCCCAGATACCCGCGAGCGCGGAACCCGCCAGCGGTGCCAGCGGCACCGCCAGGAGCATGGATGCAGAGAGTGTTTGACTCATTCTTAAGAACCTTGCAAGTTACGGCGGACTCAACCCTTGAGGGAGTTGAGATCTTCCGCATTGATGCTGGTCTTGTTGCGGAACAGAAGCACCAGGATCGCCAGACCGATGGCCGACTCGGCCGCTGCCACTGTCAGGATGAAGAACACGAACACCTGTCCGTGCATGTCACCCAGATAGCTGGAGAAGGCCACGAAGTTCATGTTGACGGCCAGGAGCATCAGCTCGATGGCCATCAGCAGCACGATCAGGTTCTTGCGGTTCAGAAAAATGCCAACGACGGAGAGCGCGAACAGCATGGCGCCCAGCGTCAAGTAATGGCCCAAAGTCAGCGTCATGCTTTTGTCTCCACGGCGGGGGTTGCCTCGGCGGCCGGTGCCTGCGGCGCCTGGGTGACCGGCACCTTGACCAGCTCGAGGCGATCCTTTGCGCGCACGCGGATCTGCTGGGCCGGGTTCACTGCCTTGCTGTCCTTGCGCTTGCGCAGGGTCAGGGCGATGGCGGCGATCATGGCCACCAGCAGGATCACGGCAGCGATCTCGACGGGGTACAGGTATTCGGTGTACAGCAGCTTGCCCAGGGCCTGGGTATTGGAGTACTGCACGGTCTGGCCGGCAGCGTTGACCGTGGCCGCAATGGCCTTGGGCTCCTCGACACCGCTGAAGCCGCCCATCAGCACCATGCCCATTTCAAAGGCGATCAGTGCGCCGATCAGGGCAGCGAAGGGGAAATGCTTCCAGAAGCCCTGGCGCACGGCGTCGATGCGGATGTCCAGCATCATCACCACGAACAGGAACAGCACCATCACGGCGCCCAGGTAGACCAGCACCAAGGTCACGCCCAGGAACTCGGCCTTGAGCAAAAGCCAGATGCCGGCAGCCTGCGAGAAGGCCAGGATCAGGTTGAGCACGGCGTGCACGGGGTTGCGCGCCGTGACGACCCGGAAGGCTGCAAACAGCAGCACGACCGAGAACAGATAGAAGAAACCAGTTTTGGCGTCCATGGATCGAATCTTTTCAAGTGATCAAGGAGCCGCTTCAGCGGTACTTGGCGTCCGCAGCCTTGGCGGCGGCAATCTCGGGTTCGTAGCGATCGCCAACGGCCAGCAGCATGTCCTTGGTGAAGTACAGGTCGCCGCGCTTTTCTCCGTGGTATTCGAAGATATGCGTCTCGACGATGGAATCCACCGGGCAGCTTTCCTCGCAGAAGCCGCAGAAGATGCACTTGGTCAGGTCGATGTCGTAGCGCGTGGTACGGCGCGAGCCGTCGTCACGCACATCGGACTCGATGGTGATGGCCATGGCCGGGCAGACCGCTTCGCACAGCTTGCAGGCGATGCAGCGCTCTTCGCCGTTGTCATAACGGCGCAGGGCGTGCAGTCCGCGAAAACGCGGCGACAGAGGTGTCTTTTCTTCGGGGAACTGCACCGTGACCTTGCGGCGGAAGGTGTAGCGGCCAGTCAGGGCCATGCCCTTGGCCAGTTCCCAGAGCATGAAGCTCTTGAAGAAATCTTTGATCGAAAATGGGGTAGCAGCAACCGCAGACATTCTTGCTCCGCTCAGTTCCAGATGTTCCAAGGCGAGTGCATCCAGCCACCCACGATGACCAGCCACACCAGGGTGACGGGAATGAAGATCTTCCAGCCCAGACGCATGATCTGGTCATAGCGAAAGCGCGGGAAGGTGGCACGGATCCAGATGAACATGGACACGACCAGGAAAGTCTTCGCCGCCAGCCAGATCCATCCGGGGATGAACGACAGGAAGTCGAACGGAGGCAGCCAGCCGCCCAGGAACATGATCACGGCCAGGATGGACACCAGCCACATGCTGGCGTACTCGGCCAGGAAGAAGATGGCAAAGCCCATGCCCGAGTACTCGACCATGTGGCCGGCCACGATTTCGGCTTCGCCTTCGACCACGTCGAAGGGGTGGCGGTTGGTCTCGGCCACGGCCGAGATCAGGTACACCACGAAGATCGGCAGCAGCGGCAGCCAGTTCCACGACAGGACGCTGGCACCCATGCTGGCGAACTGGCCCTGGCCCTGGCTCAGCACGATCTGCGTCAGATTCATGCTGCCCGTGACCATGATCACCACCAGGAAGCAGAAGCCCAGCGCGATCTCGTAGCTGACCATCTGCGCCGAGGCGCGCAGCGCGCCCAGGAAGGCGTACTTGGAGTTGGAGGCCCAGCCGGCAATGATCACGCCATAGACTTCGATGGACGTGATGGCCATGATCAGCAGCAGGCCGGCGTTGACGTTGGCCAGCGCCACTTCGGGGCCGAAGGGGATCGCCACCCATGCCGCCAGGGCGGGCATGATGGCCATCACGGGACCCACGTAGAACAGGCCCTTGGCGGCGGCCGTGGGCTGTATCAGTTCCTTGGTCAGCAGCTTCAGGCCATCGGCCAGGGGCTGCAGCAGGCCGAAGGGACCCACGCGGTTGGGACCCATGCGAACCTGCATGAAGCCCAGCAGCTTGCGCTCCCACAGCGTCAGGTAGGCCACGGCGCCCATCAGCGGGGCGACGATGGCGACGATGCCCAGCAGGATCCAGAGCACGGGCCAGGCCACGTCGGTCCACCAGGGGGCGGCGATCAGGCCGGCACCGGCCGTCTTGAGTGCGTCAATCATGCGGCGCCTCCCTCACGAGCCTGACGTGCATCTGCCGTCAGTTGCAGCGACGTCGCGCGGCGCACGATGCTGTCGAGCTGATAAATGCTGGCCACCACGGGCGCGGCATGGCCGGCGCCGTTGGCGATGGAATTCACGGCAGGCGCACCATTGCCCAGCAGGTTGGCCGGCACGCTGGTGGCGCCGGCGGTGGCGGCTGCGAGCACATCCTGCGACGTCTCGTAGTCCACGCCCTGCACGCCCAGCAGGTTGGCCAGAACGCGCAGCACCTTCCAGCCCGGACGGGCTTCGGCCAGCGGCTTGACCACGGCATGGAAGCTCTGCAGGCGGCCTTCGGCGTTGACGAAGCTGCCCGAGGTTTCCGTGAACGGGGCGATGGGCAGCAGCACGTCGCTGAATTCCATGTTGGCCTTGAACGGACTCAGGGTCACGACCATCTCGGCCTTGCCCAGTGCCTCTGCGGCGCGGGCGCCGGCAGCGGAGTCGAACACGGGTTCGTTGTTCAGCAGCAGCACGGCCTTGAGGCCGCCGGCCAGCATCTGGCCTGCGTTCAGGCCCGAAGCGGCAGGCTGTGCGCCCACCCACTGCGCGCCCACCGTGTTGGCGGCTTCGGTCAGGTAGCCGACCGAGGCGCCGGTCTGCTCGGCAATCCAGTTGGCCAGCGACAGCAGGGTCGATGCCTGTGCGTGGTGCGCAGCGGCATTGCCCAGCAAGATGGCCTTGCGCTCACCGCGCAGCAGCGCGGTGGCAATGGCCTGGGCCTCGGCATGCACGTCGGCGGCGGCCACGGGAGCGGCAACACCCTTTTCCTGCGCCACGGCGGCGGCCACATCGGCCAGCGCCTGGGCCCAGTCCGGGGCTGCCACGATGGACGCCGTCACCGGCATGGCCCAGTCGTAGACACGCTCATTGATGGCGAGCACGGTGCAGCCCTGCTTGGCCGCCTGGCGGATGCGCTGCGCGAACAGCGGATGGTCCTTGCGCAGGTTGGAGCCGAGCACCAGGACGCCTTGCAGCTTGGACAGCGAGGCGATGGGCGTGCCCAGCCACTGCACGCCCTGGGCGGCGGTGAACTCGGCATTGCGCAGGCGATGGTCGATGTTCTCGCTGCCCAGGCCGCGCACCAGCTTGCCTGCCAGGAACAGCTCTTCCAGCGTGCTGTGCGGGCTGACCAGCGCGCCGATGGCGGAGGCGCCATGGTCGTTCTTGATCTGGCGCAGGCCGTTGGCCACGTATTCGAGGGCCGTCTGCCAGTCGACTTCCTTCCACTCGCCGCCCTGCTTGAGCATGGGGCGGGTCAGGCGTTCGTCACTGTTCAGGGCTTCATAGGAGAAGCGGTCGCGGTCGGCGATCCAGCATTCGTTGACCTCTTCGTTCTCGAAGGGCACGACGCGCAGGACCTTGTGGTTCTTGACCTGGACGATGAGGTTGGCACCCGTGGAGTCATGGGGCGAGACCGACTTGCGGCGCGACAGCTCCCAGGTGCGGGCGCTGTAGCGGAAGGGCTTGCTGGTCAGCGCGCCCACGGGGCAGATGTCGATCATGTTGCCCGACAGCTCGGAGTCCACCGTATCGCCCACCACCGTGGTGATCTCGGAGTGCTCGCCGCGGTTGATCATGCCCAGCTCCATCACGCCGGACACTTCCTGTCCGAAGCGCACGCAGCGGGTGCAGTGGATGCAGCGGCTCATCTCCTGCATGGAGATCAGCGGGCCCACGTCCTTGTGGAAGACCACGCGCTTTTCTTCCTCGTAGCGCGAGGCGGAGCTGCCGTAGCCCACGGCCAGATCCTGCAGCTGGCATTCGCCGCCCTGGTCGCAGATCGGGCAGTCCAGCGGGTGATTGATGAGCAGGAACTCCATCACCGATTGCTGTGCCTTGATCGCCTTCTCGCTCTTGGTGCGCACGATCATGCCCTGCGTCACGGGCGTGGCGCAGGCGGGCATGGGCTTGGGGGCCTTTTCCACGTCCACCAGGCACATGCGGCAGTTGGCGGCGATGGAAAGTTTCTTGTGGTAGCAGAAATGCGGGATGTAGGTGCCTGCCTTCTCGGCTGCATGCATGACCATGCAGCCCTCGGCGACCTCCACCTTCTTTCCGTCCAGTTCAATTTCAACCATATGCTTTTCTCGCGATCAGGCGGCGTGGACCGTCTGCTTGGAAGCGTTCTGGATCTTCGCTTCAAACTCGTGGCGGAAGTGCTTGATCATGGCGCGCACCGGCATCGCTGCCGCATCGCCCAGCGCACAGATCGTGCGCCCCATGATGTTCACGGACACCGAGTCCAACAGCTCGATGTCTTCAGGACGGCCTTCGCCGTGCTCGATTCGGTTGACCACGCGCCACAGCCAGCCCGTGCCTTCGCGGCAGGGAGTGCACTGGCCGCAGGACTCGTGCTGGTAGAAGTAGGACAGGCGCAGCAGGCTCTCGACCATGTCGCGCGAGTCGTCCATCACGATCACGGCGCCCGAGCCCAGCATGGAGCCGGCCTTGGCGATGGAGTCGTAGTCCATCGTGCATTCCATGATGATGTCGGCCGGCAGCACGGGCGAGGACGATCCGCCGGGGATCACGGCCTTGAGCTTGCGGCCCGTGCGCACGCCACCGGCCAGCTCCAGCAGCTTGCTGAAGGGCGTGCCCAGCGGCACTTCGTAGTTGCCGGGCAGGTTGACGTCGCCGCTGACCGAGAAGATCTTGGTGCCGCCATTGTTGGGCTTGCCGCACTCCAGGTACGCAGCACCGCCGTTGCGGATGATCCAGGGAACGGCCGCAAAGGTTTCGGTGTTGTTGATGGTGGTGGGCTTGCCGTACAGGCCGAAGCTGGCCGGGAACGGCGGCTTGAAGCGCGGCTGGCCCTTCTTGCCTTCCAGCGACTCCAGCAGCGCAGTCTCTTCGCCGCAGATGTAGGCGCCGAAGCCATGGTGCGCGTGCAGCTGGAAGCTGAAGCTGCTGCCCATGATGTTGTCGCCCAGGTAGCCGGCAGCGCGGGCTTCCTCCAGCGCGGCCTCGAAGCGCTCATAGGCCTCGAAGATTTCGCCGTGGATGTAGTTGTAGCCCAGGGAGATGCCCATCGCGTAGGCCGCGATGATCATGCCCTCGATCACGATGTGGGGGTTGTGCACCAGGATGTCCCGGTCCTTGCAGGTGCCCGGCTCGCCTTCGTCCGAGTTGCACACCAGGTGCTTCTGGCCCGGGAACTGGCGGGGCATGAAGCTCCACTTCAGGCCCGTGGGGAAACCTGCGCCGCCGCGGCCGCGCAGTCCCGACTCCTTGACGGTGGCGATCACCTGATCCTGCGTCAGGCCTTCGCTGCCGTCCTTGCCCAGGATCTTGCGCAGCGCCTGGTAGCCGCCGCGTGCCTCGTAGTCCTTGATGGACCAGTTGGCGCCGGTCAGATCGGCATAGATCTGGGGATTGATGTGGCGGTCGTGGAAGCAGGTCTCGCTGCCCGAGGCGGCAAACCTGGCCAGGACCGATTGTGCGGCGGCGTTCATGCCTTGCCCTCCGCGGCGCGCAGGCCGTCGATCAGTTCGTCGAGCTTTTCGTTGCTCATGAAGCTGCACATGCAGCGGTCGTTCACCAGCATCACCGGCGAATCCGCGCAGGCACCCAGGCACTCGGACTGCTGCAGCGTGAACATGCCGTCGGGCGTGGTCTCGCCCATCTTGATGCCCAGGCGGGATTCCAGATGGTGCAGCGCCTTGTAGCCGTCGCGCAGCTGGCAGGGCAGGTTGGTGCAGACGTTCAGCTTGAACTTGCCCACCGGCCGCTGGTTGTACATGTTGTAGAACGTGGTGACTTCGTGCACCGCGATCTCGGCCATGCCCAGGAACTCGGCGATCACGGCCTCGCTCTCGGGACTGACCCAGCCCTGCTCCTGCTGCACGATGGACAGGCAGGCCATCACGGCCGACTGCTTCTGGTCGGCCGGGTACTTGGCCACCTCGCGCGCAAAGCGCTCCTTGGTCGCTTCGGTAATCATCGGTCAACGTCTCCAAACACGATGTCCAGGGTACTCAGCACCATCACGGCGTCGGCCAGCATGTGGCCTCGGCACAGTTCGTCCATGGCGGACAGATTGGCGAATCCCGGCGGACGGATCTTCAGGCGGTAGGGCTTGTTGGCCCCGTCGCTCACGATGTAGATGCCGAACTCCCCCTTGGGGTGTTCGATGGCCGCGTAAGCCTCGCCTTCGGGCACGCGGAAACCTTCGGTGAAGAGCTTGAAGTGGTGGATCAGCTCTTCCATGTTGGACTTCATGCCTTCGCGCGGCGGCGGGGCGATCTTGTGGTTGTCCACGATCACCGGGCCCGGGTTGGCACGCAGCCAGTCCACGCACTGCTTGATGATGCGGTTGGACTGGCGCATTTCGGCCACGCGCACCAGATAGCGGTCGTAGCAGTCGCCGGTCTTGCCCACGGGCACGTCGAAGTCCATGCGGTCATAGACCTCGTAGGGCTGCGACTTGCGCATGTCCCAGGCCACGCCGGAGGCACGCAGCATGGGGCCGGTCAGGCCCAGGTTCATGGCACGCTCGGCCGTCACCACGCCGATGTCCACGTTGCGCTGCTTCCAGATGCGGTTGTCGGTCAGCAGGGTCTCGTACTCGTCGGCGCACTTGGGGAAGCGCTGCGTGAAGTCGTCGATGAAGTCCAGCAGCGAGCCCTGGCGGTTGCGGTTCATGACCTCGACCGAGCGCGCATTGCGCACCTTGCTGGCCTTGTACTGCGGCATGGTGTCGGGCAGGTCGCGGTAGACGCCGCCCGGACGGAAATAGGCCGCGTGCATGCGCGCGCCGGAGACCGCCTCGTACATGTCCATGAGGTCTTCGCGCTCACGGAAGGTATAGATCAGCGTCGTGGAGCTGCCTGCATCGTTGCCGCTGGAGCCCAGCCACATCAGGTGATTCATGATGCGGGTGATCTCCGAATACATCACGCGGATGTACTGGGCGCGAATGGGCACTTCGATGCCCAGCAGCTTCTCGATGGCCAGGCAGTAGGCGTGCTCGTTGCACATCATGGACACGTAGTCCAGCCGGTCCATATAGGGCAGCGACTGGATGTAGGTCTTGCTCTCTGCCAGTTTTTCCGTCGCGCGGTGCAGCAGACCGATGTGCGGGTCTGCACGCTGCACCACTTCACCGTCGAGCTCCAGCACCAGGCGCAGCACGCCGTGCGCTGCCGGGTGCTGCGGACCAAAGTTCAGGGAATAGTTCTTGATTTCAGCCATGGTCGTCCATCAAAAAGGCGCCTGCAGCGCCTTCAGTGCAGGCCCCCGTAGTTGTCTTCGCGGATGATCCGCGGCGTGATCTCGCGGGGCTCGATGGTGACCGGCTGGTACACCACGCGCTGCTGTTCGGGGTCATAGCGCATCTCCACATGGCCCGACAGCGGGAAGTCCTTGCGGAAGGGATGGCCGATGAAGCCGTAGTCGGTCAGGATGCGGCGCAGGTCGTCATGGCCATCGAAGACGATGCCGAACAGGTCGAACGCCTCGCGCTCGAACCAGTTGGCGCCGGCCCAGATGGGAGTGACCGAAGCCACCACCGGAAAATCGTCGTCGGTACAGAAGACGCGAACGCGCAGGCGCTGGTTCAGGCTGATCGACAGCAGGTGGGACACCACGGCAAAGCGCGGCCCTTCGCGGCCGACTTCCGCATAGGTGGAATAGTCCACGCCACACAGATCCACCAGGACCTCGAACCGGCAATCCGGGGCGCTTTGCAGAACCTGCATGGCCTCCAGATAGTTGGCAGCGGACACTTCGACCGTCACCTCGCCCAGGGCCACGGTCACGCTGCGCGCCTTGTCGCCCAAGGCAGCAGCCACCACATCCCGAAGCACTTCGGGGTGAATCGCAATAGCAGTCATCATCTAGCCCTTAGACGCGAGCGATGGTATGGGTGCGGCGGATCTTCTGCTGCAGCTGGATGATGCCGTAGATCAGGGCTTCCGCCGTGGGGGGGCAACCAGGCACATAGACATCGACCGGCACGATGCGGTCGCAGCCACGCACCACGGAATAGCTGTAGTGGTAGTAGCCGCCGCCATTGGCGCACGAGCCCATGGAAATGACCCAGCGGGGCTCGGACATCTGGTCATAGACCTTGCGCATGGCGGGCGCCATCTTGTTGCACAGGGTGCCGGCCACAATCATCAGGTCCGACTGGCGGGGGCTGGCACGGAAGACTTCCGAGCCAAAGCGGCCAATGTCGTAACGCGCCGCCGCAGCGTGCATCATCTCGACCGCGCAGCAGGCCAGACCAAATGTCATGGGCCACAGCGAGCCCGTCTTGGCCCAATTCACCACCGAGTCGTAACTCGTGGTGATGAAGCCTTCCTTCATCACGCCTTCGATCATCGTGTTTCCTTAGTGAACCCGCATCAGTCCCAGTCCAACGCACCCTTCTTCCATTCGTAGACAAAGCCCACGACGAGAACGGTCAGGAAAATCAGGACAGCGGCGAAACCAGCCCCACCCACGTCCCGAAGCGCAACGGCCCAGGGCAGCAGAAAGGCGATTTCCAAATCAAATAGGATGAACAGGATGGCGACGAGGTAGTAGCGCACATCGAATTTCATGCGCGCGTCTTCGAAGGCCTCGAAGCCACATTCGTAGGGAGAGTTCTTGGCGGCATCGGGCCGGTTCGGACCCAGCACATACCCCAGTACCAGGGGGACTACGCCGACACCCATGCCGACGAGAATGAACAAGAGAACGGGAAGATACTGGTCGATGTTCATCGTGTGCGGCTACCTTGAAAGGCATGCCCGCACCGATCAGCCTGATCAGCAGGGCAGGCTCTTAGTTATATCTTGGTGCCGTCGGCGAGACTCGAACTCGCACAGCTTTCGCCACTACCCCCTCAAGATAGCGTGTCTACCAATTTCACCACGACGGCTACGTCTCGATTTCGGCTGGCTCTTTATCTTCGTTGCAAAGATTCCGCCTACCGAACAATCTCTAGATTCTACTCTGAAAAACCCTCGGACCAGGAGGACCGAGGGCTTTGTTCGAAATTATTTCGTGGGAATCTGGGCCGCACCTTCAGCACCGGCAGCAGGCGCCTGACCTGCCGCAGGAGCAGGCACTTCGCCAGCAGCGCCAGGGACGGCGGGAGCCGGTGCCGTGATGGGGGCCGCGCCTTCCAGCACGCTGCCCGAGCTGACGGGACGCGCATTGCTCAGATAGGCCAGCGCCAGCGTGGTCACGAAGAACACCGTGGCCAGGCCTGCCGTGGAGCGCGACAGAAAGTTCGCGCTGCCCGAGGCACCGAACAGGCTGCCGGAGCTGCCGCTGCCGAACGAGGCGCCCATGTCGGCGCCCTTTCCGTGCTGGATCAGGATCAGGCCGATCATGCCGAGTGCCGACAGCATCTGGACGGCGAGGATCACGCTTGCGAATGCATTCATTGGTTGTACCTGCTAGTAACGCGAGAGCTAAAAAAGCGAATGGAGAAACTGCTCCGGCTCACTGGGCCGCAGCGATGATGGTCAGGAAATCCGGCGCCTTGAGCGACGCCCCGCCCACAAGGCCACCGTCAATGTCGGCCTGGGCCAGAAGCTGGGCTGCATTGGAGGCATTCATGCTGCCGCCGTAGAGCAAGGGGATGCGGTCAGCCTGCCGGCTGGCAGCCGCCAGCTGGGCGCGCAGCACGGTATGCACCTGCTGCGCCTGCTCGGGTGTTGCGGTCCTGCCGGTGCCGATAGCCCAGACAGGCTCGTAGGCCACGACCAGCTCACTGATGCACTGACCCACCTGATGAATCACGGCTGCCAGCTGGCGCTTGACGACTTCCTCGGTCTGCCCCGCCTCGCGCTCTGCCAGCGTTTCGCCCACACAGACGATGGGCGTGACGCCCTTGGCCAGCGCAGCCTGCGCCTTCAAGGCCACCACGGCATCGGTTTCACCATGGTATTGGCGACGCTCCGAGTGCCCCACCAAGGTGTAGCGCACGTCAAAATCCTGGAGCATGGCAGCCGAAAGCTCGCCCGTGTAGGCGCCCGAGTCATGCTGCGACACATCCTGCGCAGCCACGCCAATGGACGACCCTGCAAGCTCGGCCTGGGCCTGGGCCAGATAGGCAGCCGGCACGGCCACCGCCACACCCGCATTTCCACCTTCGGGCAGCCCCTGCTTGAGGGCCTTGAGCAACACGGCATTGGCAGCCAGGCTGCCATTCATCTTCCAGTTGCCGACGATGAGTTTCTTCTTCATGGTTACCACGTCAAAACGATTTTGCCGGTGTGCTGACTCGACTCCATCAGCGCGTGCGCCTTGTCGGCATCAGCGGCAGCAAAGGTGCTGTGAATCACAGGGCGGATACCGCCTGCCTCGATGAGCGGCCAGACCTCGCGCCGCAGCGCCTGGGCGATGGCCGCCTTGAAGGCGACAGGACGCGGACGCAGCGTGGAGCCCGTCACCAGCAGGCGACGGCGCAGGACCAGGCCCGCATCGAACTCCGCCTTGATGCCGCCCTGCACCGCAATGATGACCAGACGGCCATCCTCGGCCAGGCTCTGCACTTCGCGCGCCACATAGCTGCCCGCCACCATGTCCAGGATCACGTCCACGCCCTTGCCGTCGGTGATGCGCTGCACCTCCGCGGCAAAGTCCTGGGTACGGTAGTTGATGGCATGGTCGGCGCCCAGCTTCAGGCAGTCGGCGCATTTGGCATCGGAGCCAGCCGTCACGATGACCGTGGCGCCACGCGCCTTGGCCAACTGGATGGCCGTCACGCCAATGCCGCTGCTGCCGCCCTGCACCAGCAGGGTTTCGCCCGCCTGCAAGGCGCCGCGATCGAACACATTGCTCCAGACGGTGAAGAAGGTTTCGGGCAATGCCGAAGCCTCCACCTCGCTGAGCCCCGCCGGGATGGGCAGGCACTGGGCCACTGGCGCAACGCAGTACTCCGCATAGCCACCACCGGCCAGCAGCGCGCACACGCGGTCGCCCACGCGCAGGCCTGCCAGCCGCATGGCGTCGTCGTCACCCGACACGATCACCCCGGCCACTTCCAGCCCGGGCAGATCCGAGGCACCGGGCGGCGGGGCGTAGTGCCCCTTGCGCTGCAACACATCAGGGCGATTGACACCGCTGGCCGAGACCTGGATCAGCAACTCCTGCGCGCCGGCCACGGGCAGCGGACGCTCGCCCAGGCGCAAGACATCGGGGCCACCAAAGTCCGTGAGTTCCACGGCACGCATGATTTGCTTTTCCATTTTTCGACCTCGCAATCCCTGTCAAAAATGCCACAAGCGCTGAACAGGTCAGCGCTTTTTCCAGTCACCGCATGCACCTGCAAGGCCACCCCCCTTTTTGGGGAACGGCCTTGCCGGGCATTACTGCTGCTGTTGCTGTTGCTGCTCGCCCTCGGCAGCCGGACGACCGCCTTCACGGGGCTCGCGAGGTTCACGCGGCTCGCGGTACTCGCGTTGCTGGCGGGGCTCACGCGGCTGGCGGAACTCACGCTCGGCAGGCGCGGGGCGCTCGCTGCGCTCCATGCCGGCAGGACGCTCGGTCAACGCCTTCAGCGACAGCTTGACACGACCCTTTTCGTCGGTCTCCATGACCTTGACCTTGATGATCTGGCCTTCCTGCAGGTAGTCGGCGACGCGCTCCACGCGCTCGTGGGCAATCTGGCTGATGTGCAGCAGACCGTCCTTGCCGGGCAGCAGGTTCACGAGAGCACCGAAGTCCAGGATCTTGGTGACCGGGCCTTCGTAGATCTTGCCGATTTCGACTTCGGCCGTGATCTCTTCGATGCGGCGCTTGGCTTCGTCGGCCTTGGCGGCATCGCTGGAGGCGATGGTGATGGTGCCGTCTTCGCCGATGTCGATCTGCGTGCCGGTCTCTTCGGTCAGTGCACGGATGGTGGAGCCGCCCTTGCCGATCACGTCACGGATCTTCTCGGGGTTGATCTTCATCGTGTACAGCTTGGGAGCGAAGGACGAGATCTCGGCCTTGGCTTCGCCCATGGCTTCCTGCATCTTGCCCAGGATGTGCATGCGCGCTTCCTTGGCCTGGGCCAGGGCGACCTGCATGATTTCCTTGGTGATGCCCTGGATCTTGATGTCCATCTGCAGCGCGGTGATGCCGCTGGTGGTGCCGGCCACCTTGAAGTCCATGTCGCCCAGGTGATCTTCGTCACCCAGGATGTCGGTCAGCACGGCGAAGCGGTTGTCTTCCTTGATCAGGCCCATGGCGATGCCGGCCACGTGGGCCTTCATCGGAACGCCCGCATCCATCATCGACAGGCAGCCGCCGCAGACCGAGGCCATGGACGAGGAGCCGTTGGACTCGGTGATTTCCGACACCACGCGAATGGTGTAGGGGAACTCTTCCTTGCTGGGCAGGCAGGCCGCCAGGGCGCGCTTGGCCAGACGGCCGTGGCCGATTTCGCGGCGCTTGGTCGAGCCCATGCGGCCCACTTCGCCGGTGGCAAAGGGAGGCATGTTGTAGTGGAACAGGAAGCGGTCCTCGAACTCGCCGGCCAGCGCGTCGATGCGCTGCGCGTCGCGCTCGGTACCCAGCGTGGACACGACCAGGGCCTGCGTCTCGCCACGCGTGAACAGGGCCGAGCCGTGCGTGCGGGGCAGCACGGAGTTGCGGATTTCGATGGGGCGCACGGTGCGCGTGTCACGGCCGTCGATGCGCGGCTCGCCGGCCAGGATCTGGCTGCGAACGATGCGTGCCTCGATGTCGAACAGCATGCCTTCGACCTTGACGCCGTCGAACTCCACGCCCTGGGCCGTCAGGCCGGCCTTCACGGCGGCGTAGGCTTCGCGGCAGGCCTGCGTGCGGCTTTGCTTGTTGCGGATCTGATAGGCCGCGCGCAGGGCTTCGTCACCCAGTGCGGCCACCTTGGCGATCAGCTCTTCATCCTTGGCGGGAGCGACCCAGTCCCAGACGGGCTTGCCGGCTTCGCGCACCAGTTCATGGATGGCGTCAATGGCGATGCGACCTTGCTCGTGGCCGAAGACCACGGCGCCCAGCATCACGTCTTCAGGCAGTTGCTGCGCCTCGGACTCCACCATCAGCACGGCAGCTTCAGTACCGGCCACGACCAGATCCATCTGCGAATCCTTGCGCTGGGTCTGGCCGGGGTTGAGCACGTACTCGCCATTGATGTAGCCCACGCGGGCGGCACCGATGGGACCGTTGAACGGAATGCCCGACACGGACAGGGCGGCCGACGTGGCGATCAGGGCAGCGATGTCGGCATCGACTTCGGGGTTCAGCGACACGGTGTGGATGACCACATGCACGTCGTTGTAGAAGCCTTCGGGGAACAGCGGGCGGATCGGACGGTCGATCAGGCGGCTGGTCAGGGTTTCGAGTTCGCTGGGCTTGGCTTCGCGCTTGAAGAAGCTGCCGGGGATCTTGCCTGCGGCGTAGGTCTTCTCGATGTAATCGACGGTCAGCGGGAAGAAGTCCTGGCCGGACTTGGCCTGCTTGGACGCCACCACGGTGGCCAGCACCACGGTGTCATCGATGTTGACCAGCACGGCGCCGGAAGCCTGGCGGGCGATCTCGCCGGTTTCCATGGTGACCGTGTGCTGGCCCCACTGGAAGGTCTTGGTGACTTTGTTGAAGATGGACATTGTTGCTCCTAGGGAATGTTGGCCAGATGCACTCATCCGGCCATGATGGAGAGCAATTCAGAACACGATGCCATTCCATTGCTGGATTTCTTGCTATCAAATCCGCAGCAATGGAATGACACAGCTTCGCTCTGTCTTGCTTTCTCCGAAGTAAAAAACGCCTGAGCTAGACAGGCTAACTCAGGCGTTTCGATCTCCCACCGTGCTTACTTGCGCAGGCCCAGCTTGGCGATCAGTGCGGTGTAGCGATCAGCGTCCTTGGACTTGAGGTAGTCCAGCAGCTTGCGACGGCGGCTCACCATGCGCAGCAGGCCGCGACGACCGTGGTGGTCCTTGGCGTGTTGCTTGAAGTGAGGGGTCAGCTCGTTGATGCGTGCGGTCAGCAGGGCCACTTGCACTTCTGGGCTACCAGTGTCGTTGGCAGAGCGTGCGTTGGACTTGACGACTTCAGCCTTCACGGAAGATGCGATCATTTTTTTTCCTTGGAAATTGGCGCCTCAAAGACAAAAGCAAGGAGGCAGCCTTGGTTACTTGCGCCGGGACTGGAAAGGCCCCGACGTGCGTCTTGCACCATGCAAAACCCTGGGATTATAACAAGCACGCCCGGACCGGCATCCACACCTGATTTGCGCCCTTTGCCACTTCGGCCTGCTGGCCGCCCAGAATCCCGCAAAGCCCGCGCCAAAGGCATGCCGTCACGAAGCACGGATATGTGGTGCGCAGGCATTCCATACACCAAGGGAGGGCCACGCCATGGCAGTGCGTTTTTCATTCATTCCATCGCCCCGACAAGCGCAGCTGCGGCAATGCGCCCTGCTCTGCCTGGTCACGGCCCTGGGCCTGGCCCTGCCTGCCCAGGCTGCGTCCCATCGCGCCGACGCATCGGCTGCGCAAGGCTCCAAGCGCAAAAAGGGCGGGCAGCGGGTCCGGGTGCCGACGCAGCGCAGCAGCTCAGACGAGTCGCCCGAGCAACGCGACAAGCGGCTTTACCGCGAATGCCAGGGCAGGCACAACGCCGGAGCATGCGCCGGATACACCGGGCAGCCGCCGGGCAGGCGCCAGCGCTGACACGCTCCCAGAAACAGTCCTAGGCCGGCCTCGAATACCCAAAAATCCGGCAAAGCCTTGCCATCATTGGATTTTTTCGCACCTCTGCACGCCTGAATTCAGCCCCATTCACGGCACAACTCCTATTTTTTGACCAGAGAAACAGATTGGTCTGAAAGACATGCACGAACAACCCCAATAGATTGAGCGGCGCACGAAACAAGCAGCAACAACCAGCGTTGCGCAAGCCAATCGACGGGGAGGGATTCAAGACATGTCATCGACCAGGCCTCAGGCTCGCCCGGGCGCCGAAGGCTTCACTGCCATCGAGTTGATGGTGGTCGTCGCCATCCTCGCCGTGCTCACCACGCTGGCAGCTCCCAGCTTCAACCTCATCATCGAGCGCTGGCGTGTTCGCCAGACCGTCGAGGCCCTGCAATCGACGCTGCAGTACGCGCGCTCCGAAGCCGTGCGGCGCGGTGGCGGCGTTTTCATCCAGAAACTGCCCCAAGGCACCAAGGGCTGCACCCTGGCGGCGCAGCACGCCGACTGGGGCTGCGGCTGGGTGGTGTTCGTCGACCGCAATGGCAACAGGCACTGGGATCCCAAGGAGGAGCTGCAGCGCTTCGACACGCCCGCCCGCACCCTCGTCACCCGCTCCCGGTCTGCCTCCATCATCAGTGTGGACCGCTGGGGTCAGTTGGGCGGACTCACCGCCATGGGCTTCGCCATTGCGCCATCTCCGGCCGGAATCACTTCCGCCGCAACCCAAGGCATTTGCGTCTCGTCCGGCGGACGCATCCGGGTGGTCGGCCAGGAGGGTATTCCATGCGCCTGACACGTACCCGCAATCGGCATCCCAATGGCTTTACCCTGATCGAAACCCTGGTCGCCACCGTCATCACGGCCCTGGGTGTTCTGGGAATCCTGGGACTGCAGATGCGCACCCTGGCCGACAACCAAAGCGGCGTGCGCCGCGCCCAGGCCATCCGGCTGATCGAGGACCTCAGCGAGCGCACGCACGCCAACCCCAACTCCCTCGGACAGATCGGCCGCTACGTTTCCGACTGGAATCACGCCCCCGAATCCGTCGCCGACTGCAGTGCCGCCGCATGCGGCCCGGACGCAATGGCCAGCTACCACCTCGCACGATGGAAGGCATCCGTTCGCCAACTGCTGCCAGGCGGGGCCGCCAAGGTCTTCCTCGCAGGAGACGAGGCAGCCGCCAGCGCCGGCAATGGGCGCCAGCTGGGGATCATGATCAGTTGGCGCGAGAACGAAAAGTCCGGCAAGGCCGACTACAAGGACCCCATCGGGCTTGATGGCGATGGCGATCGCATGCACAGCGATCAGGCCATGGCCTGTCCTGCAGGCAGAACCTGCCACCTGCAATACATCGCACTCAGCGCTCGCTGCGCTCCCTACCTTGCAAACAACGCAGTCCAGTTCTTCTGCGCAGGCCCATGAATCCCCATCGCATCGCCACCGCCATTGCGGCCAGACCGCGCCAACGCGGCCTGAGCCTCGTCGAACTGCTGGTCGGACTTTTCCTGGGACTGCTGATCATCGGCGTGGCCATGGGCGCACTCATGGCGTCACGCGCCGTGTCCGCCACCATCAGCGATGCCAGTCAGTTGCAACAGCAGGCTTCCCATCTCTTCCGTGTCATGGGCCGGCAGATCCGGCAGGCGGGGTCCCTGCGGCTGCTTCTTGCATCACACAAGAGGGCAACAGAAGCCATTGACGTGGCAGACCCCGTTGCATTCGAGGCGGGCGCACTGGACTTCAACCCCGCGCACGACACCATCCAGGGCCTCGATGCACCCGGGCGCTCCCAATACAAGCTCGCCGTGGGCTACAGCAACTACACGCAGCCGCTGCACACATCGGCCATCGAGACCTCACTGCAGCGCAATTGCCTGGGGCAGACCAACAGCGACAGCCTCATCCTGAGCCGCTTTGTCCTGGACGCCAGTAAAAACACCCTGCGCTGCGCCGGAGCGCCCTCCGCGGGTGCCCAGCCCCTTGCCAGGAACGTCGCCAACTTCCAGGTGCGCTACCTGATCCAGGCGCCGGGGGGCGCCGCCCGCATCCAGTATGTCAACGCAGCCGCCATAGGCCAGGACTGGCCTCGCGTCGTCGGCGCCGAGGTCTGCCTGGTGCTCTTCGGCAACGAGGCCATCGACATGCCCGCCAACAGCAGCTATACCGACTGCGCCGACAGCGACGGTACGGCCGAATCCATCCACATGGCCACGCTGCCTGCGCCCAGGACGCGGCGCCTGCACATGGTCTTTCGCAGCGTGTACCAGTTGCGCAGCCAGGGGTTGGCCGGATGACGCACAAGGCTGCAGGCATGCGACATGCCCACACCTGCGCAGCGCAGCGCCAAAAAGGCATGGCCCTGTTCATCGTGGTGGTCCTGGTCATGCTGTCCATGCTGCTCGCCCTGTGGGCGTCGCGCAGCGCACTGTTCAACGAAATGTTCGTGGGCAACGATGCCGACTACCAGCGTGCCCTGGAGGCTGCACAGGCCTTGCTGCAGGATGCCGAACTGGATATTCGGGGCGAACAGGCCAGCGGCGCCGCCTGCGCCGCCAGCAGCAGCCAGCCATCCGTCTGCCGCAGCGGTGCAGGCATCGCACAGTTCCCCCGGGAAACCGGGGAAGTCGGCCTGCTGCTGGCCAGCCTCGCTGAGGCCACACCCACTGGATGCCGCGATGGCCTGTGTACCAAGCGCACGGGACCTCAGGACTTCTGGAACAACGCGGACGAAGGCCAAGGGATCACGCTGGGCCAGATGACTGCCGCTGACGTCGGCGCACGCTACGGCCAGTTCACGGGCGCCATCGCTGGCGGAAAGAGCGACTCCATCCTGGCAAATCGTGAGGCAGGAAAGGGAGGCTGGTACTGGATAGAGATCCTGCCCTATGACGTCAACGCAGGGAACTCGGGCGTCATCGCCAACGGCTCACCCCGACTGGCCCTTTACATGCAGCCCCAGGTGATTTATCGCATCACGGCCATTGCCCATGGCCGCAAGAGCAACACCCAGGTGGTGATGCAGCAGACCTACGCCCGGCAGAAACGCCGCGACTGACTCAGGACACCTGACATGCCCCACCTCTGCCATCCCTGGCTCCGGCGCATCCTGCTGCCAGCGCCGACAGCCGCAGCCATGGCCGCTGCAGTCCTGGCCGCGCAAAACAGCCAGGCAATGGATATGATCCAGTCGTCGCTTGGGCCCCGAGTCAAGGTCACGATAAAGCCTGGCCTGCCGGCACCCATCCAGGTCCAGCAGGTCTCGGAGGCAGACACTCCAGTTGCCAGGGTTCAGGCAGATGGCACCGAATTCGCCGCGCCCATTGAAGACTGCCCGGCCGGACAACAGGCAGATGCCAAGGGCCGCAGCAGCTCCATGGCCTCCAGCGGCAGCGTGATTACGCGGGCCGGCGTGGACATATTCAGCGCCCGCTACAGCGCAAAAGCGGCCTGGAGCGGCTGGATCAGCGCAGAAACCGTCCAGGCCGATGGCAGCCTCACCGCAACAGCCGGCTGGCAAGGCAAAACCACGGCCGGCCACCTGGATGCACTCAGCGACGAACAGGCAATCAATGACCGTCTGATCCTGACCTGGAGCGACAGACTGCAAAGAGGCGTGTCCTTCAAGTGGAATGAACTCGACCACCGGCAGAAAGCCTCCCTGGGCATCGATGTCGAAGGAAGAGCAGACAACCTGGGCAAGCACAGGCTCAACTTCATACGCGGCGACCGCCGCATGGAAGCGCCGGGACAACCGCCGCGCGTTGGCCCCACCCGTCCTTTTCGCCAGCGCAGCTCGCGCCAGGGCGACATCGTCAACTCCCAGATCTGGCATACCGGTCATCCCGTGGACAACTGGCCCCTGCCGGGCTATGCCGCCTATACCCTCGCCCAGCAGAAACGCCAGCCCATGATCTATGCAGGCGGCAATGACGGCATGCTGCATGGCTTTTCGGCCACCGACGGCAGGGAAAAGATCGCCTACATCCCACGAGGCGTGATCTCCGGACTGGCAAGACTTTCCGACCCCGACTATGACGCCCGGCATCGCTACTTTGTGGACGGCTCAGTCATGAGCGGCGACATCCCCCCGGGCAGCGTTGCGTCCTCGCAGTGGCGCACTGTGCTGGCTGGCATGGCGGGCGCCGGAGCCAAGGGCTACTTCGTGCTGGACATCACCCATCCGGAGGCTTTCAGCGAGTCCGGCGCCAGCTCGCTGGTCCTGCTCGACCGAACCCAGACACGCAACAGCGATCCCGGCGACTGCGCCAGCCTGGATGACATGCGCCAGCGCGCCACTTGCCAGGAAAACAAGGACCTGGGCCATATTTTTGCGGCCCCCGTGCTGGACGATGCCAACCCGCAACGCAGCACTCAGATCACGCAGTTGAACAACAACCGCTGGGCACTGGTGACGGGCAACGGCTACCACAGCACCAACCAGCGGCCCGTGTTGCTGATCCAGTATCTCGATGGCAACCAAGAGCTGTTGCGCCTCGTTGCCACGGGCAATACCCCAACCGGCACCACCCCCGAGACTACCCGCAACGGACTCTCCGCCCCGCGCCTTGTGGACATCAATGGAGACGGCCGGCCCGATGTGGTCTACGCAGGTGACATCCAGGGCAATCTGTGGAAATTTCTCATCGCCAGCGGTGCCTCCTCCCGCTGGGGCGTGGCCTTCGACGGCCGGCCGCTGTACACAGCCTGGGGTGGCAGTTCTCCATCGGCCACTCGCAACCTGCGTCAAGCCATCACCGCCCCTCCTTCCGTACGCGCCAATGACCGGCGCAGGGCCAGCAAAAATGCCAAAGAAGGGCGCGAGCGCTTGACGGCAGGCGGCATGCTGGTGGCATTCGGTACCGGACGCCACATCACGCGGCAGGATTCTGGCAACACAGCGGTCCAGAGCATCTATTCCATCCTCGACAGCACCCGCTACAGGTTGCTCGCGGACGGCAGAGTGCAAGCTTGCCTCGATGGCAAGGATTCGGACTGCAGGCAGCCTGACGGACAGCGAGCGGCACCCGTTTCAGGCATCGGAGAACTGGCCAGGCGCTCGGTGAACCATCAGCCGGCAGGGGCGGCCGGCCAAGGCTTCTGGCGCGTTGACTCCACGACCGACCTCGACTGGACACGGCACAAAGGCTGGTACATGGACCTGCCCCTGCCGGGCGAGCGCCTGCTCAAGCCAATGGGCTTCTACGACGGCAGCAACATCCTCGCGATCTACAGCCAGATACCTGCCGGATCCCCCAAACGCCCCGGCGAAAGCGCAAGCCCGCCCGACGCCTGCAATGCGAGCGAGGAGCGCCAATTCCTGACATTCATGAACATCATGGATGGCAAGCGACCCGGCGTTCCGTTGATGGACAGCAACGGCGATGGGGTCTACGGCACGGCAGATGAGGAGGTCTCGCGCGCAAGCGTCGCCAGGGGATCCCAGGCCTTGCTCCACAAGGGCCATCACGCCATCGGCTACGACGCCGAAGGCCGCCGCAATGTACTCGCCCGCATGCCGGAGCAATCCCTGCGCCCCAGCTGGCGCCAAATGAAATGAGGCACCACATGCGCCGCCCTCGATCCCCAGGATTCACGCTCATCGAACTCATGATCGTCTTGGCCGTCATCGTCATCCTCGGCACGGTCGCCGTCCCCAGCTACAACGAGTACATCCGCGCAGTCCACCGCGCCGACGCCCGCGCCGGCCTGCTCCAGGCCCAGCAATGGCTGGAGCGCGCCGCCACCGCCAACGGCACCTACCCCACCGAGCTGCCTGCAGACCTGACCTGGGCCCACGACTCCAGCAAGCGCTACACCATCGACTTCCTGTCAACCAGCGGCCACGACGACGACACCTACACCCTGATCGCCACACGCCGCGGCTCCCAGTTCGGTGACCGATGTGGCGATTTCACGCTGACCCATACGGGCGAGCGTGATGCGCTCGGCCTGGGTGTGAATACCACTGCGATGGAGTGCTGGGGGCGGTAGGGGCACGTCACTACGGATCGCGCATTAGCCACTCATCCATCGGCCAACTCCATTCATCCGGTTACAGTCCCAGCCAGGGCATGCGATGCCTAGCATTCGCGCATGCTCGCATTGCTTTCACAAAGGCTGTCTCCCCTCCACACGACACCCGCTCAGGGCCTCAGGGGATTTACCACTCTTGAACTCCTGGTGGTGATTGCCGTCCTGGCAATACTTACCTCCCTTGCTGCTCCCAGTTTCACTCCTTTGATGGAACGCTGGCGAGTACGCCAGATTGCTGAGGACCTTCAGGCAACGATCTACTTTGCACGCTCAGAAGCTATTAAGCGCGGCGGCAACATCGCCATCACCAAAACGGCCAACGGCAACGGCTGCACCAATGCGACGGGCAATACTCAGTGGGGCTGCGGGTGGCAGGTGCTGACCGGCAGTACCGTGCTGCAGCAGACACCTCCCCCCAGTCGCATTCAAGTCACTCTGGGCAACAGCGCAGGGTCCATCACAGTGGACCGTTGGGGCATGCTTTCTCACGATGGCGGGACTGCCAGCGCCATGGATTTTCTGATTACGCCTCAGGGCAAGGCTTCCAGCGACACCAGCTCAGTCCGGCTTTGCACGGGCACAGGCGGGCGAATCGCGAAGTTGAAGGGCAGCGAATCATGCTCTTGAGCCGCTCCGATCAATACACCATGTACAAACCACACGCCACCCCTTTTCGCCGCCAGCGAGGCCTTACGCTGATTGAATCTCTGGTTGCCATTGTCGTGGCGGCGTTAGGCATCCTGGGCATCTTAGGTACCCAGATGCGAACCCTGACAGATACCCAGACCACGGTTCGACGTGGACAAGCCATACGACTTATAGAGGATCTCAGTGAGCGCCTGAAGGTGAACCCAAATGCATTGTCAGGCTTCAGTGCCTATGTCTCCAACTTCG
The DNA here is from genome assembly GCF_009827015.1 of Delftia sp. CH05. Taxonomy (NCBI): domain Bacteria; kingdom Pseudomonadati; phylum Pseudomonadota; class Betaproteobacteria; order Burkholderiales; family Comamonadaceae; genus Delftia; species Delftia sp. CH05. Next base: position 111,027 of record NZ_WUMG01000006.1, on the reverse strand, counting down.
GCACTACACCGTCGCCTGGCGACTGTGCAATCGCTCCATGCGACCGTGCGGATCTGGCGGCCTACGACCTTGGCATCTGGAAACAAGCCGTCAAAGACTCTCTTCCTTTGGGGCAGGCCAATATCTTTCTTGCGCCCGGCGAATCAACGGACGCCAATCGCCGTCAGATTGGCGTGATGATCGCCTGGCGTGAGAACGAGCGGGATCTATCCGGCAGCGATGACGACAATAAAAAAGCCTACAAGGACAATATCGATGCAACAAAGGTTCGTGCCGCCGATGGCACGCTGATTGCAGGCAGCGGAACCGACACAGCAAATTCATGCCCGAGCGGATACACCTGTCATCTTCAATACGTACCTCTGCCCGCGCGGTGCGCTCCCTATTTCGGAAGCGGCAGTCTGAAGCCTCAATACTTCTGCCCAGGATCCTGAATATGACTGAATGCACCAAATTTCGAACCTTACCAGTATCAAGAAGCCGATACCAAGGTCACATGGGGAGCTTGCCAACATCACAACAGGGATTTACATTGATTGAGTTGATGGTAGGCATTGCCATCGGGCTGCTGATCATCGCCGTATCCATGGCCGCGCTGATGGTGTCCCGCAGTGTTTCAGGAACAGTAAGCGATGCCAGCGGTATCCAGCAGCAGTCTGCCTATGTTATGCGGATCATCGGCCTTCAAATGCGCCAAGCCGGCTCCCTGTATCTGAATCTCGATCCCAGCAATCTAAAAACAGGGTATGCATACGCGAGAGGGGTTGCCTTTGAAACAACGGCAGAAGGCGGCTCCGGCATGAACTTCGATCCCGCAACCGATACAATTCAAGGCACTGCTTCGCCTGTCACACTTTCGGTTGGCTATCGCCGCTATAAGGAACCCGTTTACACGCATGCAGCCGAGCAAGCTTTGGCGCGCAACTGCCTAGGCGGGCCAAACAACGACAGCTCAGACGCGCGAATAGACAATATTTTCCAACTTAACGGCAATCAACTTCAATGCAGCGGCAATGGAGATACTGCGCAGACCTTAGCACAGAACGTGAGTAACTTTCAAATCCGCTATCTGGCTCAGAATAATAAAACTCCGGGCAACCCTCTTATACAGTATGTCACTGCAGCCGATACGGAAAAATGGAATGCGCAACAATGGGCCACGGTGCAGGCGGTGGAGGTCTGCCTGGTTGTCTATGGAAACGAATCCATTGATGTGCCATCCGGAAGCACGTATGTTGACTGCGACGGCAAAGCCGTGGATATGACCACGCTCACAGGACAACGGGCCCGCCGCATGCACATTGCGTATCGCAACGTCTTCCAGCTGCGTAGCCAGGGCCTTGTCGGCTCTGTACTCTGAAATCATGAAAAAATCTGCAATGCTCCGCAAGAATTGCCGCAGCGCCTTTCAACAACAGCGTGGCGTGGCACTGTTCGTTGTCATCATATTCGTCATGCTTTCCATGCTGTTGGCGCTCTGGGCCACACGCACCTCCATGTTCAATGAGATGGTGGTTGGCAATGACGCTGATTATCAGCGCGCATATGAAGCCGCCCAGGCACTATTACAGGATGCAGAATTGGACATTCGCGGTGAAAATTCTGACGGTACATCATGCGTTGGTGAATCCGATATATGCCGAAAGACCACTACAGCAAAGATTCCACTCGAAGCACAGGACATTGCGCCTTTACTATCCAGTGTGGCGTCAATTTGCAGCCAAGGCCTTTGCAGCAAGCGCGATGGAAATCAAGATTTCTGGAACAACAGCGACGAAAAACTAGGCCTGACACTGGCGCAAATGGCAAAGTCAGGGGTCGGCGCGCGATACGGCCAGTACACAGGAGCCTCCCTGGGATCAACTAGTGAGCCCGCCAACCCTATACTTGCCGACATCAGTGCCGCCAATCGCGGAGGATGGTACTGGATTGAAGTGCTTCCTTATCTGGACACAAAAAATATGGGGCTCATCACCGACAATCCCAAGAATTTTCTGGCACTCAACCTAAAACCTAATGTTGTGTACCGCATCACCACACTGGCTTATGGCCGCAAGCCCAATACCATGGTCGTTCTGCAGCAAACCTACGCGCAGCAAAAACGCAAGGACTAGGCTCCTGACTCATCAACTGCATTCGCCAAACTATCCAACGTGCCCGGCATGAATATCAAAGAAGCAGCCATGAAACGTACGCCCCACATAATCCCGCATCTTTCCCCCCGTACCCTGCTTTCCTTGGCAGTTGCTGCAGCGTTACCGCAAGGCGCATGGGCTCTGGACCTGGCACAATCGCCGCCAGGCACTAAAGAGCCTTATGTCGCACCCAACGTCATCATTTCTATTGATGACTCCGGAAGTATGGACTTCCGCCTGGATGCCGAAAACGCTAGTGGGGCGAGCAACCAGACCAGCCCCAATGCGGATGGCACATGGCCAATGAACAGCCGCCGCGTCAATGTTCTGAAATACGCCCTCATAGGAACAAAAGGAGTCGGCGGTATTTTAAGAGATACCACATTGTTACCTGACAGAAAGATACGAGTTGCTTGGCAGGCCATGTGGAATAACGGAGGCTCTCCCGGCGCTAGCAATGTGGATAGTGCACAGATGAATACGAATTCGATGCGGCCGCTGGAAAACACGCATCGCTCGAATTTCATTTCCTTCATCAATAGTCTGGATCCTAACAACGGTACTCCGTCGCATCTTATGTTCAGCCAAGCTGATAGCTACATGCGGCGCAAGCTTAGCAAAGACAGCCCATGGGCCAGCGACCCGGGTAACAAAGGGGCCCCCTACCTTGCCTGCCGACGCAATTACCACATCATGATGACTGATGGACGCTGGAACGGCACAGCAACCAGCGTTCCAGACAGCACTCGACGGGACAACGCCAGCAACCTTGTTCTGAACGACAAGATGGTGTACGGAGGCAACACGACGGCTGACAGACAAAAGTCGGCGCTCTACCGCGATACGTCAGGCGGTACGACCCTGGCAGATTGGGCCTTCTATAGCTGGGCGACCCCAATGCAGACCGCAGGCTTGACAGGAACCATGCAGCCTACCGCTGACTACCGCAAGGCTCCGTCCACAGAAACCTTTACCTCAGGCAGCACGTCCACCACACTTGATCGCTACTGGAACCCACGCTACAACCCGGCTACATGGCCACACATGGTGACTTACACCATCGGCTTCAGCAGAATGGCCTTTAATTGGAACTATGCCAGCATTACAGCGCCATCTCAGATGGTGCCATTTGGCTATGACGGGAGCTTCCCAAGTTTGGCCAATGGCACTGTCACCTGGCCTAACCTGACTTCCAGCACCGAAACACGCAATGCCCTGGATCTCTGGCACGCTGCCCTCAATGGCCGAGGCCGCTTCTACGCCGTGGAAAAAGGGGAAGACCTCGAAAAGGCCTTCCGTGAGATCTTCGGGCAGATCAATACGCAGACCGAACCCGATCTGACCTCCACAGCCACCAGTGGATCCAACGCATCGCGCAATGACGTTGGCAAATTCACTGGCGCCTATGAGCCGCAGAATTTCTGGAAAGGCTTCGTCACCGCTGAAACTGTGCAAAAGGACGGGACGACGGTAGCAGCCAAGAGCTGGGAGGGCACGAATACGGCAGACAAATTGGATTCCATAACAGATCTCAATACACGCCTTATTTTAACCTGGAGCGACAAATGGGAAACCTCAAAATACAAAGGCGGTGTTCCATTCAAATGGTCCGCCGATGAATCCAACCTGAGTTCATTTCAGAAATCTCTACTGGGCTTTAATCCTACCGATTCCGCGGCGAAGGTTTCAACCAACACTCAGAATATCATCAACTATATTCGAGGCGATCGCCGCCTGGAAGGATCAGATTCCGACGGCTATACCACATCAAAACCTTTCCGGGAACGAAAGAGCCGCCAGGGTGACATCATCAACTCCGTTGTCTGGTACACCGCAAAGCCTTCCAGCAATTACTCCTTTCCGGGATATCTCGACTTTGTGAGTGGCAGCACACGCGCCGCCATGATTTACGTAGGTGGAAATGATGGAATGCTGCACGGCTTCTCTGCCGTGGATGGCACTGAAAAAATAGCCTATATCCCTAGAGGGATTATTCCCTCCATAAAGCAACTCTCCAACCCGGAGTTCAATAGCACACACAGATATTTTGTAGATGGCTCTCCGATGACGGGAGACATCTTGCTTGGCACGGGTGCCAACTCCTACTGGCGAACCATGCTTGTTGGAACCTTGGGTGCCGGAGGAAAAGGCTACTTTGTCCTGGACGTTACCAACCCGGCTAGCACCAATACGTCAGGGGGGGCACCTGGTTTCTCGGAAGCCAATGCACAACAACTGGTTAGGCTGGATCGCACACGTGATTCATTGGAAGCCCTCACATGTACGCTGGATGGCATGAGCACTGCTGAAAAAGCGGCCTGCAATGCCGCCGCAATGGAAGACATGGACATCGGGCACATCACTTCTCGACCAGTGCTGGATGAAAATGATCCAATGCGTACTACGCAGATCACGTTGATGAACAATAATCGCTGGGCCGTAGTCATGGGCAATGGGTACAATAGTGCCAATCAACGTCCAGTTCTGCTGATTCAGTACCTGGATGGAGCCCAGGAACTGCTACGAATTCCGGTCACTACCGACACAGCAGGCACTGGTATAGCAGCAGACAATGGGTTGGCGGCTCCAAGCCTGGTTGATATCAATGGCGATGGCCGACCAGACGTCGTTTATGCCGGCGACAATCTTGGCAACCTTTGGAAGTTTGACATCACCAGTGACACGAGCAGCAAATGGCAGGTAGCCCTCAGTGGCCAACCCCTCTTCACCGCCAGGGGCCCGACAGCGTTGAACTCATCATCCCGCACCAATATTCAACCTATAACGATTGCGCCCACCGTACGCGCCAATGATCGCAAAATGACTATTGGCACTGGCACCAAGATCAAAACCCTGCCAGTGGGCGGGATGATGGTAGCCTTCGGCACCGGTCGCAACGTCACGAAGGATGATCCCAACAGCATTCAAGTACAGACACTGTATTCCGTGTTGGACGAAACACGCTATCGTTTTGCTAACGAGGAAAAAACGCTGATTGAAGTTCATCCGGGTGACGCATCCTGCGCGCGAGGATCAGATTGCATCCCTACACCAAAAGCCCGGGGAGTAGGCGTAACAAACGCCAAGCTGGCACAACAAACCTTTCAAGAGCTAGGCAATGGAGATTTCGCGACCGTCAACGCCACAGACGATCTGAAGATTGACACCTGGAAAGACTTCAATGGCTGGTATATAGACATGCCAGCCATTGGAGAGCGTCTGCTAAAGCCTCTGGAATTCTATGATGGCAGCAATATTCTGGTCATGTATTCACAAGTTCCGGCAAAGGGCTCAAATGTGGACGTCAGCATAGAAAGCTGCGAGTCCTCGTCTGTGGACGAAGAGCGCCAATACCGCACACTCATCAACATCATGGATGGGAAACGGCCAACTATTCAGATCGTGGACAAGAACAAAGATGGATACTACAACGCTGCCGACGAGGCTGTTTCACGCGCAAAGGTAAGCAAGGGAGCACACAATTTAATCACGCAAAAGAATAAGATTCTTGATATTGACGCCAAGAATAATAAGGAAGCCCTTGCACCCATGCCGGAAGAGTCCCTGCGCCCCAGCTGGCGCCAGCTCAAATGACTCTGGCCCACTTTTTATTTATTTCTGCATGAAATCATGAAAAATAAAAATCTTGGCTTCACTTTGATCGAACTGATGATCGTGATCGCAGTCATCGGAATCCTTGGCGCCATCGCGATACCCAGTTACTCCGAGTACATTCGTCGCGGATATCGCGCAGAGGCGAGGGCTGGCCTTCTGCAAGCAGCTCAGTGGCTTGAACGGGCATCCACCGCCACAGGAACCTATCCCCTGACTGCGGCATTTCCCACTTCACTCGCGACAACTCCATCAAAGCGATACGACATCTCCCTGACCTCCACCAACGGAAGCACATTCACGTTGACGGCGACCCCCAAGGGGTCTCAATCAAATGACAAGTGCGGAAACTACACTCTGACCAACACGGGATTGCGTGGCGCAAATGGAAAAACCTCGTCAGAGACAGGATTCAACTCTGACTGCTGGGGCAAGTAAGCCAGTCGGATGACTTGCCTTACCATGCGTGTCATGCCAGATTCCGACCAACACATGCACCAAGCGCTTGGGCTCGCCGCCCAGGCGCTTTTTCTTTCCTCCCCCAATCCGCGCGTAGGCTGCGTACTGGTGGCACCCGATGGCCGGGTCGTTGGCCAGGGGTTCACCCAGCAGGCTGGTGGCCCACATGCCGAAGTGATGGCGCTGCGCGATGCCGCAGCACAGGGCGAGGATGTGCGCGGAGCAACCGCCTATGTGACGCTGGAGCCTTGCTCGCACCAGGGCCGTACAGGTCCCTGCTGCGATGCCCTGATCGCTGCAGGCGTTGCCAAGGTGGTAGGCGCACTCACCGATCCCAATCCCCAGGTAGCTGGCCAAGGTTTTGCGCGGCTGCGTGCTGCAGGTGTACAGGTGGAGGTGGGACCAGGTGCAGCCGAATCGCGCGAACTGAACATCGGCTTCTTCAGCCGCATGCTGCGCGGCATACCGTGGGTGCGCATGAAGGCCGCCAGTTCCCTTGACGGCGCAACCGCATTGCACAACGGTGTCAGCCAATGGATCACCTCACCCGAGGCACGTGCCGACGGCCATGCCTGGCGCGCGAGGGCCTGCACCCTGCTGACGGGCATAGGCACGGTGCTGGAAGACGATCCGCGTCTGAACGTGCGTGAAGTGCCTACCCAGCGCCAACCGCGCATCGCGGTGGTGGATAGCCGGCTGGACACGCCGCTCACCGCCCAGGTACTGAAGACGCCCGGCGGCTGCCTTATCTACACCAGCAGTCAGGATACTTTGCGGTCCGAAGATTTGCAGGCGGCTGGCGCGACGATCATCCACATGCCCAACGCGCACGGCAAGGTGGACTTGGCCGCCATGCTGCGTGACCTGGCCGCGCGCGGTACGAACGAGCTGCATGTGGAAGCAGGCTTCAAGCTCAATGGCTCGCTGATACGCGAAGGGCTGGTCGATGAACTGCTGCTGTACCTGGCCCCCAAGCTGCTGGGCACGGGTGGCATGGGCATTGCCAGTTTCGGGCCACTGGACGCGCTGTCCGAGGCCCTTGCGCTGGAGTTGCACGATGTGCAGCGTATAGGGCCGGATCTGCGCGTTGTCGCTCGTGTTGAAGGGCGCGCCAGCTTCTGACGCGGACAGCAGCTTCCTGGACCAGCGGCTGGCGCAGCCGTCCGACACCCGATTGACCGATCCTTGGGCCAAATCTTCGAATCATGTCCGGCGCTCGCAACCTACAGCCTCTTCCATCCGTCAGCCTCTTCCGAGGCCTGCGGACCACGCTTGTCCTGCTGGTGTCCGCCGTGGTCTGCGGCTGCGCCAGCAGCTTGCCCTCTCAGGTCGATCGCCCCGTCACTGCCGCCTTGGAAGCCCCGCAAAGCACGCCATTGGGCTCTTTGGTGCAGCAATTGCGGCCAGCCAGCGTCAGGCCTCAAACCTCCGCCTTCACCCTCCTGTCCGGCGCCCAGGCCGCCTACGGCGCACGGCTGGCCCTGGTCGAGGGAGCGCAGCAGACGCTGGACCTGCAGTACTACGCCATCCATGCCGACGAGAGCACGCAGCGCCTGCTGCGCGGCGTGGTGGAGGCGGCGCGGCGTGGCGTGCGGGTGCGGGTGTTGCTGGACGACTTCCACAGCACGGGTGCGAATGCGCAGGTCATGCGGCTGGCCTTTGTGCCGGGCATAGAGATGCGCATGTTCAACCCGCTGGCGGGCGCACGCAGTTCCGTGCTGGGGCGGGCCTATACGCTGTTGACGGATTTCCAGCGGGCGCAGCAGCGCATGCACAACAAGCTCTTCATTGCCGACAACGCCATGGGCGTGATCGGGGGGCGCAATCTGGGCGATGCGTATTTCGACGCGGACAGCGCCAGCAATTTCGTGGACCTCGACGTGCTGGCTGCGGGGCCGGTGGTCGGCGATCTGTCACGCAGCTTCGACAGCTATTGGAACAACCCGCGCGCCTATCCGGTTCAGTCGCTCATCAGTCTCAAGGAGCTCAAGCAGCTGCGCGAGCGCTTTGCCGATGATGGCGATCAGGCGCAGGACGAGGACCCTACGCCTGCCGTTGCCGCCAAAGAGGCAAAGACGGCTGAGCAGGCCGCCGAACACAGCCGCATCATCTGGGACCAGCAGCCCATGGATTTGCGCAAGGCGCCATGGACCTGGGCCTCGGCCGCCGTGCTGGTGGACCAGCCGACCAAGATCCCGCTGGACAGGGATGACAGCCCGAGCACCAGTGCGGACGCGTCTGCGCCAGCCACACCCGCCCCGAACAGCCCGCAGGCCAAGCCTGCTGGCACGCTGCCCATGGGCCAGCCAACTCCGGCCTTGCGCCAGGCGGCGCGCCCGGTACTGGAGGCCGATTCGGTAGTGGACGGCCTGCTGGCCCTGGTCCGCAAGACGCGGCGCGATCTACTGGTGGTCTCGCCCTATTTCGTGCCCGGTCCGGACATGATGGAGGCGTTTCGCGGCGCGCGGCAACGCGGGGTGCGCGTGCGCATCCTGACCAATTCACTGGCCTCCAATGACGCGCCCCTGGCCCATGCCGGCTATGCACGCCATCGCAAGGCGTTGCTGGAGATGGGCGTTGAACTCTATGAGATGCGCAGCACAGCGGCCAGTGTCCGCTCTGCGTTTGGCTCGGGCAGCAGTGGCGGTGGCGGTCCTTCAGGCGCCACGGGTGCCTCGCGCGCCATGCTGCATTCCAAGCTGCTGGTGGTGGATGGTCACCTGGTGGCAGTCGGCTCGATGAATCTGGACCTGCGCTCGCAACTGCAGAACACCGAGATCGCCCTGCTCATCGCCAGCCGCGAGTTCGGCAGGCTGGCCACGCAAAGTATTGACGAGGGCCTGCAGGACGGCAGCTGGCGCGTGGAGATCGACAAGGATGGAGGACTGGTCTGGCGGGCCTCGGAAGACAGCGACCGCGCCGACGAGCACAGCGAGCCCGATGCCAGCTGGGGCCTGCGCCTGATGCTCAAGCTCCTGGGCCCGCTGGCGCCGGACCACCTGCTGTAGGCGGGCGACAGCGCTACAACCCCGCCCACTCCTGGCGCCGAGCCAGCGCCTGGACCCAGAGGGTGATCTCGCGCTGATCGGTCTGGGTGCGCACCTCCTGATAGGCCTGCTCGGCCTCGGGAAAGCGGCGGCGCAGCAGGTTCAGCCATTGCTTGAGTCGGCCTGCGCGCTGGCGCGGCTCCAGGTCCTCGCAGACCATGTCCCAGAAGCGCTGAACCTGGGGCACGAGGTCGCTCCAGCACACCTCGGCGGCCGGGGTCTGCTCACCTTCAACGGCGGCGCGAATGGCCAGCGCCAGGCCCGGGTCGGCAACGATTCCCCGCCCCAGCATCAGGTCGCTGCAACCCGATTGCTCGCGGCAGCGCAGCGCCTCCTGCACCGTCCATATCTCGCCGTTGGCCACCACGGGCACGGTCACGGATTCGCGGATGCGCGGGATCATCTCCCAGTAGGCGGGCGGGCGGTAGCCATCGAGCTTGGTGCGGGCATGAACGACGATTTCGCAGGCACCGCCGGCCTGCATGGCCTGGGCGCATTCGGTCATCAGGGCGGTGTCGTTAAAGCCCAGCCGCATCTTGGCCGACACGGGCATGGCCGCTGGCACGGCGGCACGCACGGCGCCCACCACGCGCGCAATTTGTTCCGGGTCCTGCAGCAGCGCGGCGCCGCCGCCGTGGCGGTTGACCACCTTGGCCGGGCAGCCGAAGTTCAGGTCGATGCCCTCCGGCCCCAGGCGCGCCAGATTGGCCGCGTTGGCCGCCATGCTGTCCGGGTCCGATCCCAGCAACTGGGCCCGCACGGGCACCCCCGCCAGTGTCCGGCTGCCATTGTTCAATTCCGGCATGGTGCGCAGGAATACCTTGTCGGGCAGCAGCGTCCCCGTGACGCGGATGAACTCAGAGACGCAGCGGTCCGCACCGCCCACACGCGTGAGCACATCGCGCAGCACGAAATCAAGCAAGCCCTCCATGGGCGCCAGCAACAGTCTCATCAGCTGTGTTCCGGGGCCTGCAGCCCCGTCTTCCTGTTACAGATCAAACAATATTCCTGCGGCCCGTACTGGCCGCCTGCCCCTTCGAATCGCCCCTCATCAAGGCGGCGGCAGGCGATTGTGCCCTTGCCGCAGCAAGTTGCACCGGACCAGTTGTCATGGCTTTTTCACGCCACGGTCATTCATGTAACGTGCAATCGGGGCTTGTCGGACTCCCCTGCCCCAACCATGCTGCTGCAAAAAACCGCCAAGGCCCTTGAAGAGCTGCAGCCCGGCCGGCGCAGCCTGCCGCTGCGCGAGCGCTCGGTGCTGCTGATGGCCGATGGCCGCACCGAGGAGCAGCTGCAGCAGGTGCTGGGTGCCCAGGCCAGGGAGCTGGTACAGCAGCTGATAGACAGCGGCCATCTGCAGCGCCTGGCCGGCAATGCCATCGAAACATCGCCCCAGCCGCAGCCCCCCGCGATGGCGCCTGCCGCTGCCAGGCAACCCGCTTCACCAGGCCCTGCCGCCACGCTGAATCTGGCCGGCACACGCATGTATCTGTTCGACCTGTGCGAGCGCATGTTCGCCAACCGCCATGAGGACAAGGCCCAGGTGCTGCGCCATCTGCTGCGCGAAGCGCGCGACCTGGCGGCTCTGCAGGCCGCCGCCTTGCAGCTGCTGCAGACCGTGCAGGAGCATGCCGGCAACGAGCGCGCGGATGCGCTGCGCGAGCGGCTGCAGCATCTGCTGCCCCAGCAGGCAAACGAGTCAATGGCAGCGCAAGGCGCCTGACCGGGATGAAAGCGTGGGTGCCGGCGATCAGCGAGGCGCCAGGCGCCACAGCGAGGTGACTTCGGCAGCGCGTGCGGCGTGCAGCGGATCGACAGCGTCCGCAGCCTTCCCATGGCGCGGGCGGATGTCCTCTCGGCCCAGGACCTGCAGGCCAGCGGCCTCGATCCACTCCAGCAATTGCTCGCGCGAGCGCAGTTGCAGATGCTCGGCCAGATCCGACAGGATCAGCCAGCCTTCGCCGCCCGGCAGCAGATGCGCTGCAAGGCCTTGCACAAAGCCGCGCAGCATGCGGCTGCCTTCGTCGTAGACGGCCTGCTCCAGCAGGGAGCTGGCCTTGCCCGGCAACCACGGTGGATTGCAGACCACCAGGGCGGCCCGGCCTTCGGTGAACAGGTCTGCCTTGCGCAGGCTCACGCGCTGCGCCAATCCCAGTCGCTGCAGGTTGTCCTGCGCACAGGCCAGGGCCCGGTCGCTCAGGTCGGTGGCCACCACCTGCCGCACGCCACGGTGCAGCAAGAGAGCGGAAAGCACACCCGTGCCCGTGCCGATATCCCAGACTGCGGCATCGGCCTGCTGGGCTGCGGCCGGCAGGGGCGCCTGCGCCACCAGATCCAGGTACTCGCCGCGCACCGGGGAGAACACGCCGTAGTGCGGATGAATGCTGAACTCCGGCATGCCCGGCACAGCCAGGGCCACGCCCTTCTTGCGCCACTCATGCGCGCCCAGCGCGCCCAGCAGTTCACGCAAGGGAACGATGACGCTGCGCGCACCCTGATCGGCGGGAATGTCGCCCCAGGCCTCGCGGCAGGCCTCGCTCCAGTCCGGTGCGCGGCGCAGGGCGCAATGCCAGCTGGCATCGAGCTCGATCATCACGCTGGACAGAATGCGTGCCCGCTGCGCCAGCGCCTGGCGGTGCAGGTGGAAGGCATGAGGAAAGACAGGCTTGGCGTCTTCCTTGCCGGCCCGCCGATGGCGAGCCTTGGCGGACGTCTCACGTGCAGGCTTGTCCAGGCGGCGGCCCAGCGCCGACAGCAATTGCCTGGCATTCTGGAAATCGCCGCGCCACAGCATCGCCTGGCCTTCGCAGGCCAGGCGGTAGGCGCTGTCGGCAGACAGGCTGTCGTCGGCGATGACGATGCGGCGCGGTGCGGTCATGGTGCTGTCCGCGCGCCACAGCGCTGCCTGCGTGGCCTCGTTCTCCTGCCATTGCAGCAGGGACCAGTTCTGGGAAGAGGACAAGGCCTGCTGCTCCGTGAGTGATTTAGGGGGAAAGCGGGTCGGAGACCCGATCAGTTCAGTGCGCGCTTGAGCCGCACTTCCTCGATCTTGAGACCACCCACCTGGGCCGTCTTGGCGGTGGACATTTCGCGCTTGAAGCCGGCGAGCTCGTGAAAGCGCAGCGCGCGTTCATTGCGCAGCGGCACCCACGACGTGACATTGGTGCAGCCTTCTTCAAGCAGGCCGTCGCGTGCGGCGTCCCACAGGGCCACGCCCACACCCTGATTCCAGTGGGTAGGTGCAGCATAGATGGCCCAGATTTCACCGGTGGTCTGGCGCGACTTCTCATCGCGCGAGCGGTCGAAGCCGACGAAGCCGACGATCTTGTCGCCATCGATGGCGACCTGAACCTGGGGCTCGCAAAATTCAATGGCTTCGCGCCAATAGGCCTGGCGTTTTTCTACCGACGACATGCTCTTGAGCTGGTCATCGGGAACCAGACCTCGGTAAGCCTCCATGGCGGAAGCAGTATGGATCTGGGCAATCGCTTTTGCATCGCGGAGAGTGGCTGGACGAACCTGGATACTAGACATGGAAAAACCGAAACGAAAACAGGTGAAAATAGAAGGGCGTGATTTTCACCGGAATCGCGCTTTTTGCGTGCATCGAGCCCCTTAGCCATGCACGCAAGTACGGCTGTGCTCGTTTTCTTGCCCTCGGCTATCGGATGTGCTATGTGCTCTTCAAAAAAGAGCAGCTAGTACATGCAACACAAGGCTCGCCAAGGAATCAGTTGACAATTCCTCACGATGCAGGCATGCCCGGCAACACGCCCGATCGAGCCCTTGCTCACAGCCAGCGGCGCATCAGTTCCATGATGCGATCGAACTTCGCACCATAGGGCGGATACAGCATGGCGGCCCCTGACCAACGCGACTGCACGAACACCGCCTTCTGATGGCTCAGCCGCGCAAAGCCCTGCTCCGAATGATAGGCACCCCAACCGCTGTCGCCCACGCCACCGAAGGGCAGGTTCTCGTGCGCGAAGTGCAGCAGGGTGTCATTGACCGTCACCCCGCCGCTGATGGTGCGTGACAGCACCGCATCACGCACCTTCTCGTCGCGGCCGAACCAGTACAGCGCCAGCGGCCTGGGCCCGGCGTTGATGGCCGAGACCACGTCGTCCAGCCTGTCGTAGCTGATCACGGGCAGGATGGGGCCGAAGATCTCCTCCTGCATGAGCTGCATCTGGCTGGTGGCATTGAAGACCAGGGCCGGTGCCATCTGGCGCTCCACGGCATCACCCCAGGCCATGTCCGCCCCCTCCTGGCTGGCGCCACCGTCCTCCATCCATTCGACATGGGCGCCCATGCCCTGGGCCTGGCGCAGCATCTGCCGCAGGCGGGCCAGGTGGCGCTTGGTGAGGATGGCGGCATAGTCCGGGTTGCCGGCAAAGCGCGGGAACAGCCGCTGCGCGGCGGCGCGAAAGGCCTCGGCGAATTCGGCCTCCTGTCCACGCGGCAGCAGCACGTAGTCGGGGGCAATGCAGGTCTGGCCTGCGTTGACGAGCTTGCCATGTGCGATCTTGAGCGCTGCCTCCTTCAGGTCGCAGTCGGTGGAGACGATGCAGGGCGACTTGCCGCCCAGCTCCAGCGTGGTCGGCGTCAGGTGCGCTGCGGCCGCCTGGGCCACGCGCCGGCCCACGGCCGTCGATCCGGTGAACAGCAAATGGTCGAAGTGCAGGCCCGAGAACTGCGTGGCCACGCTCACATCGCCCTCGATCACGGCGAACTCCTCGGGCGCAAAGAACTGCCCCACCAGCGCGGCCAGTTGCGCCGACGTGTGCGGCGTGAGTTCGCTGGGCTTGAGCATGACGCGGTTGCCCGCGGCCAGGGCCGTGATGGCAGGCCCCAGCGCCAGCTGCACCGGATAGTTCCACGGAGAGATCACCCCCACCACGCCCAGCGGCTGGCGCTCTATCCACCCACGGCCCGGCATGAGCATCAGCGGCGTGCGCACCCGCTGGCGCCCCGACCAGCGCGCCAGATGGCGCAGCGTGTGCTTGAGCAGGTTGCGCAGCACGAACAGCTCCACCATCTCGGTCAACCGTGGCGAGCGCATGCCGAAGTCGGCCTGCACTGCGGCAGCCAGCACGGGGCCGTGCTCGTCCAGCAGCTTTTGCATGCGCAGCAGCCTCTCGCGGCGCACCAGCAGCGGCACGTCCACCTGCGCCCGGCTGGCCTGGTACTGAAGTTCGAAGACGCGATGAAGATCCATCTGGGTCATAGGGCTCAATGGTAAGAAGACGCGGCAGACGCTCTCATGCTGCACAGGCCGCCTGCGGGTTGGCTGGATACGGCGGCAAGCAGCCAGAACGGCTCGGAGAAAAAAAAGGGAGCCTTGCACGGGCTCCCGAGGGTTACAGACTATACGGGCCGATATGCGCGGCCTGGGGGCGAAGATGCGCAGGCCGCGTAAAGGCTGCAGCAAGACGCTTCAGGGCTCGCGCACTTCACGGGGCTGAACGTCGGTCACCTCGCCCGCTCCCGGCAGCACGCCTGCGCCTGCACCTGCGCGACGGCCACCGCCTTCAGCCGCGCCGTAGGCGCGCTGCGGGCGCTGGGCCATCCACTCGGAGCCGGAGCGGTAGACGGTCTGCCAGCCAGCCCGCGGGCTCATGCGCATGGCCCAGGGCATGACCGGCTGGCCGGTGAGCCTGGCCCACAGCGCCCGCACGGCCCAGACCAGGGCCAGCAGCGCCGCTGCGGTGAGCAGGCTGACAAAGAAGACCAGACCCACAAGCATCAGCAGGATGCGAACGGCCCAGCGGGTCAGGGTGGCGACGAAATCGTTCAAAGCAAAGCCTTTCTTGGCTGGCCCGGTGCGTCAGGCGGAGTCTGCCGCATCGAACCGGAATACGCCCGGTTCCTGTACCGGGTCCACATGCACCGCAATCGTGCTCTTGGGCGGGAAGCGCCCTTCGAGCAGCAGTTTCGACAACGGATTTTCGATCCGCTGCTGTATCGCGCGCTTGAGCGGCCGGGCCCCGAAAACGGGATCGAAGCCCACCTTGGCCAGTTCGGCCAGTGCCTGGTCGGACACCTGCAGCGCAAGGTCCATTTTCTCCAAACGCCGCTCCAGCAGCTTGAGCTGAATCCTTGCGATCGACTCGATATTCTTCGCGTCGAGCGCGTGGAACACCACGGTCTCGTCGATGCGGTTGAGGAATTCGGGTCGGAAATGGTTCTTGAGTTCCCCCCAGACCGCGTCTTTCACATCATCGTAATCCTCGCCGACCATGGCCTGAATCAGCAAAGAGCCTATGTTGCTCGTCATCACGATGACCGTATTCTTGAAGTCCACGGTGCGGCCCTGGCCGTCGGTCAGCCGGCCGTCGTCCAGTACCTGCAGCAGCACGTTGAAGACGTCGGGATGGGCCTTCTCCACCTCGTCGAGCAGCAGCACGCTGTAGGGCTTGCGGCGAACGGCCTCGGTCAGGTAGCCGCCTTCCTCGTAGCCCACGTAGCCGGGCGGCGCGCCGATCAGGCGGGCCACGGAATGCTTTTCCATGAACTCGCTCATGTCGATGCGCACCAGATGGTCTTCGCTGTCGAACAGGAAGCCGGCCAGCGCCTTGCACAGTTCCGTCTTGCCCACGCCCGTGGGGCCCAGGAACAGGAAGGAACCGGTGGGCCGGTTGGGATCGGACAGGCCCGAGCGCGAACGGCGGATGGCGTTGGCCACGGCCGAGATGGCCTCGTCCTGGCCGACGACGCGGTCATGCAGTCGGTCTTCCATGCGCAGCAGCTTGTCCTTCTCGCCCTGCATCATCTTGGCCACGGGAATGCCCGTGGCACGGCTGACCACCTCGGCAATCTCCTCGGCGCCCACATGGGTGCGCAGCAATCTGTGGGCGGGCGCACCGCCCTGCCCTTGCTCGCTGGCCTGGGCTTCATTGAGCTGCTTTTCCAGCGAGGGCAGCTTGCCGTACTGCAGCTCGGCCACCTTGTTGAAGTCGCCCTTGCGCTTGAGCTCCTCGATCTGGATGCGGATCTGGTCGATCTCCTTGCGGATCTGCTCGGAGCCCTGGGCGCTGGCCTTCTCGCTCTTCCACACGTCTTCGAGGTCGGCGTACTCGCGCTCCAGGCTGCCGAGTTCCTCCTCGATCAGCTGCAGGCGCTTTTGCGAGGCCTCGTCCTTTTCCTTCTTCATGGCCTCGCGCTCGATCTTGAGCTGGATCATGCGGCGCTCGAGCTTGTCCATGACCTCGGGCTTGGAGTCGATCTCGATCTTGATCTTGGCCGCAGCCTCGTCGATCAGGTCGATGGCCTTGTCGGGCAGGAAGCGGTCGGTGATGTAGCGGTGGCTCAGCTCGGCCGCAGCCACGATGGCCGGGTCGGTGATGTCCACGCCGTGGTGGGCCTCGTAGCGCACCTGCAGTCCGCGCAGGATGGCGATGGTGTCCTCCACGGAAGGCTCTTCGACCAGCACCTTCTGGAAGCGCCGCTCCAGCGCCGCATCCTTTTCGATGTACTTGCGGTATTCATCGAGCGTGGTCGCGCCGATGCAGTGCAGCTCGCCGCGCGCCAGGGCCGGCTTGAGCATGTTGCCCGCATCCATGGCGCCGTCGGCCTTGCCGGCACCGACCATGGTGTGGATCTCGTCGATGAACAGGATGATGCGGCCCTCTTCCTGGGCCACTTCCTTGAGCACGGACTTCAGGCGTTCCTCGAAGTCGCCACGGTATTTGGCGCCGGCCAGCAGGCCTGCCATGTCCAGCGACAGCACGCGCTTGTTCTTGAGGCTTTCGGGCACCTCGCCGGCCACGATGCGCTGGGCCAGGCCCTCGACGATGGCGGTCTTGCCCACACCGGGCTCGCCGATGAGCACGGGGTTGTTCTTGCTGCGGCGCTGCAGCACCTGGATGGAGCGGCGGATTTCGTCGTCACGCCCGATCACCGGATCGAGCTTGCCGATGCGCGCGCGCTCGGTCAGGTCCATGGTGTATTTCTTGAGGGCCTCGCGCTGGCCTTCGCCTTCGGCGCTGTCCATGGTCTGGCCGCCGCGCACGGCGTTGATGGCCGACTCCAGGCTGGAGCGCGTCACGCCGCTTTCCTTGAGCAATTGGCCTGCGCGCGTGGAAGAGCCGCTGCTGTCGGTCAGCGCCAGCAGGAACAGCTCACTGGCAATGAACTGGTCGCCGCGCTTGAGGGCTTCTTTCTCGGTCGCCTGCAGCAGCCGGCCCAGCTCGGAGCCGACCTGCACCTGGTCCTGGTGCTGCACGCGCGGCAGATCTGCCAGGGCCTTCTCGGCCGCGGCCTGCAGCTGGCCCACGTTGGCGCCGGCGCGCTGCAAGAGCGAGCGCGGACCATCGTCCTGGCGCAGCAGCGCCACGAGCAGGTGCAGGGGTTCGATGTTGGATTGGTCACCGCCCAGGGCCAGCGTTTGCGCGTCGGCCAGGGCTTCCTGGAACTTGGTTGTCAGTTTGTCGATTCGCATGGTGTTTCTTTTCGCTCCTGAAACAGGGTCATTGCGATTTATCTGATACCGGCAGGGCAAATTTCAAGCCATGCCCAACCCGCAAGGACAGACGCTTGCGCCAGATCAAGGCCGGCGAGGCCGCCATCCTTCTCAAGCATTGCGCTGAAAGATCGAGAACTGCGTAGGCGTAACGCCCAAATGCGCCCGGAAGCTGCGCACCAGGTGGCTGGCGCTGGAAAAACCGCAATCCAGCGCCAGCTCGGCCAGCGGCGGCACGTTGCGCGCAGACAGGGCGCGCCGTGCCCGTGCCAGGCGCTGCTGCAGCACCCATTCGTGCACCGTGCAGCCCATGCTCTGGCGGAACATGCGCGCGAAATGGAATTCGGAAAGGCAGGCCTGTCTCGCCAGTGCCGGCAGCGACACGGCCTTGGAGTCATGCAGATGCGCCTCGATATGGGCAAGCACCCTGCGCCGCACGGCCGCAGAGAGCCCGCCCAGCGGCCGCTGCAGCGCCTGCACCTGGCGCGGCGTGGCGGACTGCAGCACCAGCCGGTCCACCAGCTGCTGGCCAATGGCATCGGCCGCCAGTTGCTGCTGCGGGTCCTGCCAGTCCAGTTGCATCAGCGCACGGGCACCGGCGTGGAAGGCCTGATCGTCCCCGTAGATCTGCGCACGCAAGGTGCGCGAGCGGGGCTCGGCATCCAGCATGCGGACCACGCGCCCCGCCCAGGCCAGGTCGGACACATACAGGTGCAGGAACTGCACGGGCGATCGCACCAGCCAGTGCGATTCGTCCTCTGGCGTGAAGATGCAGATGCGCCCCGGCGCCCCCATGGCCTCGGGCCGCGCCTTGAGTTGCGAGCCCTCGCCGCCGGCCAGGTAGACCGACAGCGTGTGGTGACCGGGCTGGCAGTAGCGCACCTCGTCGTCCACATTGGCCCAGACGGCCAGCTCCACCCCCTCGCTCAGGCGCACGCGCCGCTGCAGCCGGGCCTTGGAGCGTGACAGCACCTGGCACAGGTGGCTGGAGGGCAGCTCGGGCAGCGGCGTGGGCGTCATGGCAGCGATTGTGGTCCCGCAGCCATACCGACGCATGGCGCCAGGCCATCAAACCGCAGGAATCTGCCATGCCCGCCCAGCCTGCGGCGCCATCATCACCGGCCATGACTGCCACCCTCTATGCCCTGGTCGTGCTGATCTGGGGTTCGACCTGGATCGCCCTGAAGCTGCAGCTGGGCGCCGTGCCCGTGGAGCTGTCCATTGCCTACCGCTTTGCGCTGGCCGCCGTGCTGATGTTCGCCTGGCTGGCCTGGTCGCGCCAGCTGCGCGTGCCACGCGGCCCGGCGCTGCCGCGCGTGCTGGCCCAGGGCCTGTGCCTGTTCAGCTTCAACTTCGTGTGCTTCATGCATGCCAGCGAGACGCTGGCCAGCGGCCTGGCCGCCGTGGTGTTCTCCAGCGCCAATCTCTGGAACGCGCTGCTGGCGCGCATCATCCACGGCCGCAGGCTGGCGCGCCATGTGCTGGCCGGCAGCCTCTTCGGCCTTGCAGGCCTGGTGGCGCTGTTCTGGCCCGAGCTGCGCGCAGGCCGGCATGCCAGCCTGCCCGGCCTGGCCTGGGCGGTGCTGGGCACGCTGTGCTTTTCCTGCGGGAACATGCTGTCGGCCTCGCTGCAGTCCATGGGCTGGCGGCCGGCACAGACCAATGCCTGGGGCATGCTGGCCGGCACGCTGCTGCTGACCGGCTATGCGCTGGTGGCAGGCCTGCCCTGGCGCTTCGATGCCAGCTGGACCTATGTGGGCTCCTGGCTGTACCTGGCCATTCCGGGCTCGGTGATCGCGTTCACGGCCTACCTGACCCTGGTCGGACGCCTGGGCCCCGAGAAGGCGGCGTATGCGACGGTGCTGTTCCCCATCGTTGCGCTCAGTATCTCGGCCCTTTTCGAAGGCTATGTGTGGACGCCGCTGGCCGTGGGTGGCCTGCTGCTGGTGATGTTCGGCAACCTGCTGGTGTTCCGGCCGCCGCAATGGTTGCGGGGTGCCGCACTGCGCAGGGCCTGAAGCGTCAGCTCACTGGCGCCAGCGCGCCAGCGCCTCTTCGTCGCTGACGCGCGCATCCACCCAGCGCGCGCCCTCGGGCGTCTGTTCCTTTTTCCAGAAAGGCGCCAGCGACTTGAGGTAGTCCATGATGTATTCGCAGGCCTGGAAAGCCATGCCCCGGTGCGATGCGGTGACGGCCACGAGCACGATCTGGTCCATGGGCTGCAGCGGGCCGATGCGGTGGATGACGCGCGCGCCATGGATGCCGAAGCGCTGCACGGCCTCGTCGATGATGGCCTCGATGGATTTCTCGGTCATGCCCGGGTAGTGCTCCAGCTCCATGCTGGCCACGGTGGCGCCCTCGTTGCGGTCGCGCACGGTGCCTATGAAGCTGCAGACCGCCCCCACGCGGGCGTCGCCGGAGCGCAGGGCGGCGAGTTCGGCCGATACGTCGAAATCCTCGGTCTGGATGGATACACGGGCTGCTTGCATGCCCGCATTGTCGCAGGGCGGCGGCGCGCCAGAAGGCGATGAACGCGGTAGCATTGCCCTCCCCCGCCCCCAGCGCTTTTTTGCTGCGGCGGGCCACGCATGGCCACACTCACGATCACCACCCCCGAATACACGCTCTATCCCTCGCCGCGCAACGAGCAGCGCGTGGTCTACGAGCACCAGCTGTTCGTGCCCCATCCCTACACCATCATCCACCTGCCCGACTACGGCTTTCGCGGCAAGGCCACGCTGTTTGCAGCCCACCGGCTGGGCGACGGCAAGATGGGCCAGCTGGTGAGCTGCGAGCTGGCCGAAGACATCGCACGCTTCGAACGCCTGTTCGAACCCGATTGAGGCGCGCCATGGACGAGACCAGCCAGATACAGCCGCCGCCGAGCTTTGCCGCCCTGTATGCCGACCGGCACGGCCGGCTCAAGGCATCGATTGCAGACGTGGTCGGGCGCTATGAACTGTGCGAGGACCTGGCCAGCCACCTGGTCGAGCAGGCACAGACGCTTTACCACTCGGGCAATTCCTCGGAGCAAGGCGTGCTGCTGGGCATGCACGCCGGCCTGGCTGCCGAAGGCTCCATCGTCAGCCCCGGCGAGGCACGCTGGATCGTGCAGCGCCTGGCCGAGCTGCTGGAGTGGCAGGCACCGCTGCTGCCCGATGCATAACCCGTCCCGGCGGCGAAGGCGCAGCCTGAAGGTCACCACCGAGGCGCTCAGGCGCGCTACACTGCGCGCCATGCCTGCAATCTTTGACTTCCCCACATGCCACGGTGATGCCGTGCGCCTGTGCCTGGGCAAAGCCTGCAAACCCCAGCTCGTCTGACCGGAGCTGAGGTTCCGTCCAGATGAGCGACGGAACCGGCCCGGCAGCCTCCATCTCCCCTTCCCGCATCCCTTCAGGCGCCTGCCTTTCCGCCCTCGGTCTGGCCGGTGGCTGCGTCCGGTCGTTCATTGTTTGAATCACCCGAAGGGATCTTCCATGTCTTTGCCTTCCACCACCTCGCCACAAGCCCGATTCCAGGGGCTGTGGCTTCCGCTGGTCACGCCCTTTCTTCCTGGAGATGAGGCGGCGGTGGACCACGGGGCGCTGCGCGCCCTGGTGCAGCACTACAACGCCAGCGGCATCGCCGGCTACGTGGCCTGCGGCTCGACCGCCGAGGCCGCCGCGCTGAGCGAAGCGGAGCACGATGCCGCCCTGTCCACCATCCTCTCAGCGGCCCAGGGCATGCCCGTGGTCATGGGCGTTTCGGACTGCCACCTGGGGCATGCGCTGGCCCGCGTTCAGGCACTGAACGCCCTGCCGCTGGCAGGCATTCTGGTGCCCGCGCCGCATTACATACGCCCGTCGCAGGCAGGCCTGCTGCAGTGGTTCACGGCGATTGCCGAGCGCAGCGCCCATCCGGTCATCGTCTACGACATTCCCTACCGCACCGGCGTGGTGCTGGAGCTGGCCACGCTGCGTGCGCTGGCCGCACATGAGCGCATCGTGGCCATCAAGGATTGCGGGGGCGATGCCGCCAAGACCCAGGCACTGATCGCCGATGGGCAACTGCAGGTGCTGGCCGGCGAAGACGCGCAGATCTTTTCCACGCTGGCCCTGGGCGGCGCGGGAGCGATTGCTGCCAGCGCGCACGCGCATACAGGGCACTTCGTCGAGCTGATGCAATGCCTGGAGCGCGGCGACCTGCCCGCTGCCCGTGCGCTGTGGCAGCCGCTGCAGCCGCACATCGCCGCCTGCTTTGCCGAGCCCAACCCCGCCCCCATCAAGGCCTTGCTGGCGCAGCAGGGCCGAATGCGGGCAACGCTGCGGGCGCCCATGCAGCCGGCATCGGCCGCGCTGGCGCAGCGGCTGGCCGGGATTCAGCTGCCGCTGCTGCCGTCCGCAGACAGTGTTGCCGAACGCAGGTCGGCGTAGCGGTTCAGGATGCGCTGCACCTGACCGTGCGTCCACTCGCCGCCCCGGGCCGCGGCAATGCCGCGCGCATTGAGTTCGGCGGCCATGGCGCGGTGCGTCAGGCCGCGCGCCTGCAGTTCGGCGAACAGCGCCTCATGCTGCTGGGCAAAGGCATCGGCCGTGGATTTGCGCTTTTCCACGGTGGCGCGCAGGTTGTCTGCGCCTGCGCGGCCCAGTTGCACGCCGCGCGCCTTGGCTTCGGACAAGGCCTTGCGCGTGCGTGCGCTGATGGCCTGGTCCACGGGCTTGTCGGTGGTCATTTGGGTCAACCTCCGGTCACGGGGGGGAAGAAAGCCACCTCGTCCCCCTGCCGAATGGCGGCACCGGCATCGCACAGGACCTGGTTCAGCGCCATGCGCACGGCCTTGCCAGGGGCCAGCGCTTCGGCGGCTGCACCGCCACGCGCAATCAGTTCCTCACGCAGCGCGCCCACGGTGGCGGCCTCGGTGGACAGGGTTTCGCTGCCCGTGCCCAGGGCTTCGCGGATGGAGGCGAAATAGCGCACGGTGATGGTGATGGCGATGGGGACGGCCTGGCTCATGACAGCAGCTCCGAAAAGGCGATGAAGCGCACCCGGTCGCCCGGCGCAATGGCCTGGCCCGGCGGGTTGTCCACCACGCCATCGCCCCAGGCCGCCGAGGTCAGCACGCCCGAACTCTGGTTGCGGAACAGCTCCAGCCCGCCGCTGTCGTTGTAGCGCACGCGCAGGAATTCGCGGCGCTTGTCCCCGCGCGGCCAATGGAAGTCGGCGCGCACCTCGACCGAGCGTGGCAGCGCCTGCTGCACGCCCTGCAGGCGCAGCACGAAGGGGCGCACCAGCAAAAGGAAGGTGACGAAGCTGGAGACCGGATTGCCGGGCAGGCCGATGAAGTGGGCAAAGCCTTCACCTTCGCGGTTCACACGGCCATAGGCGAAGGGCTTGCCGGGCTTGACCGCGATCTGCCAGAGGTCGAGCTGGCCCAGCGCCTGCACGGCGGGCTTGACATGGTCTTCTTCGCCGACAGACACCCCGCCGCTGGTCAGGATCAGGTCATGCGCGCAGGCCGCCTCGCGCAAAGCATCCACAGTGGCCTCGCGCCGGTCGGGGACGATGCCGAAGTCGGTGACCTCGCAGCCCATGCGCTGCAGCAGGGCGCGAAGGAAGAATCGGTTGCTGTTGTAGATGCTGCCGGGCGGCATCTGCTCGGGCGCCACGGTGCCCGGCATGACCAGCTCGTCGCCCGTGGAGAACAGGGCCACGCGCGGCTTGCGTGCCACGCGCAAAGAGGCCAGGCCGATGCTGGCGGCCAGGCCCAGCTCGGCCGGCGACAGGCGCGTGCCGGCCGCGATGACGGTGGCGCCGCGCCGGATGTCCTCGCCCGAGCGGCGTATCCATTGCCCGGCCTCGGGCCGCGCCTTGATGCGCACGCGGCCGTCTTCCAGGACTTCGCAGTCTTCCTGCATGACGATGGCATCGGCACCTTCGGGCACCGGAGCCCCCGTGAAGATGCGCGCCACCGTGCCCACGGCCAGCGGCTGGCCCACGGCGCCTGCGGGGATGCGCTGCGAGACGGGCAGCTCGGCATTGCCCTGGGTGCATTCGGCGCTGCGCACGGCGTAGCCGTCCATGGCGCTGTTGTCCTGGGGCGGCACTTGCAGCGGCGAGACGGCGTCGACCCGCAGCACGCGGCCATCGGCGTCAAAGCAGTCCACGGTGTCATCGCCAGCCAGCGGCAGTGCCTGGGCCAGCAGTTCGGCCAGCGCTTCATCGAGGGGCTTGAGCGGGGCTCGCATGGTTTTTCTCCTAGTCTTGGCCGCTGTCAGGTGCACGGTAGCGCAGGCGCTCCCCCTGATCCAGCAGCCATTGCAGTATCTGCGCTGGCGCGTTGAGGTCCAGCACGGGCTGGCGCGGCGGCTCGGGCAGGCGGGCCGGCGCATCGGTTGCCACGGCCAGCACATGGGGATCGTGCGGGAACAAAGGCGCCTGGGTCTTGCCGGCGCTGGTGCGCTCGGGCTGCTCGCGCCAGATTTCTATCTTGGGCAGGTCGGCGTGCTTGAAACCCTCTACCAGCACCCAGTCCACGAGGGGGTCCAGCTCGGCCAGCATGTCGTGCACCGACAGCTCCGTGGGCCGGGGGAATTCGCGCATCAGCGCCAGACGGCGATCGGAAGCCAGCACCACCTCATAGGCACCCGCCTTGCGGTGGCGCCAGCTGTCCTTGCCCTCGTGATCGACATCGAAATGGTGGTGGGCATGCTTGACCACCGAAACGCTGAGCCCCTGCGCACGCATCAGCGTGATCAGGGGCTCCACCAGGCTGGTCTTGCCCGAGCCGGAGTAGCCGGCAAAGCCGATGACCTTCATCGCCATGCACTCCAGCTGCGGACCTGCGGACAGCCCGGCCGTGGCATCAGTCGCAATGCCGGGCGATGTAGGCCTTGACCTGCTCGGCGTCGGCCGGCAAGTCGGTCACGCGCTTGGGCAGGTCCTCGATGCCTTCGAACTTGGCCGGGCGATCGGGCAGGCGGCCCAGGGCCTCCTCGATGGTGGCGGCGAACTTGATGGGCAGTGCCGTCTCCAGCACGATCATGGGCACGCCGGCCTGCAGCTGCTCGCGCGCCACCTTGACGCCGTCGGCCGTGTGCGTGTCGATCATGGTGCCGAAGCGCTCGAAGGTATCGCGGATGGTGGCCAGGCGGTCGGCATGCGTGCTCTTGCCGCTGACGAAGCCGTAGCGGGCAGCAGCTTCCTGGAACAGCGGATTGCCGCCCAGGTCGAAGCGGCCCTGGCGTGCCACGCCCTCGGCGAACAATTCGCGCGTGGCCTGGCCATCGCGGCCCAGCAGGTCGAACACGAAGCGCTCGAAGTTGCTGGCCTTGGAGATATCCATCGAGGGGCTCGATGTCTCGTAGGTGTGCTCGCTGCCGCGCACCACGTAGGCGCCCGTGCGGAAGAACTCGTCGAGCACGTCGTTCTCGTTGGTCGCCACCACCAGGCGTTCGATCGGCAGGCCCATCTGGCGCGCCACATGGCCGGCGCAGATGTTGCCGAAGTTGCCGCTGGGCACCGTGAAGCTGACCTTCTGGTCATTGCTCTGCGTGGCCTGCAGGTAGCCGGCGAAGTAGTAGACGACCTGGGCCAGCAGGCGGGCCCAGTTGATCGAGTTGACCGTGCCGATCTTGTACTTCGCCTTGAAGGCGTGGTCGTTGGAGACGGCCTTGACGATGTCCTGGCAGTCGTCGAACACGCCTTCGATGGCGATGTTGTGGATGTTGGCATCCTGCAGGCTGAACATCTGGGCCTGCTGGAAGGGGCTCATGCGGCCGCGCGGGCTGGTCATGAACACGCGCACGCCCTTTTTGCCGCGCATGGCGTACTCGGCCGCGCTGCCGGTGTCGCCGCTGGTGGCGCCCAGGATGTTCAGCTCCTCGCCACGGCGGCCCAGTTCGTACTCGAACAGGTTGCCCAGCAGCTGCATGGCCATGTCCTTGAAGGCCAGCGTGGGGCCGTTGGACAGGGCTTCGAGCCACAGGCCGTCTTCCAGCGGGCGCAGCGGCGTGATCTCGGCCGTGCCGAAAACCTGCTGCGTATAGGTCTTGGCGCACAGGGCGCGCAGATCCTCGGCCGGGATGTCGTCGATGTACAGGCTCAGGATCTCGAAGGCCAGCGCCGCGTAGCCCTGCTCCTTGTAGATGCTGCGCAGCTCGCCCAGGCGGGCGGCATCGATCTGCGGATAGCGCTCGGGCAGGTACAGCCCGCCATCGGGCGCCAGGCCCTCGAGCAGGATGTCGCAAAAGCGCTTGCGGTCCGCGTGGCCGCGCGTGGAAAGATAAAGCATGTCGCTTCCTCGTCAGTATTCTGTGAGACGGGGCGCGGCCGATGCCAGGGATGCCGAGCAAGGGCCGCCCCGCAGCGAGGGCGTCGTCCCCCTCCCGCGTGCGAGAGAGGGGGAAGCGGCGCAGCCGCTCAGGGGGTGTCTTAGTTCAACTCTTCCTTGCGGATGCGGTTGATAGGGGCCAGCACCGTGGGCAACTGCTGGATCTGCGCCAGGGCAGCATCCATGCCGCCTTCGCGCGTGGCGTGGGTCAGGATGATCAGGTCGGTCTGCGGCACGCCCTGGCTGCCTTCGCTGTCGCCGCTCACCTCGCCAGCCTCGCGCTGCAGCAGGGCATCGATGCTGATGCCGGCACCGGCGAGGATGCTGGTGATCTTGGCCAGCACGCCGGCTTCGTCGGCCACGCGGATGCGCAGGTAGTAGCTGGTGACCACCTCGCTCATGGGCAGCACGGGCAGCTCGCCACCTGCGGCGACCAGCGTGTTCGACTGGAAGGCCAGCGGGGGCACGCGGTGCTCGGGGTCGGCCGTGTGCAGGCGGGCAATGTCCACCAGGTCGGCAATCACGGCGCTGGCCGTGGGCTCGGAGCCCGCGCCCTTGCCGTAGTACAGCGTCGTGCCCACGGCGTCGCCATGGACGACGACGGCGTTCATCGCGCCTTCCACGTTGGCGATCAGGCGCTTGGTCGGCACCAGGCTGGGGTGCACGCGCAGCTCGATGCCCTTGTCCGTGCGCTTGGTGATGCCCAGCAGCTTGATGCGGTAGCCCAGTTGCTCGGCGTACTTGATGTCGGCCGCAGACAGCTTGGTGATGCCTTCCACATGCGCCTTGTCGAACTGCACGGGAATGCCGAAGGCGATGGCGCTCATCAGCGTGACCTTGTGGGCGGCGTCCACGCCTTCGATGTCGAAGGTCGGATCGGCTTCGGCATAGCCCAGGCGCTGGGCCTCCTTGAGCACCACGTCGAAGTCCAGGCCCTTGTCGCGCATCTCGGACAGGATGAAGTTGGTCGTGCCGTTGATGATGCCGGCCACCCACTGGATCTGGTTGGCCGTCAGGCCTTCGCGCAGCGCCTTGATGATGGGGATGCCACCGGCCACCGCCGCTTCGTAGGCCACCATCACGCCCTTCTCGGCGGCGGCCTTGAAGATTTCGCTGCCATGCACGGCCAGCAGGGCCTTGTTGGCCGTGACCACATGCTTGCCGGCGGCAATGGCCTCCAGCACCAGGGCCTTGGCAATGCCGTAGCCGCCGATCAGCTCGATCACCACGTCGATCTCGGGGTTGGCGATGATCTCGCGCGCATCGCCGACCACCTTGGCCGTGTCGCCCACGACGGAGCGTGCGCGTTCCGTATCCAGGTCGGCCACCATGGCAATCTCAATACCGCGGCCCGCGCGGCGGCGGATCTCTTCCTGGTTGCGCTGCAGCACGTTGAAGGTGCCGCTGCCCACGGTGCCAATGCCCAGAAGGCCTACTTGGATCGGTTTCATAAACTACTTGCCAGTCAAAAAATGCTGCGGCGCCCAGAGGGTGCGCGCCGGCAGCCGGTAAAAAGCGATGGTCGGCGCAAGGCCCTCTCCCCCGCCGGCCCCCGCACAGCTCAGCCGCGGTCCGTGCCGTGGCGCTTGCGGTATTTCTCGAGGAACACGGCGAGGCGGCGGATGGCCTCGCGCAGGTCGGTGTCGTGCGGCAGGAAGACGATGCGGAAATGGTCGGGGTGCGGCCAGTTGAAGCCTGTTCCCTGCACCAGCATGACCTTGGTCTCCTGCAGCACTTCCAGGAAGAACGCCTGGTCATCCTTGATCGGGTAGATCTCGGGGTCCAGGCGCGGGAACATATACAGCGCGGCCTGCGGCTTGACGCAGCTCACGCCGGGGATTTCGGTGATCAGTTGGTAGGCCAGGTCGCGCTGCACGCGCAGCCGGCCGCCTTCCTGCACCAGCTCGTCGATGCTCTGATGCCCGCCCAGCGCCGTCTGCACGGCCCATTGGCCGGGCACATTGGCGCACAGGCGCATGTTGGAGAGCATGTTCAGGCCCTCGATATAGTCCTTGGCCGCCTTCTTGTCGCCCGAGACCACCATCCAGCCGGCGCGGTAGCCGCAGCTGCGATAGGCCTTGGACAGCGAGTTGAAGGTCAGCGTCAGCACATCGGTGGACAGGCTGGCCAGCGGCGTATGCACGACGTCGTCGTAGAGCACCTTGTCATAGACCTCGTCGGCGAAGATCACCAGGCCATGCTCGCGGGCCAGCGCCACGATGCTTTGCAGCAACTGCTTGCTGTACAGGGCACCTGTCGGATTGTTGGGGTTGATGACGACTATGCCCTTGGTGCGCGGCGTGATCTTGGCGCGGATGTCGTTCAGGTCGGGCATCCAGCCGTTGGACTCGTCGCACATATAGTGCACGGGCGTGCCGCCGGACAGGCTGGTGACGGCGGTCCACAGCGGATAGTCGGGCGCCGGCAGCAGCATCTCGTCGCCGTCGTCCAGCAGCGCGTTCGTGGCCAGGCTGATCAGCTCGGATGCGCCATTGCCCAGGTAGATATCGTCCAGCGTCACGCCCAGGATGCCCTGGCGCTGGGTTTCGTGCATCACGGCCTTGCGCGCCGCGAAGATGCCCTTGCTGTCCGAGTAGCCTGCCGAATTGGGCAGGTTGCGGATCATGTCCTGCTGCACTTCCTCAGGAGCGTCGAAGCCGAACACGGCCAGATTGCCGATGTTGAGCTTGATGATCTTCTGGCCGTCCTCTTCCATCTTCTTGGCCGCGTCCATGATGGGCCCGCGGATGTCATAACAGACGTTGGCTAGTTTTGCGGATTTGAGAACGGTTTTCATGCTGAGAATATGAAAGTGGCCGGCGCAGGCTTGCGGCCTTCATGCACGCCAAAGTGCCCCATGCACCCTGGTGAAACCTATAATTTGACCACAGTTCCGCAATGCAGCATCGCCCTGGCCCCGACCCATGTGGCGGCCACCCCCATCGCGCAGACCGCGCCACCCTCATCCATGAAATTCCACGCCGACAAATCCGAAGCACAGAGCATCACGGGCTATGGCCCCGGCTGGGTCGCCGTGGACCGGGAAAAGTTCGAACACAGCCTGCTTGTCGGCGCCAAAGGCCTGCGCCAGGCCTGGGACTGCGCCCGCTTCGAAGACCTGACGCCTGAGCATTTCGAGGCCCTGTCCCAGCTGGATGCAGAGGTCATCATCCTGGGCAGCGGCCAGCGCAACCGCTTCCCGCCAGCGGCCTGGCTGCGCCCGCTCATGGCCCGACGCATCGGCCTGGAAAGCATGGATACGCAGGCCGCGTGTCGCACCTACAACATCCTTGCCAGCGAAGGCCGTAACGTCGTCGCGGCCCTACTCTTGGAGTAGACTCCTGCCCCCCTGATTGGGAGAAATTCCGTTTTCAGGGTAAAATTGCAGGTTGCGGTTGGGGGCATTTCCGATAAAAGCAAAAACACAAACACGGCCCTCGGCATTTCAACGACTACACCCGAGAGATATAAGCGCATGGCGATCGTTGTCAACAAACCCCTTCCCGAATTTGAAGCCAACGCTACCGGCGGGATCAAGGTGACCAACACCTCCCACACGGGCCAGATTCTGATCCTGTATTTCTACCCCAAGGACAATACGCCTGGCTGCACCACCGAAGCCATGCAGTTCCGCGACAAGTACAAGGACTTCGTGAAAGCTGGCGCCACCGTGTTTGGCGTCTCGCGCGACAACATGAAGTCGCACGACGACTTCAAGGAAAAGCTGGAACTGCCGTTCGAGCTGATCGCCGATACGGAAGAGAAGATGTGCCACATGTTCGGCGTGGTCAAGAACAAGATCATGTACGGCAAGAAGGTGAAGGGCATCGAGCGCTCCACCTTCCTGGTCGGAGCCGATGGCCTGCTGGTGCAGGAATGGCGCGGCCTGAAGGTTCCCGGCCACGTTGACGAGGTGCTCAAGGCTGTCAAGACCCTGAAGGCATTGAAGCAGGCTGCCTGATAGCAACAATCCGACAGGTGACAGAGTGCCGGCCGACATATTCAGGCCGTCCGCCTATGCATAATGGGGCAATGCCTCTTAGCAAAGACGCTTTTCCCTGTCACCCCTCCAAAGCCGCCTCGGTTTCCAGGCGGCTTTGTGCTTTTTGATCCTTGTTGAGGAACGGTTCGTCCACCATGCCCCTGCCCCCCGCACCCGGCCGCCGTGCCGCCAAGCTCTCCCCCGAAGCCTTTCTTCCCGTGCGCGGTGCCCAGCACGCAGACCCCCTGCCCGCTGACGATCTTCCCGATGCAGTCGAGGCCGTAGCTGCCGCCGCGCCACGCAAGCGCAAGCCGGCCCCGGCCTCCGCCTCCAACACCACAGCTGCAAAGCCCGCACCGGCGCGCGGCCGCAACACCAAGGCCGCATCACCGGCTCCTACACCCGCGACTGCAGCCCCTGCCAATCGGCAGCGCCGTGCAACCGACAATTCCAACGCAACGGCAGCGCCGTCCAGCGCCCGGTCGGCCAACAGGTCGGCCACGGAAGCCAAGCCGGCAGCACTGCTGGCAGCGCCGGTTCGCCCACGCCGCACGCGCACAGGCCCGAAGACGCTGTTCGTGCTCGACACCAACGTGCTGCTGCACGACCCGACCAGCCTGTTCCGCTTCGAGGAGCACGACATCTTCCTGCCCATGGTGGTGCTGGAAGAGCTCGACGGCCACAAGAAGGGAATGACCGAAGTGGCGCGCAACGGCCGCCAGGTCAGCCGCACGCTGGATTCACTGGTCGCCTCCCAGCCCTCCGAGACGCTGGACAAGGGCCTGCCGCTGAATGCCACGGGCCAGCGCAGCGCCACCGGCATGCTGTATTTCCAGACGGAACCGCTGGAGACCTCGTTGCCCGACAGCCTGCCCCAGGGCAAGGCGGACAACCAGATCCTGGGCGTGGTCGCCGCGCTGCGCAAGAAGTTCAGCGAGCGTGAAGTCGTGCTGGTGTCCAAGGACATCAACATGCGCGTCAAGGCACGCGCCCTGGGCCTTGCGGCCGAGGACTACCAGAACGACAAGGTACTGGACGACGGCGACCTGCTGTACGCAGGCGCCCTGGCCCTGCCCCAGGACTTCTGGGCCAAGGCCGGCAAGAACGTCGAAAGCTGGCAGGAAGGCGCCATCACCTACTACCGCATCAGCGGCGCCATCGTCGACCAGCTGATGATCAACCAGTTCGTCTACCACGAGGCACCGGGCGAGCCCAGCCTGTTCATGCGCGTGACCGAGATCCGCGACAAGACGGCCGTGCTCAAGACGCTCAAGGACTTCGGCAATCCCAAGTACGCCGTCTGGGGTGTCACGGCGCGCAACCGCGAACAGAACTTCGCGATGAACCTGTTGATGAACCCGGACATCGACCTGGTCACGCTGACCGGCACGGCCGGCACGGGCAAGACCCTGCTGGCCCTGGCCGCCGGCCTGTCCCAGGTGCTGGACGACCGCCGCTACACCGAGATCATCATGACGCGCGCCACGGTCAGCGTGGGCGAGGACATCGGCTTCCTGCCCGGCACCGAGGAAGAGAAGATGGGCCCCTGGATGGGCGCCCTCGACGACAACCTCGAATTCCTGGCCAAGGGCGATGGCGGCAATGCCGGCGAATGGGGCCGCGCCGCCACCAACGAGCTGATCCGCAGCCGCATCAAGATCAAGAGCATGAACTTCATGCGCGGCCGCACCTTCCTGAACAAGTACGTCATCATCGACGAGGCCCAGAACCTGACGCCCAAGCAGATGAAGACCCTGATCACGCGCGCCGGCCCCGGCACCAAGATCATCTGCATGGGCAATCTGGCGCAGATCGACACGCCCTACCTGACCGAGGGATCGTCGGGACTGACCTACGCCGTGGACCGCTTCAAGGGCTGGCCCCACAGCGGTCACATCACGCTGGCGCGCGGCGAACGCTCGCGCTTGGCCGACTTCGCCAGCGAGGTGCTGTAAGCCATGGCGATCAGCTGGATCACGGCGCTGAAGCTGGTGCCCTGGGGCGATGTCATCGAGGCCACCCCCCAGGTCGTCAAGGCAGCCAAGAGCCTGCTGCGCAAAAAGGATGCGGAGCAGGCGGTCGACGCGCAGCCGGCTGCGGCCGGCGAGCCGCTGGCAGCTCCGCGCTCGGCTGGCGAACAGGCTCTGCTGCTGATCCAGGCCCAGGAAGCCCGCATCACGCAGCTGGAGCAGTCACAGCGCCAGTCGCTGGAACTGATCGAGAAGCTGGCCGAGCAGAATGCCCAGATCGTGGCCACCGTGGGTGCGCTGCGCACGGGCGCCCAGCGGCTGGCCTGGGCCTGCGCCATCCTCGGAGCCTGCGTGGCAGGCCTGCTGATCCATGCCTGGCGTACATAGACCGCCCACTGCAAAAAAACCAAACGGCCCCTCGGGGCCGTTTTTCATGGAAAGCCTGAAAGCCAAGCGCTGCAATCAGTACTCGTCGCCACCACCGTAGCCCACGGCCAGGTTCTCGAAGCGCGTCTGGTTTTTCTGGAAGAACAGCTTGACCGTGCCGGTCGGGCCGTTACGCTGCTTGCCGATGATGACTTCGGCGATGTTGGGCTCCTTGCTGTCCTTGTTGTAGTAGTCATCGCGGTAGATGAACATGATGATGTCGGCATCCTGCTCGATGGCGCCCGATTCGCGCAGGTCGGACATCATGGGGCGCTTGTCGGTGCGCTGCTCCACCGAACGGTTGAGCTGGGACAGGGCAATCACCGGGCACTGCAACTCCTTGGCCAGCATCTTCAAGCCCCGCGAAATCTCGCCCAGCTCGGTCGCACGGTTGTCGGAACTGGCGGCCGAACCCGAGCCGCTCATCAGCTGCAGATAGTCGACCACGATCAGGCCCAGCTTGCCGCAGGTACGCGCCAGGCGCCGCGCATTGGCGCGCAGCTCCGTAGGCGACAGGCCGGGCGTCTCGTCGATGTGCAGGGACACCGTGCGCAGCCGCTCGATGGCCTCCGTCAGGCGCGGCCACTCGTCATCGTTGAGCTTGCCCGTGCGCAGATTGCCCTGGTTGACGCGGCCGATGGAGCCGACGATACGCACCGCCAGCTGGGCTGCGCCCATTTCCATGGAGAAAATGGCGACCGGCAGGCCTTCGTTGAGCGCCACGTGCTCGGCGATATTCACCGCAAACGAGGTCTTGCCCATCGAGGGGCGTGCGGCCAGCACCACCAAGTCGCCAGCCTGCAGGCCACTGGTCATGCGGTCCAGATCGACGAAGCCCGTGGGCACGCCGGTCACGTCCATGGGGTTGTCGGCCATCTCCTGGACACGGTCCAGCAGGTCCACCACCAGCGTGTCGAGCGACTGGAAGCCCTGCTTGTTGCGCGCCCCCTCCTCACCGATGGCCAGGATCTTCTGCTCGGCCTCGTCAAGGATGCGGTCCACCGTCTTGCCCTGCGGATTGAAGGCATTGGTGGCGATGTCATCACTGGCCGTCACCAGCTTGCGCAGGATGGAGCGCTCGCGCACGATCTCCGCGTAGCGCCGGATGTTGGTGGCACTGGGCACGTACTGCGCCAGCTGGTTCAGGTACAGCAGGCCGCCAATTTCCTCGGCCTTGCCCATGCCCTGCAAATGCTCGTACACCGTGATCACGTCGGCCGGCTTGCTGGCATTGATCAGCTTGCCGATGGCCTCGTAAATCAGCTTGTGCTCATGGCGGTAGAAATCACCATCCACCAGCAGATCGCCCACGCGGTCCCAGGCACTGTTGTCCAGAAGCAGGCCACCCAGCACGCTGGACTCGGACTCCATCGAATGCGGCGGCACGCGCAACTGCGCGACCTGCTGGTCGCCAGCGGGCAGCAGCGGTGCGAACGCATCATCGAGATCGAGCGGGGGCATTACGGACGACATGGAATTCCTGGAGATGAGCCCGCCATCGTAGCGGCTGGCAAAAGGCCGCGCCACCCGGCGTCATCACCCGGGCGCGGCAAAGCAAAAAGCCGCCCGAAGGCGGCTTTTTGGTGATACGGGACAAGCCTCGGATCAGGAGTGGTCGCCGTAGACCGACACCGACACTTCGACGCTGACGTCGGTGTGCAGTGCCACGACCACGGTGGCGTCGCCCACGGTCTTGATGGGACCGTTGACCAGGCGAACTTGCGACTTGGCAACGGCGAAGCCGGCCTTGGTCAGTTCTTCGGCGATGTCGGCATTGGTCACCGAACCGAACAGGCGGCCATCAACGCCAGCCTTCTGGGTCAGCTTGACGTTCACGCCGTTGAGCTTTTCGCCCAGTTGCTGGGCAGCAGCCAGCTTTTCAGCCGCTTGCTTTTCCAGTTCGGCGCGCTTGGCTTCGAACTCGGCCTTGGCGGAAGCCGTGGCGCGACGGGCAGCGCCCGTGGGGATCAGGAAGTTGCGGGCGTAGCCGTCCTTGACCTTGACGATATCGCCGAGGCCACCGAGGTTCACAACCTTGTCGAGCAGAATGACTTGCATGGGTTGTATTCCTTAGATCTTGTGCTGGTCAGAGTAAGGAACCAGAGCCAGGAAGCGGGCGCGCTTGATGGCAGTGTTCAACTGACGCTGGTAGATGGCGCGCGTGCCGGTCAGGCGAGCGGGGACGATCTTGCCGTTTTCACCGATGAAGTCACGCAGGGTGTCCACATCCTTGTAGTCGATTTCTTCGACGCCGGCGACGGTGAAGCGGCAGAAGCGCTTGCGCTTGAACAGCAGCGACTGCGTGTTGCGCTTGGGGCGCTTGTCCTTGTTGAATTTCTTGAACGTGGCCATTTCTGGACCTCTTGAAAATTAGTTTTGTTGAATGTCCTGGATGTGAAGAACCAGCAATTTGCCGTTGCGGGGCGTTGCCAGGAAGCCTTGGAACTTCCACTGGCTGCCGAGCGCCTGGCGGGCCAGCTTTTCAGCCAGCGCGCCAAAGGCCACCGCCTTGACAGATGCCGTCACGCTGCGCTCGCTTCCTGCCTCTTTTTGCCGCGACGCATGCTCGAGTCGCAGTTCAAGGGCTGGCAGCCCTGCCGGCGTGTAGCGCAGTGCTTGAAGCTCTGCGATGGCGGCCGTCAGTACAACGTGGTTCTCCACTCCTTCAGGTTCTGACAGGGCTGGGCTCAGGCCTGTTCGGTCTGGCTGGCCTTGCGGGCCTCTTCACGCTCGACGGTCTTCATCATCGAGGAAGGCGCAGTGTCGGCCTTCTTCTTCTGAACCGTCAGGTGACGCAGCACGGCATCGTTGAACTTGAAGGCATGCTCCAGCTCAGCCATCACAGCCTGGTCGGCTTCGATGTTCAGGCACAGGTAGTGGGCCTTGGCGAGCTTGTTGATCATGTAAGCCAGTTGGCGACGGCCCCAGTCTTCTTCGCGATGGACCTTGCCACCGCCAGCGGTGATCATGCCCTTGTAGCGTTCCAGCATGGCGGGAACCTGCTCGCTCTGATCCGGGTGGATCAACAAAACGATTTCGTAATGACGCATATCGACTCCTTTTGGGAAAACGCCGCCCACTGCGTCTTGTAGCGGTGCGGCAAGGCAAAGCATTGGATTCTAGCGCAGCCCTCTTCCATCTGTACACTTCGCACTGCCCGAGACCCCGGATCTGTGTGGGGCTTTTGCCCCGCCGCCCGGCTTTTGCCCTCACCGTGTACCTCTGCCGCGCGGATGCACATGCACAAAGCCCTTGAAAATACACCGATCCGCTCGCATCTCGATTCAAGATCGTGCAATCGCCTGGCCTCCAGTCTGGCGACCGCTTTGTTTTGTAGCTGAAGTCTCTATCCATGTCTGAACAAAACTCCAACCCCTTGCAAGACGCAGCCCCGGAAGAAATCGAAGCCGCCATGGCGGCCAATGCAGCCGACGAGCTGCAGCGCCTGCAGGCCGAGCTGGCCGAACTCAAGGCCAAGAGCGCCGAGCTGGCAGACCAGTTCCTGCGCGCCAAGGCCGAGGCCGAGAATGTGCGCCGCCGCGCAGAAGACGAAGTCTCCAAGGCGCGCAAATTCGGCATCGAGAGCTTTGCCGAAAGCCTTCTGCCTGTCTGCGACAGCCTGGATGCCGCCCTGGCCATTCAACAGGCCACGCCGGAACAGCTGCGCGAAGGCGCCGACGCCACGCTGCGCCAGCTGACCTCGGCCCTTGAGCGCAACAAGGTCGTGACCATCAATCCGGCTGCCGGCGAGAAATTCGACCCCAACCTGCACCAGGCGATCAGCATGGTGCCTGCACAGCAGGAAGCCAACACCGTGGTGTCGGTGCTGCAAAAGGGCTACCTGATCGCCGACCGCATCCTGCGCCCGGCCCTCGTGACCGTGGCCCAGCCCCAGTAAGCGGGCACTCACGGCAGCACTGACAAAAAAGGGGACAAGCCCCTTGAAGCTGCGCGAGCCGGCCACAAGTTAGCAGTCATTCAAACATTTCACAGAACGCGGAGAGAACTCAAAATGGGAAAAATCATCGGTATTGACCTGGGCACCACCAATAGCTGCGTGGCCATCATGGACGGCAACACCACGCGCGTGATCGAGAACAGCGAAGGTGCGCGCACCACGCCGTCTATCATTGCGTACCAGGAAGACGGCGAGATCCTCGTCGGCGCCTCGGCCAAGCGCCAGGCGGTCACCAACCCCCGCAACACCATCTATGCCGCCAAGCGCCTGATCGGCCGCAAGTTCGACGAGAAGGAAGTGCAAAAGGACATCGACCTGATGCCCTACACCATCTCGCGTGCCGACAACGGCGACGCCTGGGTGGAAGTGCGCGGCCAGAAGCTGGCCCCGCCGCAGATTTCCGCCGAAGTGCTGCGCAAGATGAAGAAGACCGCCGAGGACTACCTGGGCGAGCCCGTGACAGAGGCCGTGATCACCGTGCCCGCTTACTTCAACGACGCCCAGCGCCAGGCCACCAAGGACGCCGGCCGCATCGCCGGCCTGGAAGTCAAGCGCATCATCAACGAACCCACGGCGGCGGCCCTGGCCTTCGGCCTGGACAAGACCGACAAGGGCGACCGCAAGATCGCCGTGTATGACCTGGGCGGCGGCACCTTCGACGTGTCCATCATCGAAATCGCCGATGTGGACGGCGAAAAGCAGTTCGAAGTGCTGTCGACCAACGGCGACACCTTCCTGGGCGGCGAAGACTTCGACCAGCGCATCATCGACTACATCATCACCGAGTTCAAGAAGGAACAGGGCGTCGATCTGTCCAAGGACGTGCTGGCCCTGCAGCGCCTGAAGGAAGCCGCCGAGAAGGCCAAGATCGAGCTGTCGAACTCGGCCCAGACTGACATCAACCTGCCCTACATCACGGCCGATGCCTCGGGCCCCAAGCACCTGAACATCAAGCTGACCCGCGCCAAGCTGGAAAGCCTGGTCGAGGACCTGATCGAGCGCACCATTGCGCCCTGCCGCACGGCCATCAAGGACGCAGGCGTGTCCGTGTCCGACATCGATGACGTCATCCTGGTCGGCGGCATGACCCGCATGCCCAAGGTGCAGGAAAAGGTCAAGGAATTCTTCGGCAAGGATCCCCGCAAGGACGTGAACCCCGACGAAGCCGTGGCCGTGGGCGCCGCCGTGCAGGGCCAGGTTCTGTCGGGTGACCGCAAGGACGTGCTGCTGCTGGACGTGACACCGCTGTCGCTGGGCATCGAGACGCTGGGTGGCGTGATGACCAAGATGATCACCAAGAACACCACCATCCCGACGAAGTTCGCACAGACCTTCTCGACGGCCGACGACAACCAGCCTGCCGTGACGATCAAGGTGTTCCAGGGCGAGCGCGAAATGGCTTCGGGCAACAAGATGCTGGGCGAGTTCAACCTCGAAGGCATCCCGCCGGCCGCGCGTGGCGTGCCCCAGATCGAAGTGGCCTTTGACATCGACGCCAACGGCATCCTGAACGTGTCCGCCAAGGACAAGGCATCGGGCAAGGAAAACAAGATCACCATCAAGGCGAACTCCGGCCTGTCCGAGGAAGAGATCCAGAAGATGGTCAAGGACGCCGAGCTGAACGCCGCCGACGACAAGAAGAAGCTGGAACTGGTCCAGGCCCGCAACCAGGGCGAGGCTGCCGTGCACAGCGTCAAGAAGAGCCTGGGCGAGCATGGCGACAAGCTCGACGCTGGCGAGAAGACCGCCATCGAGAGCGCCGTCAAGGACCTGGAAGAAGCGCTCAAGGGCGAGGACAAGGACGCCATCGACGCCAAGACCACGGCGCTGATGACGGTCAGCCAGAAGCTCGGCGAGAAGATGTACGCCGATGCACAGGCAGCGGGCGCCCCCGAGGCAGCAGCCGCCGCAGCAGCCGCCGGTGCTGCAGGCGCCTCGGCCGGTGCTGCAGCCGCTGACGACAACGTCGTCGACGCCGAAGTCAAGGAAGTCAAGAAGGACTGAACCCAGCGCGTGGTCCCTTGACGACCGCTTGCCGCCGCGCTCGGCCCTGCCAAGGGGCTGACGCGGCGTTCCTGTTCTCACTGACTGGCTAGCAAACACCATGTCCAAACGCGATTTTTACGAGGTCCTCGGCGTTGCCAAGAACGCCTCGGACGACGACATCAAGAAGGCTTATCGCAAGCTGGCGATGAAGTACCACCCTGACCGCAACCAGGGGGATGCCGCACGCGAGGCGGAAGAGAAATTCAAGGAGGCCAAGGAGGCCTACGAGATGCTCTCCGACAGCAACAAACGCGCGGCCTACGATCAGTACGGCCACGCAGGCGTGGACCCCAACCGCGGCATGGGCGGCGGCGCAGAAGGCTTTGGCGGCTTTGCCGAGGCCTTTGGCGACATCTTCGGCGACATGTTCAACCAGGGCGGGCGGCGCGGCGGCGCAGGTGGCGGCCGCCAGGTCTACCGTGGCAACGACCTCAGCTATGCCATGGAGATCACGCTGGAAGAGGCTGCCCACGGCAAGGATGCGCAGATACGCATCCCCAGCTGGGACAGCTGCGACACCTGCCACGGCAGCGGCGCCAAGCCCGGCACCAGCGCCAAGACCTGCACCACCTGCAACGGCATGGGCAGCGTGCAGATGCGCCAGGGCTTCTTCAGCGTGCAGCAGACCTGCCCGCACTGCAGAGGCACCGGCAAGATCATTCCCGAACCCTGCACCAGCTGCGGCGGCCAGGGCAAGGTCAAGCGCCAGAAGACGCTGGAAGTGAAGATTCCCGCAGGCATCGACGACGGCATGCGCATCCGCTCCTCGGGCAATGGCGAACCCGGCACCAATGGCGGGCCTGCAGGCGATCTCTACATCGAGATCCGCATCAAGGACCACGACATCTTCGAGCGCGATGGCGACGATCTGCACTGCAATGTGCCCGTGAGCTTCATCACGGCGGCGCTGGGTGGCGAGATCGAGGTACCCACCCTCTCGGGCAAGGCGGCCATCGACATCCCCGAAGGCACCCAGGCCGGCAAGCAGTTCCGCCTGCGCGGCAAGGGCATCAAGGGCGTGCGCTCCAGCTACCCCGGTGACCTGTACTGCCACATCGTGGTCGAGACGCCCGTCAAGCTGACCGAGTACCAGCGCAAGCTGCTGCGCGAGCTGGAGGAATCGCTCAAGAAGGGCGGCGCCAAGCATTCGCCCAGCGGCGAGAGCTGGACCGACAGGCTCAAGAGCTTCTTCAGTTGATGCAGCACTGAGCCCCCAACAAAAACGCCTCTTCCGAGGCGTTTTTCATTGGTGCATCCTCAACAGGGCTCAGGGAGCGGGTTTGGCCTTCCAGGCCGCCGCCTGCCGCTCCGCACGTGCGCGCTCTGCCGCGCTCAGCGGCTGGGCCATGCTGTCGCGCTTGGCCGTCAGAGAGCTGTCCTTGCCCGCTGCCAGCAGCATCCAGAAATAGGCCTGCGACGGGCTGCGCTCCACGCCCTTGCCCGAGGAATAGAGGCTGGCCAGATTGGACTGCGCCAGCGCGTCGCCCTGCTGGGCGGCACGCTCCAGCCAGCGCGCGGCCTGCTTGTCGCTGGCAGGCACGCCCTGGCCATTGGCATACAGAACGCCCAGGTTGGACTGGGCTGCGGCACTGCCCTGCTCGGCCGCCTTCTCCAGCCAGTGTGCGGCCTGCGCCATGTCGCGATCGACCACGCCACCCTCTGCATAGAGCATGCCGGCGTTGAATTGCGCATCGACATGGCCCTGGCCTGCCGCCGCCACGAACCAGCGCAGCGCCTGCACCACATCCTCGGCCACGCCCCGGCCCGTGGCATACATCACGCCCAGGCTGTACTGGCCGGCCGCCTCCCCCTGTTCGGCCGAGCGCTGGAACCATTGCACGGCCTGGACGGGATCCTTGGCGGCTCCGCGCCCCTCGGCCAGCATCAGGCCCAGGTTGTTCTGTGCCACGGCGTCACCCTGCTCGGCCGCCTTGCGATACCACTGCACGGCCTGCGCATCGTCGCGCACCACGCCACGGCCATTGGCGTACATCAAACCCAGGTCGGACTGAGCCGGCGCATAGCCTTGCTGGGCCGATTTCTCATACCACCGGGCGGCAGTCTCCGCATCCAGGGCAACGCCCTGGCCGCGCTTGTACAGCGAGCCCAGCGCGTACTGGGCGCTGGCCTCGCCCTGCTCGGCATGCTGCTGCAGCGCTGCAAGCTCGGCAGCGCTCAGGCCGGACTCACCCTTGGACACGCCGCCACCTGCGGCTGCAGCTGCAGCCCCCGCTGCGGCAGCGCCGCCCACCACGCCTGCAGCGGCGGCCGCCTTGGCAGGTGCGCTGCGGGTGGTGGCAGGTGCCGGCTTGCCCTTGGATTTGACGGCGATCTTGCCTGTCGGCCTCGCAGCTGCCTTGGCCGCAGGCTTGGCGGGGGCCTTCGCGCCGCTCTTGGCCGTGTTCTTCGCTGGTGGCTGCGGCTTGGCAGACGCCGGGACGGCCATGCAGGACAGGGCTGCGGCCAGCAGCAATGACAGGCCTGCAGGCAGGGCTCGCAGGCCCGTCGGGTATCGATCGTTCATATGCTCTTATTTTTGCAGCAATCCATGCAGGCGACTGGCGCAAAGATTGACAAATTCTTTCAGTATGCAACCGGCGTTCCGGCGGGCATGGCTGCCCGCAGCCATCGCCACGAGGCATGACCCCCATCTCCATGAAATCGCACGACATCACCAAAGACATCGCGCTTGAAGATGACAGATCGATGACTTGTGCGAGAAAATCCATTCAACTTCTCCTAATGAGAAGCCTGAACCCCACCACATGAAGAATTCAGAGCGCAGTTTTGCACGGCGCATAGACCTTACCTCCTTGCAGCTGTTCGTGGCTGTCTGCGAACTTGGCAGCATCGGACGAGCGGCAGAGCGCGAGTTCATCGCCGCTTCGGCGGTGAGCAAGCGCCTGTCCGACCTCGAGGCCACCGTAGACACGGCCCTGCTGTATCGCCACAGCCGTGGCGTGACACTCACTCCTGCCGGCGAAAGCCTGCTGCACCACGCGCGCAACGTGCTGTATGGCCTGGAGCGCATGCAGGGCGAGCTGTCCGAGTACGCCGATGGCGTGCGCGGCCATGTACGCATCCACGCCAATATGTCGGCCATCGTGCAGTTCCTGCCGGAAGACCTGGGCGTCTTCGCGCGCAAGCATGGCCAGGTCAAGATCGACCTGCAGGAGCAGCTCAGCCCCGCCGTGCTGGCGGCGGTGCAGGAAGGCACGGCCGACATCGGCATCTGCTCCATGGCATACATGCCGCTGGGCAATGGCCAGGCCACTCCCGCGCTGCAGCACCGCCCCTACCGCGAGGACCGGCTGGTCGTCGTGGTGCCCGAGCAGCACGCGCTGGCGCACAGCGACAGCGTGGCCTTTGCCGATGTGCTCGAATGGGACATCGTCAGCCTGCAGGCCGGCTCCTCCATCAGCCTGGCCATGCGTGCGGCTGCGGCCCAGGCCGGGCATGCGCTGCACCAGCGCATCCAGGTCACCAGCCTGGATGCCATGTGCCGCATGATCGACAACGGCCTGGGCGTGGGACTGATCCCCGACCGCGCCTTCGAGCTCATGCACGGCGTGGGCCATCTGCGCGCCCTGGAGCTCAGCGACGACTGGGCACGGCGCGAGCTGAGCATCGTGGCGCGCGACTTCGACGCGTTACCCGTTACGGCCCGCCTGCTGGTGGAGCACCTGAGCCCGCCGGCCAGCGCATCCTGAAGGCCCCTTGCCCGCCGGATGCACATCCAAGAATTTCCCCACGACACCAACCATTCGAGAACGCCATGGGACGCACCCTCTACGACAAGATCTTCGACGAGCATGTCATCCACACCGAGGATGACGGCACCGCCGTCCTCTACATCGACCGCCACCTGGTGCACGAAGTCACCAGCCCCCAGGCCTTCGAAGGCCTGCGCATGGCCGGCCGCAAGCTGTGGCGCATCAGCTCGGTGGTGGCCACGGCCGACCACAACACACCCACCGACGGCTGGGAGCGCGGCTATGACGGCATTGCCGACCCCATCAGCAAGGAACAGATCACCACGCTGAACACCAACATCGGCGAGTTCGGCTCTGCGGCCTTCTTTCCCTTCATGGACAAGGGCCAGGGCATCGTCCACGTCATGGGTCCCGAGCAAGGCGCCACCCTGCCCGGCATGACCGTGGTCTGCGGCGACAGCCACACGTCCACGCATGGCGCCTTCGGCGCACTGGCCCACGGCATCGGCACCTCCGAAGTCGAGCACGTGATGGCCACCCAGACCCTGCTGGCCAAGAAGGCCAAGAACATGCTGATCAACGTCAGCGGCAAGGCGGCGCCCGGCATCACGGCCAAGGACATCGTGCTGGCCATCATCGGCAAGATCGGCACGGCCGGCGGCACGGGCTACACCATCGAGTTCGCAGGCGAGGCCATCCGCGACCTGAGCATGGAAGGCCGCATGACGGTCTGCAACATGGCCATCGAAGGCGGCGCACGCGCCGGTCTGGTGGCCGTGGACGACAAGACCATCGCCTACGTCAAGGGCCGCCCGCTGGCGCCCACCGGCGCCGAATGGGACGCCGCCGTCGCCTACTGGAAGACGCTGCACTCCGATGCCGATGCGAAGTTCGACCGCGTGGTCGAGCTGCAGGCCAGCGAGATCGTGCCGCAGGTCACCTGGGGCACCTCGCCCGAAATGGTGCTGGGCGTGGATGCCCGCGTGCCCGATCCCGACAAGGAAAAGGATGCCAGCAAGCGCGGAGCCATCGAGCGCGCGCTGACCTACATGGCGCTGGAACCCGGCAAGGCCATCGACGACATCTTCGTGGACAAGGTCTTCATCGGCTCGTGCACCAACAGCCGCATCGAAGACATGCGCGAAGCCGCCGCCGTGGTCAAGAAGCTGGGCCAGAAGGTGGCACGCAACATCAAGCTGGCCATGGTGGTGCCCGGATCGGGCCTGGTCAAGGAGCAGGCCGAGCGCGAAGGCCTGGACCAGATCTTCAAGGCGGCAGGCTTTGAATGGCGCGAACCCGGCTGCTCCATGTGCCTGGCCATGAACGCCGACCGCCTGGAGCCCGGCGAGCGCTGCGCCTCCACCAGCAACCGCAACTTCGAAGGCCGCCAGGGCGCGGGCGGACGCACCCACCTGGTGAGCCCCGCCATGGCCGCTGCCGCGGCCATCCACGGCCACTTCGTGGACATCCGCAGATTCTCCTGAACCCGCAACTGCCCCCGCCAGCACACCATGAAGCCTTCCTTCTCGATCCTCCTGATCGGCCTGGCCTTCACCCTGGCCGCCTGCAATACCGTCAAGGGCATTGGCCAGGACGTGCAAAGCGCGGGCAGCGCCATCGAACGCGCCGCCCGCTGAACCCTGAATTCGATACTGCCATGCAACAATTCACCGTGCACAAGGGCCTTGTCGCCCCCATGGACCGCGAAAACGTCGACACCGACGCCATCATTCCCAAGCAGTTCCTCAAGTCGATCAAGAAGACCGGCTTCGGCGTGAACCTGTTCGACGAGTGGCGCTACCTGGACCATGGCGAACCCGGCCAGGACCCGGCCTCGCGCAAGCCCAACCCCGACTTCGTGCTCAATCAGCCGCGCTATGCGGGCGCCTCCATCCTGGTCGCACGCAAGAACTTCGGCTGCGGCTCCAGCCGCGAGCACGCGCCCTGGGCCCTGGACCAGTACGGCTTTCGCGCCATCCTGGCACCCAGCTTCGCCGACATCTTCTTCAACAACTGCTTCAAGAACGGCCTGCTGCCCATCGTGCTGCCCGAAGCCACGATCGACAT
This sequence comes from Delftia sp. CH05, assembly GCF_009827015.1. Classification (NCBI taxonomy): domain Bacteria; kingdom Pseudomonadati; phylum Pseudomonadota; class Betaproteobacteria; order Burkholderiales; family Comamonadaceae; genus Delftia; species Delftia sp. CH05. The sequence goes on along the minus strand of NZ_WUMG01000006.1, from coordinate 66,837 downwards.
GCTGTTCAACGAGATCGCGGCCTTCCCCGGCTACGAGCTGACCATCGATCTGGATCGCCAGGTGATCGTGCGCCCGCAGGGCGAGGAGATCCCCTTCGACGTCATTGCCTTCCGCAAGTACTGCCTGCTCAACGGTTTTGACGACATCGGCCTGACCCTGCGCCATGCCGACAAGATCCGCGCCTACGAGGCCGAGCGCCTGGCCACCAAGCCCTGGCTGGCCCACACGCTGGTGCAGCGCTGATCGATCTCCACTTGCGCGCATCAATGGGCCGCAGGCGTTGCTGAACCAGCCGCCGGCGGCCTTCCACCATCCGAACAGTCTCTCAAAAGGAACACCATGAAAATCGCAGTCTTGCCCGGTGATGGCATCGGCCCCGAAATCGTTGCGGAAGCCGTGAAGGTGCTGGGCGCCCTGGGCCTGGACTTCGACATGCAGACCGCCCCCGTGGGCGGCGCTGCCTACGAAGCTGCCGGCCACCCGCTGCCCGAATCCACGCTGAAGCTGGCCATGGAGTCCGACGCCGTGCTGTTCGGCGCCGTGGGCGACTGGAAGTACGACACGCTGGACCGCCCGCTGCGCCCCGAGCAGGCCATCCTGGGCCTGCGCAAGCACATGGGTCTGTTTGCCAACTTCCGCCCGGCCATCTGCTATGCGGAGCTGACCCATGCCTCCAGCCTCAAGCCCGAACTGGTCGCAGGCCTGGACATCCTCATCATCCGCGAGCTGACCGGCGACATCTACTTCGGCCAGCCGCGCGGCCGCCGCGTGGCCACCGACGGCCACTTCCCCGGCGCCGAGGAAGCCTTCGACACCATGCGCTACTCCAAGCCCGAAATCGAGCGCATCGCCCACGTGGCCTTCCAGGCCGCGCAAAAGCGCAGCAAGCGCGTGACCAGCGTGGACAAGGCCAACGTGCTGGAAACCTTCCAGTTCTGGAAGGACGTGGTCACCGAGGTAGGCCAGCAGTACCCCGACGTGCAACTGGACCACATGTACGTGGACAACGCCGCCATGCAACTGGTCAAGGAGCCCAAGCGCTTCGACGTGGTGGTCACGGGCAATATGTTTGGCGACATCCTGTCCGATGAAGCCTCCATGCTCACCGGCTCCATCGGCATGCTGCCCTCTGCCTCGCTCAACGCCAAGGGCCAGGGTCTGTACGAGCCCAGCCATGGCTCGGCCCCCGACATTGCGGGCAAGGGCATTGCCAATCCGCTGGCCACCATCCTGTCGGCTGCAATGATGCTGCGCTTCTCGCTGAACCAGGAGGCTGCTGCACAGCGTATCGAAGCTGCCGTGCAAAAGGTCCTGGCCCAGGGCCTGCGCACGGCCGACATCCACAGCGAAGGCACGACCAAGGTCTCCACCCGCGAGATGGGCGATGCCGTGGTGGCCGCGCTGGCCTGACGTCCACGACAGCCGCGAGCCTCCGGGCTTGCGGCTGCCCTGCCTGGCCAGGATTTTCCAGAACTTGGCAAAGCGTCAAAACAGACGTCTGCTTTTCGCCATTTCGACGAAGATATTCATCAAACAGACATTCTCTTTCCTGGCGTATTCGCTAGAATGACTGCTCTTATGTTTGCCGCCCGCCCGTTCCTCCTGCTGAACATTGCATCCGCCGCCCAGGCTGGTGTGGCCGTGCGCGCAATCACATCCACAACCATTACGACAATCAAAGGCTGACCCAGCCCGGTTCGTCGTGCGCCCTCACCTGGCCCAGACGAGCCGGGCGACAACAGTCTTGATCCAGCACTGTTTTCACACTGAAAGGGCGTTTCAAAAATGAGCAAGCAATTGGTAGGCCTGGTGGGCTGGCGCGGCATGGTCGGCTCCGTGCTGATGGACCGCATGCAGGCAGAGAGCGATTTCGACCTGATCGAGCCCGTTTTCTTCTCCACCTCCAACGCCGGCGGCAAGGCCCCGGCCATGGCGAAGACCCACACCGAGCTGCGCAATGCCAACGACATTGCCGAGCTGTCCAAGTGCGACATCATCATCACCTGCCAGGGCGGTGACTACACCAAGGAAGTCTTCCCCCAGCTGCGCGCCTCGGGCTGGAACGGCCACTGGATCGATGCCGCATCGTCGCTGCGCATGGAAGGCGATGCCGTCATCGTGCTCGACCCCGTCAATGAAGGCCTGATCCAGTCCAAGCTCGCCGCGGGCGGCAAGAACTGGATTGGCGGCAACTGCACCAACTCCATCCTGCTGATGGGGCTGGGCGGCCTGTTCAAGGCCGGTCTCGTGGAATGGGTCAGCTCCATGACCTACCAGGCAGCCTCCGGTGGCGGCGCCAACCACATGCGCGAACTGCTCAAGGGCATGGGCGTGGTGCATGCGGCCGTGTCCGACGAGCTGGCCACGCCCGCCTCCGCCATCCTGGATATCGACCGCAAGGTGGCCCAGACCATCCGCACCGATGTGCCCACCGAATTCTTCGGCGCGCCTCTGGCTGGCGGCCTGATCCCCTGGATCGACGCACAGCTGGACAACGGCCAGTCCAAGGAAGAGTGGAAGGGCCAGGCAGAGGTCAACAAGATCCTGGGCACGGAGCAGACCATTCCCGTCGACGGCCTGTGCGTGCGCATCGGCGCCATGCGCTGCCACAGCCTGGCGCTGACCCTCAAGCTCAAGAAGGACCTGCCCCTGCAGGAGCTGGAAGCCATCATCAAGTCCGGCAACCCCTGGGTGAAGTGGGTGCCCAATGAACGCGCCATCACCGTCAAGGAACTGACGCCCGCCGCCATCACCGGCGGCCTGGAAGTCGGCGTGGGCCGCGTGCGCAAGCTGAACATGGGCCCCGAATACCTGTCGGCCTTCGTGATCGGCGACCAACTGCTGTGGGGCGCCGCCGAGCCGCTGCGCCGCATGCTGCGCATCCTGCTGGCCGCCTGAGCACCGCCGGCTTGAGCCAACACAAAAAGCGCCATGTCCTGGCCCGGGACATGGCGCTTTTTTCGGCTTTAAACCCTGTGCGATTGGGCACAATGCCCAAGTCTCTTGTCCCCTGACTGTAGGCGGTTGCCTACAATCACCGAAGATACATTGTGTTTCTTCTCGTTGCCGTTCGACAACAACTGGCAGCGTTCACCGGCAACCAGACGCTTGCGATCCTATAGCGTGGCCGACAATGCGACCCAAGCACCTTGGTATATGGCGTGCCATCTATCCCCGGGTAAATTTCAATTACATGTGCAAACGCGGGCATCCTCACAATAACAATAGTGCCCGCCCAATTGCATCCACACAGGTTTGACGCTTTATGCATCGTTGGAAACTCTCTGTGCTGGCCGCTGCGGCCGTCGTCTCGGTCGCACTGCCCGCCTCCGAGGCCTGGGCACTGGCTCTGGGCCGGGTGAACGTGCAATCGGCCCTGGGCGAGCCCCTGCGTGCCGAAGTCGAAATCCCCCAGATCACGGCGGCTGAAGCCGAAGGCCTGCGCGTGGGCGTGGCCTCTCCCGGCGTCTTCCGCACCCAGGGCATGGAGTACAACGCCACGGCCAGCCAGGTGCGCGTCAGCGTGCAGCGTCGCGCGGACGGATCGGCCGTGCTGCGACTCACAAGCACCCAGCCCGTCAACGAGCCATTTGTCGATCTGGTGATCGACGCCAGCTGGGCCTCGGGCAACCTGCAGCGCAACTACACCCTGCTGCTGGATCCGCCCACCCTGCAAAAGCTGCCGCCTGCCGTGACGGCTGCAGCCCAGGCCTCCGCCCCCGAACCGGGCGCCGCACCGCGCCGCGCCGCGCCGGCCCCCTCGCCAGCTGCCGCAGGCAACACCGAGGAAAGCCGTCCAGCCCCTGCTCCGGCAGCCCCGCGCCGGGGCACCGCATCAGCCCGCGAGCGCGCTGCTGCAGCGCCGGCGCCGTCCGAAGCATCCGAGGTCCGCATCAAGACCGGAGACACGGCCGGCCGCATTGCCGCCGCCCACCTGCCCGCAGGCGTTTCGCTGGACCAGATGCTGGTGGCCATGCTGCGCTCCAATCCCAAGGCCTTCATCAACGGCAATGTGAACCGCATGCGCTCCGGCGCCGTGCTCACCGTGCCTGACGAGGCCACGGCACAGGCCACCTCGCCGCGCGAGGCGCGCCAGATCGTTGCAGCCCAGTCCCGGGATTTCAACCAGTTCCGCCGCCAGCTGGCCAGCGCCGCACCGGCCGCGCCCGTGGCATCGGCCAATCGTGAAGCATCGGGCAGCGTCCAGGCCCAGGTCGAAGACCGCAAGCCCTCCACCGCCGCACCCGACAAGCTCACCCTGTCCAAAGGTGCTGTCAAGGGCGTGGAGGCAGACGAGCGCCTGGCCAAGCAAAAGCAGTCCGACGACCAGGCATCGCGCACGGCCGAACTGCAGCGCAACATGTCCGAGCTGAGCCAGATCGCCGCCGCCACCAAGCCCGCCGAAGGTGCTGCTGCAGCACCTGCCTCGGCAACCAGCGGCACGGCAAACGGCGTTGCTGTGCCGGGCGCGCCGACCGTGCCTGCAGCGCCTGAAGCTGCAGCACCCCAGACAACGCCCCCGGCCCCGGCGGCGACTGCCGACGCAGCCGCTGCGGCCGCTGCCGCCACCGCTGCTGCTCCAGACGCCGCAGCCAATGCTGCAGGCCCGGCAGCGCCCGCGGCAGAAGCCGTGCCCGCCACGCCCGCTCCTGCCGAGCCGCCGAAGCCCAAGCCGGCACCCGCCCCCGTCGCACCGATCGCCGAGCCCAGCTTCATCGATACGCTGATGGAAGATCCCACCATCCCGCTGGCCGGCGCCGCCTTGCTGGCCCTGCTGCTGGGCTATGGTGGCTACCGCGTCATGCAGCGCCGCCGCGCTGCCGCAGCCTCCAGCGAAAGCGCCTTTGGCGACAGCCAGCTCGCGGCCGATTCCTTCTTTGGAGCCAGTGGCGGCCAACGCGTGGATACCGGCACATCGAGCCAGCTGTCGGGCACCTCCATGCACTACTCGCCCAGTCAGCTCGATGCCGGCGATGTGGACCCCGTGGCCGAGGCCGATGTCTACCTGGCCTACGGCCGCGACCTGCAGGCAGAGGAAATCCTCAAGGAAGCCCTGCGCACCGATCCCAGCCGCACCGCGCTGCACCAGAAGCTGGCCGACATCTACGCCAAGCGCCATGACCGCAAGGCCTTCGAGGCCGTCGCGCAGACCCTGCACGGCCTGACCCAGGGCAAGGGCGTGGACTGGCAGCGCCTGGCCGACCAGGGCCGCATCCTGGACCCGGAAAACGCCCTCTACCAGCCTGCCGGCGCCGCGCCCCTGTCTGCGGCCGCCGTTGCCGGCGGCGCCGCAGCGGCAGCTGCCGGACTGGCGGCCGCCTCGCTGGCCAGCCGCCCCCTGGACATGGAGGCGCACCGCGAAGGCCCTGCCACCCTGCCCATGGACCTGGACATGGACCTCAACATGGACCTGCCCGGCGGCCTGGCCGACGCCAGCCTGCCCGCGCAGCACGCCAGCCCGCTGCCCGCACCGGCCCCCATGCCCAGCGAACAGGACTTCGCTGCGCTGGAGCCCACGCTGCGCGCGCCGCTGGAGCCCATGCAGCCCGCAGCAAGCGAGGCGCCTCGCATGGATCCCCGCGTGGAGCCGCCTGCTGCATCGCTGGACATGCCCGGCTTCCAGCCCACGGCCCATGCCTCGCTGACGGATGCCCTGAACCACAGCAGCGCCATGAGCGACATGCAGCCGACCGAGATGCTGCCGCTGGACATGCCCGTCACACGGCAGGTCACGGACAGCTTCCCGGCCACGGAACCCTCGCCCCTGACCGGTTCCACCACGGACGACAGCCACGCCAGTACCGATCTGCTGTCGCTGGACGCCATGGAGTTCAACCTGGAAGACCTGGGCACCGAGGCGCCAGCCCAAGCGCCGGCAGCAGCGCATTCCGGCGGCGTGCTGGAAACGGCGGCCAAGGCCAAGCCGGAACCGGCCGAATCGCTGGAATTCGACCTGGGCAGCCTGTCCCTGGACCTGGGCAATGACGCCCCCACGGCCGCAACGCCGCCTTCGGCGCCCGAAGACCCGCTGGCCACCAAGCTCGCCCTGGCCCAGGAATTCAATGCCATCGGCGACAGCGACGGAGCCCGTACACTCATCGAGGAAGTGATCTCCGAGGCCCACGGCGATCTCAAGGCCAAAGCCCAGCGCCTCCTTGCCGAGATAGACTGAAGCCCGACGGCGCCTGCCCAGGCGCCGCGTGCCGGTTTCGCGTGACACGGTGGTACATGCCGCCATGGAAAACTGACAACTTGATGCACACCCAACCCATGCCGGAGGCCTCGCCATGCGCGTAGCCCTCGGCGTCGCCTACAACGGCCAGCGCTACAGCGGCTGGCAAAGCCAGCTGTCTGGCAACACCATTCAAGACCATCTCGAAGCGGCCCTGGGCCGCTTTGCCGCTCAGGAGGTCCACACCCTCTGTGCGGGCCGCACCGATGCCGGAGTGCACGGCCTCATGCAGGTCGTCCACTTCGACACGCCGCTGGACAGGGCCCCGTTCTCCTGGGTCCGTGGCACCAACACCTTCCTGCCGCCGGACATCGCCGTGCAATGGGCCCAGCCCGTGCCCGACTCCTTCCATTCACGGGCCTGCGCCACAGCCAGGCGCTATGCCTATGTGCTGCTGCAGTCGCCCGTGCGGCCCAGCGTGGAGGCCGGGCGTGTGGGCTGGGTGTTCCATGCACTCAACGGTGACGCCATGCAGGCCGCCGCCCAGCACCTGCTGGGAGAGCACGATTTCAGCTCTTTCCGCGCATCGGGTTGCCAGGCCAAATCCCCCGTCAAGACACTGCACCGCCTGTCCATCACCCGCCGCATGGCAGGCGACGGCGCCCAGATGGCCGCGGCCAGCTCCATGCGTCCCGGGGATGCAGCCATGGAATGCTGCTACTGGCGATTCGAGTTCGAGGGCAGCGCCTTCCTCCACCACATGGTGCGCAACATCATGGGCTGCCTGCTCGCCGTAGGCCAGGGCACACACGCGCCGCAGTGGATGCAACAGGTGCTGGAGGCGCGCTCCCGCGATGCCGCCGCGCCCACCTTCTCGCCGGACGGCCTGTACTTTCTGGGTCCCGTATACGATCCTTCATGGGGCCTTCCTTCGCGCAGCCCGGCCTATGATTGGCTCCCGTGAACGAGCAGGCCTTCCCCCATTCTTCAGCCCCCATGCAGCGCACCCGAATCAAGATCTGCGGACTCACCCGCGAACAGGATGTGGACGCAGCCGCGGCCGCCGGCGCCGACGCCGTGGGCTTTGTCCTCTACGCCCCCAGCCCGCGCGCCGTGACGGTGCAGCGTGCCGCCGAGCTGGCGCGGCGCCTGCCGCCCTTCGTGACACCGGTGCTGCTGTTCGTCAATGAAAGCGCCGCCAACGTGATGGCCGCCTGCGCCGCCATCCCGGGCGCCTGCGTGCAGTTCCACGGCGACGAGTCGCCCGAGGACTGCCTTGCCGCCACATCGGGCGGCACCCGCGCCTTCCTGCGCGCCGCGCGCATTCCCCTTGGTCCCGATGCCGCGCGCTTCGACCTCGTAGAATATGCCCAGCGTTACTCGAAAGCCCAGGCCATACTGCTCGACGCCCATGTCGACGGCTATGGTGGTGGCGGAAAAGCATTCAATTGGTCACTCCTTCCACCAAACGTCGCCTCTCACCTCGTTTTGTCTGGTGGACTCACGCCTGCAAACGTGACCGATGGCATCTTGCAAGTGCGCCCGCGAGGACTCTCGCTGGCCGTTGATGTCAGTTCCGGCGTCGAGGCCGATGGTCCCGACGGCAAGCCCCTCAGGGGCATCAAGGACGCCGGCAAGATACACCGATTCATCGCCGCCGTGCGCGCGGCCGATGACCAACTTTTGCAGACAAGCCATGTTCGAATACCAGTACCCTGACGCATCTGGCCACTTTGGCCGCTTCGGCGGCAGCTTTGCCAGCGAAACCCTGACACACGCTCTGACCGAGCTGCGCGACGCATACGCCAAGTACCAGAACGACCCGGAATTCGTTGCCGAATTCCAGTCCGAGCTGGCCCATTTCGTCGGCCGCCCCTCGCCCGTCTACCACGCGGCGCGCATGTCGCGCGAGATGGGCGGCGCGCAGATCTACCTCAAGCGCGAAGACCTCAACCACACGGGCGCGCACAAGATCAACAACGTGATCGGCCAGGCCATGCTCGCCCGGCGCATGGGCAAGCCCCGCATCATTGCCGAGACGGGCGCCGGCCAGCACGGCGTGGCCACGGCCACCATCTGCGCGCGCTACGGTCTCGAGTGCATCGTCTACATGGGCTCCGAGGACGTGAAGCGCCAAAGCCCCAACGTCTACCGCATGCGCCTGCTGGGCGCCACCGTGGTGCCGGTGGAATCGGGCAGCCGCACGCTCAAGGATGCGCTCAACGAGGCCATGCGCGACTGGGTGGCCAACGTGGACAACACCTTCTACATCATCGGCACCGTGGCCGGCCCCCACCCCTATCCCGCGATGGTGCGCGACTTCCAGAAGGTCATCGGCGAGGAATGCCTCACGCAGATGCCCGAGTTCCTGGGCGCCGACCGCCAGCCCGACGCCGTGGTCGCCTGCGTAGGCGGCGGCAGCAATGCCATGGGCATCTTCCACCCCTATATCCCGTTCGAGAACACGCGCCTGATCGGCGTCGAGGCTGCGGGCGAGGGCCTGGACAGCGGCAAGCACTCGGCCTCGCTGCAGCGCGGCAGCAGCGGCGTGCTGCACGGCAACCGCACCTTCATCCTGCAGGACGAGAACGGCCAGATCACCGAGACGCACAGCATCAGCGCCGGCCTTGACTATCCCGGCGTCGGCCCCGAGCACGCCTGGCTGCAGGAACTGGGCCGCGCCCAATACGTGGGCATCACGGACCAGGAGGCCTTGGACGCCTTCCACTACCTGTGCCGCACCGAAGGCATCATTCCCGCCCTGGAGTCCAGCCATGCCGTGGCCTATGCCATGCAACTGGCCAAGACCATGCGCGCCGACCAGTCCATCCTCGTGAACCTGTCCGGTCGCGGCGACAAGGACATCGGCACCGTGGCCGATCTCTCGGGCGCCGACTATTACGACCGTCCCTCCATGCGCGGGCTCACGGTCAAGGGAGGAGCAGCTCAATGAGCCGCATCACCACGACTTTCACCAAACTCCAGGAAGATGGCCGCAAGGCCCTGATCCCCTACATCACCGCGGGCTTCCCGTTCGCGGCCATCACGCCGTCGCTGATGCACGGCATGGTGGAAGCTGGCGCCGATGTGATCGAGCTGGGCGTGCCCTTCTCGGACCCCATGGCCGACGGCCCCACCATCCAGAAGGCTGGCGACCGTGCCATCGCCAACGGCGTGGGCCTGGTGCAGGTGCTGGCCTATGTGCGCGAGTTCCGCCAGAAAAACCAGACCACGCCCGTGGTGCTGATGGGCTATGCCAACCCGGTGGAGCGCTACGACCAGATCCACGGCAAGGACCGCTTCGTGGACGATGCGGCCGAAGCCGGCGTCGACGGCCTGCTCATCGTGGACTACCCGCCCGAGGAGTGCGAGGCATTCGCCGCGCAACTGCGTGCGCGCGACATGGACCTCATCTTCCTGCTGGCACCCACGTCCACCACCGAGCGCATGCAGCAGGTGGCGCGCGTGGCCAGCGGCTATGTCTACTACGTCTCGCTCAAGGGCGTGACCGGCTCGGGCGCGCTCGACACGGCAGCCGTGGAAGCCATGCTGCCGCGCATCCGCGAGCACGTGAGCATTCCCGTGGGCGTGGGCTTCGGCATCCGCGACGCGGCCACGGCACAGGCCATCGGCCGCGTGGCCGATGCGGTGGTGATCGGCAGCCGCATCATCGAGATGCTGGACGGCCAGCCCCACGAAAAGATCGTCCCCCTGACCATCGACTTCCTGCGCGGCGTGCGCAAGGCACTCGACGCGTAGGTCGCATAATGCAGCCCTTGCATGCGGCCCGCTGCCGCATGCCCTGCGCCTGAAAAGGAAACACCATGTCCTGGCTTGAAAAACTCCTGCCTGCCAAAATCCAGCAAACCAACCCTACGGATCGCCTCCAGCAGATCCCCGAAGGTCTGTGGATCAAGTGCCCGAGCTGCGAGACCGTGCTCTACAAGGCCGATCTGGAGAAAAACCAGAACGTCTGCCCCAGCTGCAGCCACCATCACCGCATCGGCGCGCGCGCCCGCCTGAACCATTTCCTGGATGCCGAAGGCCGCTATGAGATCGGCCAGGAAGTCATTCCTGTCGACGCCCTGAAGTTCAAGGACAGCCGCAAGTACCCCGAGCGCCTCAAGGAAGCGCTGGAGAACACCGGCGAGACCGATGCCCTGGTCGTCATGGGCGGCGCCATCAAGAGCGTCAACGTGGTCGCAGCCTGCTTCGAGTTCGAATTCATGGGCGGCTCCATGGGCTCCGTGGTCGGCGAGCGCTTCGTGCGTGGCGTCGAGACCGCCATCGAGCAGAAGGTCCCCTTCATCTGCTTCACCGCCACCGGCGGCGCGCGCATGCAGGAAGGCCTGCTGAGCCTGATGCAGATGGCCAAGGCCAACGCCGCGCTCACACGCCTGGCCAAGAAGGGCCTGCCCTACGTCTCGGTGCTGACCGACCCCACCTTCGGCGGCGTCTCCGCCAGCTTCGCCTTCGTGGGAGACATCGTCATTGCCGAGCCCAAGACCCTGGTCGGCTTCGCCGGCCCGCGCGTGATCGAAACCACGGTGCGCGTGAAGCTGCCCGAAGGCTTCCAGCGCGCCGAGTTCCTGCAGGACAAGGGCGCCGTGGACATGATCGTGGACCGCCGCGAACTGCGCGACCGCATCGCCGCATCGCTTGCCATGCTGCAGCGCCTGCCGGCCGACGCTGTTCAGTAAAGCCTCGCGCAGACACAAAAAAGCCGCCGCAGGTGGGTGCCTGCGGCGGCTTTTTCACGTCCGGGAAACTGGGGAAATCAGGCCAGCAGCATCAGGCCCGAGCCCTGGATATAGCCCAGCACCATCAGCGCAATCTGCAGCAGCACCAGGGCCACCAGTGCCGACAGATCGATACCGCCGATCAGGGGCACGATGCGGCGAATGGGCCGCAGCATGGGCTCGGACAGGCGCTGCAGCACGCCGTACATCGGCGACTGCGGCTGCACCCACGACAAGATGACATAGATCAGCAGCACGCCCACCATGCCCGACAGCGCCACGCGCGCCAGGCCGCACAGGGCCAGCCACGGCAAGGCGACCACATTGGACTGCCCGCCCATCAGCAGCCACAGCAGCACGAACTGCAGCATCTGCAGCAGGAAGGCCGCGATCAGGCTGGACATGTCCCAGCGCCCGGCCGGCTTGATGACGCGGCGCAGCGGCATCACGATCCAGTCGGACAGCGCAAACACCAGTCGGCCGACCGGGTTGCCGAAGGGAATGCGCTGGGCCTGCATGTACATGCGCAACAGGCAGACGCCGGTCAGCAGGCCAACGACCACATCGAGCAAAAAGGAAACGATCTGAAAAAGCATGGCGTTGTAGGACTGCGAGAGGAAGATCGGACCACGGCCAGCCGGCCTTGGCACAGCATGGGATGATAGCTGCCGCATCCCGCCCATCACATGACCGCCCATACCGCACTGCACTCCCTGCCGCTTTTCCCCCTGGGCAGCGTCCTTTTTCCCCAAGGCCTGCTGAGCCTTCGCGTCTTCGAGGTCCGCTACCTCGACATGATCCGCAAGTGCGAGCGCACGGGAGCCCCCTTCGGCGTGGTGGCATTGCAGGCCGGCAGCGAAGTGCGCAAGGCCGGTGCGGCCGCCGAGCAGCTGCATGCCGTGGGCACGCTGGCACGCATCGTCCAGCTGCAGCAGCCCCAGCCCGGCCTGCTGCACCTGCAGTGCGAGGGCACGCAGCGCTTTCGCATGCAGGATCACCGGCAGCTGCCCCACGGCCTGTGGGTGGCCGATGTGCAGTTGCTGCCTGCCGACACCGCCGTCCCCGTCCCCGATCACCTGCTCGCCACGGCCCAGGCCCTGGCCCAGGTGCTGATGCAGCTGCACGCACGATCCACCGACGCCGACCATGCCCGGCTGCCCAGCGCCGAACAGATGGGCGACTGCGGCTGGGTGGCCAACCGCTGGACCGAGCTGCTGCCCCTGCCCGTGTCCATCAAGCAGCAACTGATGGCCTTGGACAGCCCGCTGGTGCGGCTGGAGCTGGTGGCGGATGTGCTGGAACGCAGCGGCATAGGCAATTCGCAGGGGACGGCGCCCGGCCCCCCGCCCGCCGCGCACTGACGAATTGGCGGTCCTGCGGCGTCATACCGCAGCAAGGTCCGGCACATTGACGGCACCACGCACCGAAAGCGCGACAAAAAACTTAAAATCGCGAATTCAGCCCGCCAGCTGCGGGGCCTGCCGGTGGCATTTGCTGCTGCCGCTGCATTTTCCAGCCCTTCCCGCCTGGCTTTTTTTCGGCTTTCCCCGATTTCCCCCTCCGGCTTTTTTCCGGCCCCTCGGCGTTTTGCGCTGGCGCTCATTGTCATGACCGAACACAACACACCATCTGCAGCGGACCAGACCGCTCCCCAGGACGAAAACCAACTCATCGCCGAGCGCCGCGAAAAACTCAAGGCCCTGCGCGAACAGGTGCGTGAACAGGGCGGCGTGGCCTTCCCCAACGACTTCAAGCCGGCCGACCGCGCCGAGGCCCTGCAGCAGGCCCATGCCGACAAGAGCGCCGAGCAGCTCGACGCCGAATCCGTGCAGGTCAGCCTGGGCGGCCGCATGATGCTCAAGCGCGTCATGGGCAAGGCCAGCTTCGCCACCATCCAGGACGGATCGCTGGGCCCCACGCACGGCCGCATCCAGCTGTACATCACGCGCGACACCGTGGGCGAGGAGGTCTATGCGGCCTTCAAGCGCTGGGACCTGGGCGACATCCTGGGCGCCGAAGGCACGCTGATGAAGACCAAGACCGGCGAGCTGTCGGTCAAGGTGCAGACGCTGCGCCTGCTCACCAAGAGCCTGCGCCCCATGCCTGACAAGTTCCACGGCATGGCCGATCTGGAGCAGAAGGTGCGCCAGCGCTACGTGGACCTGATGATGGACGAGCAGGCCCGCCGCCGCTTCATCGCGCGCAGCAAGGCCGTCTCGGGCATCCGCGAATTCATGGTGGAGCATGGCTTCCTGGAAGTGGAGACGCCCATGCTGCATCCCATTCCCGGCGGCGCCAACGCCAAGCCCTTCGTCACCCACCACAACGCGCTGGACCAGGAGATGTACCTGCGCATCGCGCCCGAGCTGTACCTCAAACGCCTGGTGGTCGGCGGCTTCGAGCGCGTGTTCGAGATCAATCGCAACTTCCGCAACGAAGGCATCTCGGTGCGCCACAACCCCGAGTTCACCATGATGGAGTTCTACGCGGCCTACTGGAACTACCGCGACCTGATGGACTACACCGAGGCACTGGTGCGCGACGCCGCGCAAAAGGCCGTGGGCACGCTGCAGCTGACCTACGGCGGCAAGCCCGTGGACCTGTCCCAGCCCTTCCAGCGCCTGACCATTCCCGAAGCCATCGTCAAGTTCACCGAAGCCGGTGACAAGGTGGCCGACCGCGAATGGCTGACCAATGCCCTGCGCAAGCTGGGCATGACGGAAGAAAAGGACCGCCTGTCCACCCGTACCCTGGCCAGCCTGCAGGTGCTGTACTTCGAGGAAGTGGTCGAGGAAAAGCTCTGGCAGCCCACCTTCATCATGGAGCACCCCACCGAGATCTCGCCGCTGGCACGCGCCAATGACGAGCGCCCCGAAGTCACCGAGCGCTTCGAGCTGTACATCACGGGCCGTGAATTCGGCAACGGCTTCTCCGAACTCAACGACGCCGAGGACCAGGCCGCGCGCTTCAACGCCCAGGTCCAGGCCAAGGACGGCGGCGACGACGAAGCCATGTACTTCGACCACGACTTCGTGCGTGCCCTCGAGTACGGCATGCCCCCCACGGGCGGCTGCGGCATCGGCATCGACCGCCTGATGATGCTGCTGACCGACAGCGCTAGCATCCGCGACGTGATCCTGTTCCCCGCCCTGCGCCGCGAACAGTAACCCCCCGGCATCCAGCGCCTGCGCGCATGGCCAACTGAAGCCGCCTGCGTTCCCTTGGGAGCCAGGCGGCTTTTCCCTATACTGGCTCGCCATGCACATCCCCACCTACTGGGCGCAGGCGCGCCTGCGGCATGAAAGCCGCCCCACCCACGGCATCACCGTCCAGCGCTGGGGATGGTCCGACACCAGCCAGGAGGCTGCCCAGGCCCACGCCCAGGAGCGTGCCGCCAAGGCCCTGCAAGACGCCCGCAATGCGGCGCTGCCCCCAGGCGAGCCGCGCATGGAATGGAAGAACGAGTACGCGCTCGACGGCTTCAGCACCCCCATACGCGAAGAGGTCCTGCAGCGGCGCGACGGCACGGTAATGACACGCAACAGCTACGGCGCCCACTGCCTGAACACCGAGCGCGTGGCCATCGCCGATATCGACCTGCCCGAGCCGCCCAGCGCTGTGCGCTTTCCCGTCGTGACCCTGCTTTTGCTGGCTTCGGCCGCCACCTGGCTGGCCCGGCTGGCACCGCACAAGAACAATTCGAGGATGGTGGCCACGGCGCTGGTCGTGCTGCTGCTGTTCCTGGCCATGCGGCGCGTGCAGCGCTGGTGGGAGGCGCGGCAGGCGCGCCGGCGCGCGGCCACGGACTCGCCGTCCGCACGCGCCATGGAGCGCGTACAGGCCTTCCACCAAAGCCATGCCGACTGGGGGCTGCGCGTCTATGAAACGCCCAAGGGCCTGCGTGTCATCGTCACGCATACCGATTTCGCACCCGACGACCCTGCCGTCGCGCAGTTGTTCGACGCCTTGCAGGTGGACCCGCTCTATGCCCTGCTGTGCGAGCGCCAGCAGTGCTTTCGCGCCCGCGTATCGGGCAAGCCCTGGCGCATGGGCCTGACCGGACTGTCCACCTCGCTGCGCCGCTGGCCCCAGCCCGAGCAGACGCGGCAAGAGCGCCGCCAGTGGGCGCTTGCCTATGACGAAAAAGCCCAGGGCTTTGCAGCTTGCAGGCTACTGCAGCAACTGGGCAACCCACGCCTGTGTGCGGCCGCCGACGCCTTCGTGCAATGGCACGACGAAGCCAGCCGGGCCCGCACGGACCTGCCCCTGGCCTGAAGAAAGCCGGGCATCCACAATCGCACACGAATACAACGACCGACTTACACTGGCGCCACCCCCATGCCGCGTACTGCGCAGCCCCCTGACCCATTTCTGGTCTCACAACCCTGAAGGCCATGCCCGCTGCCCCACCACCTTCGCCCACCGACAGCACCGACTCTCCCGCCATCGAGCCCACCGGAGCGCGCTTCGCCAAGCCGACGGACGAGGCATCGCCGTTTTGCGTGCTGGTCGTGGAAGACCAGGCCTCGGTACGCACCAGTCTGGTCAGCGAGCTGCTGCATGCCGGCGTGACCCGCGTGCTGGAGGCTGCCGATGGCCCCAGCGCCCTGGCACTGTTCCGCGAGCAGCGCCCCGACCTCGTGCTGCTCGACATCCGTCTGCCGGGCGAGGACGGCTACTGGGTGGCCCGCCAGCTGCGCGAGGCCGAGCCCGGCGAGTGGACGCCCGTCATCTTCCTGTCCGGACTGGACAATGACCTGGACGTGTGGCGCGGCATCGAGGCCGGAGGCGACGACTACCTGGTCAAGCCCGTCAAGCCCATCGTGCTCGTGGCCAAGCTGCGCGCCATGCGCCGCCTGCTGGACATGCGCCGGCGCCTGGTATCGCTGTCGGCCGAGCTGCATGAGGCCAACCAGAAGCTCAACGAAATGGTCGAGCTCGACCAGCTCACGGGCCTGGTCAACCGCCGAGGCTTCGACCGCATCCTGCATGCCGAGATCGCCTCGGCCCGCCGCGAGGGCCAGCCGCTGACGCTGATGCTCTGCGACCTGGACCATTTCAAGCGCTACAACGACACCTATGGCCATGTGCATGGCGATGAATGCCTGAAACAGATAGGACGCCTGCTGCGCGAGGTCTGCGTGCGCCCGCGTGACGTGGCGGCGCGCTATGGCGGCGAGGAATTCGCGCTCATCCTGCCGCGCACGCCACGCTCGGGGGCCATGACGTTCGCGCGTGCCGTGGGCCAGATGCTGCGCGTGCTGCGCATACGCCACCCCGACTCACCCCATGAATCGGGCCTCACGCTGTCGGGCGGCATCACCACCTGCGTCCCCGACGAATACACCAGCGCCGAAGCCATGCTCATGCGTGCCGACCAGGCTCTGTACGCGGCCAAGGCGCAGGGGCGCGACCGCTTCTTCAGCTTCGAGATGCAGATGGACACGGTGGAGCAGCGCCGCACCTGACTGCCGGGCCTTGCGCCTGCGCTTACGATCGCAGCTCAATGCCGGGCGCGCGCAAGCCGCGCATCCGGGTCCCGAAAGCGGATTCCTGTTTCCTGAATGTTTGAAGTTATGCGTCGTTTTCAAGCGCACCTGCCCACCTGGATGCAGGATTGGCTGGAGTTCATCATCCCCGGTGCCCAGATCCTGCTGATCATCGGCGCGGCCTGGCTGCTCAATCGCCTGGTTCGCCGGCTGATCGCACGCGCGGGCCGGCACTACGGCCTGCCGCCGGAGCTGCTGGTGCCGCTGCGCGGCGTGTTCCGCTGGATTCTGATTGCCGCCACCGTGCCGCTGGTACTGGAGCGCCTGGGCGTCTCGGCCACCGTGCTGTGGACGGCCTTCACCGGCTTTGCCACCGTGGGCGCCGTGGCCTTCTTTGCGGCCTGGAGCGTGCTGTCCAATCTGTTCTGCGCCCTGCTCATCGTCATCGTCGGGCCCTTTCGCCTGGGCGACTACATCGAGGTGCTGGACACGGCCGAAAAGCCCGGTGCCAAGGGCCGCGTGATCGACATCAACATGCTCTACACCACCTTGCAGGATGCCCATGCGCCCGATGGCTCGCCCAATCTGCTGCAGATCCCCAACTCGCTGATCTTCCAGCGCGTGGTCCGGCGCTGGAAGGGGGGCCTGGGCGCGGATGGCGAGCATGCCAGCCATGGCGAGGAGGAGCGCGCCATCCGGCTGACCACGCCGCATGATGCCCAGCCCTCGCAGCCTCCCATGCACACGACCAACTAAGGCCGGCACCCCATGAAAAAAGCCGCCGCCCGGCAAAGGGACGGCGGCTTTGTCATTGGGCAGCGCCTCAGGGCTTGCGCGGCCGGACCTTGCTGGCGGCCAGCTTGGCGTTGGTGCGCGCCTGCTCCACATCCTGGGCGCGCGCCAGGGCCACGCCCATGCGGCGCTTGACGAAGCTCTCTGGCTTGCCAAACAGGCGCAAGTCCGTGCCCGGCACGGCCAGGGCCTCGTCCACGCCGTCGAACACCAGGCCTTCGGCATCCTGCCCGCCATAGATCACGGCGCTGGCGCCGGGGTTGCGCAGCGAGGCATCCACGGGCAGGCCCAGAATGGCGCGCGCATGCAGCTCGAATTCGCTTTGCCACTGCGTGGCCAGCGTGACCAGCCCCGTGTCGTGCGGGCGTGGCGAGACTTCGCTGAACCAGACCTGCTCGCCCTTGACGAACAGCTCCACGCCAAACAGGCCCAGGCCGCCCAGGTCATCGGTCACCGCCTTGGCGATGTCGCGCGACTTCTGCAGCGCCGCCGGGTGCATGGGATGGGGCTGCCAGCTTTCCACATAGTCGCCGGACTGCTGGATGTGGCCGATGGGATCGCAGAAATGCGTCTGCACCTGGCCGTCCGCACCCTTGGCGCGCACCGTGAGCTGGGTGATTTCGTAGTCGAAGTCGATGAAGCCTTCGACGATCACACGGCCATGGCTCACGCGGCCGCCGGCCATGGCGTAGTCCCAGGCCTTGGCCACGTCGTCCGGGCCGTCCAGCTTGCTCTGGCCCTTGCCCGAGCTGCTCATCACGGGCTTGACCACGCAGGGAAAGCCGATGGCGGGCTGGCCATCCGTGCCGTCGATGGCAGCCTGCAGTTCCTGCTGCGAATCACAGAAGCGGTAAGGGCTGGTGGCCAGGCCCAGCGTCTCGGCGGCCAGGCGGCGAATGCCTTCGCGGTCCATGGTCAGGCGCGCGGCGCGGGCCGTGGGGATCACGGTGACCACGCCTGCCGCCTCCAGCTCTTCGAGCATGGGCGTGGCAATGGCCTCGATCTCGGGCACGACCAGGTCGGGTTTCTCGGCCTCGATCAAGGCCTTGAGCTGGGCCGGATCGCTCATGGTGATGGTGCGTGCGTGGTGGGCCACCTGCTGACCGGGCGCGTTCTCGTAACGGTCCACGGCAATGGTTTCCACGCCCAGGCGCTGCAGCGCGATCAGCACTTCCTTGCCGAGTTCGCCGCTGCCCAGCAGCATGACTTTGGTGGCATGGGGGGAGTAAGGGGTTCCAAGGGTGGTCATCTGCGCGTCCGGTGAGCCAGGCAGAGCCTGGGCAAGATAAGAAAGAGAGGGAGGCAGGCCTGCACGGCCCGCCGCAGCCCCCGATCATAGGATGCCGACACAGGCGCCGCCTACAAACCCAGCGCCTGCGCGAGGTTGCACCGCGCCCGCGCCTCCAGCCGTTGCCGGAACCAGTCGGTGCAGTAGATGGCCTCGCGCTGCATGAAGCCCAGCAACACCTCGCGGCGCCTGGCGCGGTACAGCGGCAAGGGCACCCATTCGTACTCGGCCCGCACCTGTACCTCGTACTCGGCAAACCGCAGAGGGTCGGCCGCGAGAATGCCCAGGTCGGCATCCACCAGCAGTTGGGCGTCGATCCCGGACGGCTGTGCCGCGTGGCAGGTCGCCATGATCAGGCCGTGCACGCGCCCGGCCACCTCCGCCGGCAGACCCTGCCCGCGCACCACGGCCACGGCCCAGTCGGCGCTGCGCGCCTCGTTGTCCTTGGCCTGGGTTTCGTAGACGGCATCATGGAACCACAGCGCCAGCGCCACCTCGCCGGGGTGCGCGGCCAGGCCCAGCGCCGGCTGCAGCAGGCCCAGGGCCTCCCCCAGGTGCTGCAGCGTGTGGTAGTGGCGCTGGGGCTCGCTGTAGCTTTGCAGCAGCTCGGCCAGCACAGGCTGCGGCGCGCTGGCGCCCAGTGCGGACCAGGCATGCTGCCAAGATGCCTGCCAGGTCTGCAGCGATGCATCGTTTGCGCTGGGCATTTCGGCCCCTGGTCCAGCCTGGGTCATCGCCTGCTCCTTGGGTCTTCAGAAGATGCCGGGTGCCAGAGCCCGCAACGGCGCACCCGCCGGTGACAGCAGCCAGGCCAGCAGGCCGCAGTTGATCCCCACGGTGATCCAGAACACCAAACGGAACGAGGCCTTGCTGGACTTGTGCCGCAGCAGCCCTTGCGCGAGCAGCGCGCCAGGCCAGCCGCCCAGCAGCGCCAGCAGGTGCAGGCGGCCTTCGCTGGTACGCCAGCGGTCGTGCACGGCGGCGGACTTGTCGAATCCGTAGACCATGAAGGTCACCAGGCTTGCCGCCGCATACAGGCCGACCAGTGCCCAGGGCATGCGGCCAATCCAGGCAACGGCCATCAGCACGCAGAAGAAAGCAGCGGCCAGCCCCACTGCCACCTGGCCTCGCACAGTTGACTGAGGCCGCGAGGACATGCCGGCACGGCGTCGCCGCGCAGGCTGCGGATGGCCGCTCCTGGACTCGCCAATGAAGGCGACATCCTGGGCGCGCCATTTCCCCTGGGCGTTGCGGCCGGGCACGTAGCTGACGCGCTCGCCGCCCTCGGGCCTGCGGCGGCGGTCGGTGAAGGACTTGATGTGGACAAAGACCGGCGCCCCGCCGCCATCGGGCTCGATGAAGCCGAAGCCCTGATCGTCCTTCCAGCCGGTGATGCGCCCCTGTTGCCGCATGGCGGGCTCAGTGGCGGCCAGCGCGGCCAGCGGCGGCCGGCGACGCAGCAGGCTTGCGGGGCTCGCCCAGGCAAATGCCTATGTCGCGCGCCATGGTGAGCAGGCCGTGGTCCAGCGGCACGGTGCGCTGGGTGTTGGCCACGCGTGAGATTTCCACGCTGCCGATCTGCCCGCCCTGCAGCGTGACCATGCGCCCAAAGCCGCCGGACAGCACCAGCTGCGCCGCATGGTGGCCGTACTGGGTGGCCAGCACGCGGTCAAAGGGAGTGGGGTCGCCGCCGCGTTGCACATGGCCCAGCACCGTGGTGCGCACCTCGCTCCTGAGATGGGGCTGCAGGCGCTCGCGCAGCACATGGCCGACGCCGCCCAGGCGTACGGGGTCCGGGCTTTGCTCTATGCGCTCACGGACCGTGAGGCTGGCACCGCTTTCCTTGGCGCCCTCGCCGATGCAGATGATGGTGTAGCGCTGGCGCTGCTCGCGCATGCGGCAGAAATCCACGATGGCCTGCAGGTCGTAGTCGATCTCGGGCAGCAGGATGACGTCGGCCGCACCGGCAATGCCGGCCTCCAGCGCCAGCCATCCGGCATGGCGCCCCATGGTCTCGACGATCATCACGCGGTGGTGGCTGTTGGCTGTGCTCTCGATGCGGCGCAGCGCCTCGGTGGCCGTGGCCACGGCGGTGTCGAAACCAAAGCTGCGCTCGCAGTTGGCAATGTCGTTGTCGATGGTCTTGGGCACGCCCACGCAGGTCAGTCCCACCTGTTCGGCCAGGCCATGCGCCAGGCTCATGGTGCCGTCGCCGCCGATGGCCACCACCACGTCCAGTCCCAGCGCCCGGACATTGCGGCCCACATGCTCCAGCGTGGCCGCATCGCGCAGGGGGTTGGCGCTGTTGCTGGTGCCCAGGATGGTGCCGCCCACATGCAGGATGCCCGAGACCTCGTCCCAGCCCAGGGGCTTGACGCCGGGCGGGTCGAGCATCAGGCCCTCGAAGCCGTCGGCAATGCCCAGCACCTCGCACTGGCCGTGGTTGATCAGGGACTTGGTGACCGCACGGATCACCGCATTCAGGCCGGGGCAGTCGCCACCTCCGGTCAGCACGCCAACGCGCATGGGAAAACTCTCCTGTGAAAACACTTGGCGTGCGCGTCCTCCATGGCCCGCACAGCCTTTGCAAAGCCCGCCAGCCCTCAGCCGGCCAGCCGCTGCGCTCGTCAATCCATCAAGGCAGCAGGTCCAGCGCCTGGAGGTAGGCCGGCTGGCGCATGAGATCGTCCCAGGGCTGGGGCACGGTCTCCGGCAGCAGGGCCAGGCGGCGCGATTCGCTGTCGGCATCGGGCTGCCAGCGGCCACTGCGCTGCGCGGCCTCCATGCCGGCCAGCAGCTCGTCCACATGCTCGCCCAGGCCCAGGCTCTGGTTGCACAGCAGCACCATGTCGCAGCCGGCCTCCAGCGCGGCCAGGGCTGCGTCGGTGTAGCCGATGAGTTGCCCGTCGATGCGGCGCGCGCCCTCCATGCTCAGGTCGTCGCTGAAGATGGCGCCGTCGTAGCGCAGGCGGCTGCGCAGGATGTCCTTGAGCCACTTGGCGGAAAAACCGGCCGGGCGCCTGTCGACCTTGGGGTAGATCACGTGGGCCGGCATCACGGCCGTGAGCACGCTGGACAGCCAGGGATAGGGCGCGGCATCCTCGCCCAGGATGGCGGTGAGGCTGCGGCCATCGACCGGAATGTCCACATGCGAATCGGCCTTGACGAAGCCGTGGCCGGGAAAGTGCTTGCCGCAGTTGCCCATGCCGGCCTGCAGCAGGCCGTGCATGAGGCTGCGGGCCAGCGCCGCCACCACGCGCGGGTCGCGGTGGAAGCTGCGGTCGCCGATGACGCTGCTGGCACCATAGTCAAGGTCCAGCACCGGGGTAAAGCTGAAATCCACGCCGCAGGCGCGCAGTTCGGTGCCCAGCACGTAGCCGGCCGCCGTGGCGGCGTTCATGGCAGCCAGGGCGCCGCTGCCTTCGCGCTGCCTGCTGCCCTTGCCGTCGTCCATCCACATCTGGCCGAAGGCGCGCATGGGCGGCAGATGCGTGAATCCGTCGGCACGAAAACGCTGCACGCGCCCGCCCTCGTGGTCCACGCAGATCAGCAGGTCGGCTTTGACGCCCTTGATATCGGCGCACAGCTGCACCAGTTGCTCGCGGCTTTCCCAGTTGCGGGCGAAGAGGATGATGCCGCCGACCAGCGGATGCGCCAGGCGCCGGCGGTCCGCGTCGGTGAGCGCCTTGCCGGCGATGTCGATGATCAGGGGTCCGTGCTCGGTCATGCTATGAATCCTGTGGAGTCAAAAAAGCCAGCGCTGCGCCGGCCGGGTGTCAGGCGCGGCGCTCGACCACGCAGAAGCTGGCCGCGTAGTCGCTCTCGTCGGTCACGGACAGGTGAACCTGCAGGTTCCGTGCCTCGAACCATTCCTTGAGCGCGCCGTGCAGCACGATGGCTGGCTGGCCACTGGGCAGCTTGACGACCTCGCAGCTGCGCCAGGTCATGGGCATGACCATGCCCATGCCTATGGCCTTGGAAAAGGCCTCCTTGGCGGAAAAGCGCGTGGCGACGAAGCGGATGCCGCGCTCGGGCCAGCGCGCGCGGCGGGCTCGCCAGGTGGACAGTTCGCCTTCGGCCAGCACCTTCTCGGCGAAACGGTCGCCATGGCGCTCCAGGCTGGCGCGGATGCGGCGCACGTCGCAGATGTCGGTACCGATGCCGTAGATCATGGATTCGCTCCGCGAAAGCTTCAGGCGCGCGCCGCCATGCCCTGGTCTATGCACTGCTGGTAGGCGCGCACGGTTTGGGCGTAGCCCAGCTCCAGCGCGTCGGCGATCAGCGCATGGCCGATGGAGACTTCGAGCAGGCCCGGCACGCGCGCCACGAAGGCGGCCAGGTTGTCGCGGCTGAGGTCATGGCCGGCATTGATGCCCAGCCCGGCGTCCAGCGCAGCCTGGGCCGCCGCCGCGTAGGCCTGCAGTTGAACTTCCTGGTCTGCCGTGCCCCAGGCGGCCGCATAGGGCTCGGTGTACAGCTCGACCCGGTCGGCGCCCGCGGCGCGCGCAGCGGCCATCTGTGCGGGAACCGGGTCCATGAACAGGCTGACGCGCACGCCGAGTTGGCGGCATTCGGCGATCAGCGGCTTCAGGCGCTCGGCGTCCTGCGGGAAGTTCCAGCCATGGTCGCTGGTGAATTGGTCCTCGCTGTCGGGCACGAAGGTGGCCTGGTGCGGGCGCGTGGCCCGGATGAAGTCCATCAGGTTCTGCGTCGGGTTGCCCTCGATGTTGAACTCCGCCTGCGGCCACTGCTTCATCAGCGCATGCAGTTCATAGACATCTTCGCTGCGGATATGGCGCTGGTCGGGACGCGGATGGATGGTGATGCCCTGGGCACCGGCCTCCAGGCAGATGCGCGCGGCGCGCGTCACGCTGGGAATGCCCAGATGGCGCGTGTTGCGCAGCAGCGCAACCTTGTTGACATTGACCGACAGCGCCGTGCGCTGCGAAGCGTGGGAAAGATTCATAGCGATTGCAGATCCATCATCAGCTGGCGGGTGCGCAGCATGGGACTGCCGCAATGGTATTGCAGCAAGGCCCTCAGTTGGGGCTTGAGGGCCAGCGCCGCCTCGGGCTGGGCCACCACATGCAGTGTGGCGTTGAAGGCCTGCCGTGCCTGCAGCGCGCTTTCAATGGCCTGCCATTGCGCAGCGCCCAGCACGGCGCGCTCGCCCTGCAGCGCCGGGCGCAGGCCGCCTTCGGCCACCAGCGCATAGCGACGCCCCTCGGCCAGCGGAGCCAGCGTGGCGCTTTCCTCATTCAAGGCAGGCAGATGGCCCAGTTCGCGCAGCAGCAGCAGCTCGAAGGTGCGCAGCACGGGCTCGATGGCATCGCCATGCTGGCCTGCCAGCACGCGCACCACGCCGGCATAGATGTCGAACAGCGCCGCGTAGGGATCGTCGCGCGCCAGCAGGCGCATCAGCAGCTCGTTGAGGTACAGGCCCGACAGCAGGGCGTCACCCTGGGGCATGACATGCCCGCCCACCCACTCTGCGCCCTTGAGGGTATGGATCTCGCCATTGCCCTCGCCGCCCAGGCTGTAGCTCAGGCTCAGCGGCTGCAGCGGCAGCAGCACGGGGCGAAAGTTCGAGGTCGGCCGCTTGACGCCCTTGGCCGCCAGCGCCACGCGGCCCCGGTGACGCGTGAAGACCTCAAGGATCAGGCTGGACTCGCTCCAGTCGTAGCTGTGCAGGACGAAGGCCGGCTCGTCCGAGACACGCTTGGCGCTAGCCATGGACGCAGGGCCTTGCGGTAAGGGTGCTCACTCGTAGCCGAACGAACGCACGCGGGCTTCGTCGTCGGCCCAGCCGGAGCGGACCTTGACCCAGACTTCGAGGAAGACCTTGGCATCCATGAGCTTCTCCAGCTCCTGGCGCGCCTCGGTGCTGATGCGCTTGAGGCGCTCGCCCTTCTCTCCGATGATCATGGCCTTGTGGCCGTCGCGCTCGACCACGATGGTGGCCGCCACGCGGATGAAACGCTTGTGCTGCTTGCTGGCCTCTTCCTCGAACTTGTCGATGACCACCGTGGAGGTGTAGGGCAGCTCGTCGCCCGTGAATCGGAACAGCTTCTCGCGCACGGTCTCCGAGGCGAGGAACTTCTCGCTGCGGTCGGTCAGCTCGTCGGCGGCGTACATCCAGTCCTGCTCGGGCAGGTACTTCTCGCAGATGCCGAACAGGCGCTCGATGTCTCCCTTGTTCTTGGCCGACATGGGCACGAACTCGGCGAACGGATGGCGCTCCTGCATGCCCTTGAGCCAGGGGGCGATCTCGGCACGGCGGCCCACGGTGTCCAGCTTGTTGGCGATCAGCAGCGTGGGGATGCCAGGCTTGAACAGCGACAGCACCTTGGCATCGGCCAGCGTGAACTGGCCGGCTTCCACGACGAACAGGATCAGGTCCACGTCGCCGATGGCGCCCATCACGGTCTTGTTGAGCGACTTGTTCAGTGCCGTGCTGTGCTTGGTCTGGAAACCCGGCGTATCGACAAAGATGAATTGCGTCGCGGCGCGCGTGCGAATGCCCGTGATGCGGTGGCGCGTGGTCTGCGCCTTGCGCGAGGTGATGCTGATCTTCTGGCCCACCAGCGCATTCATCAGCGTGGACTTGCCCACATTGGGCTTGCCGACGATGGCGATCAGGCCGCAGCGCTGCGGGCCGGTCGGCACCTCGGGTGCCGGGGTGTCATCAGCAGCGGATGCCGTGCGAGCTGCGCCAGCGCCGGGCTTGGCCGCAGCCAGCAGGGCATCGAGTTCGGCGGCGGTCTGTGCCGGCGCCGGGGGTTTGTCTTGGTTCATGCGTGTCTTGCTTTCAATAGTTCCAGCATGGCTGTGGCAGCCGTCTGCTCGGCGGCCCTGCGCGAGGCACCCGTTCCCCGGGCCTGCAGTTGCAACTCGGCAATCGCGCAGGCCACCTCGAAGGTCTGGCGATGGGCGGCGCCCGTGGTGGCAACCACTTCGTACTGCGGCAGCTTCATGCGCCGCCCCTGCAGCCATTCCTGCAGGGCCGTCTTCGCATCCTTTTCGGCTGCGCGCATGTGGGGGTTGATGTCCACGCCCTCGAAGAGATGGTGTACCACCTTCTCGCCCGCAGCGTAGCCGGCGTCCAGATACACTGCGCCGATCAGGGCCTCGACCGCATCGGCCAGGATGGAGGGGCGTTGCTTGCCGCCCGACTTGGATTCGCCTTCGCCCAGGCGCAGCAGATCGGGCAACTGCAGCCTCAGCGCGATCTGGTGCAGCGTGCCTTCCTTGACCAGGTTGGCGCGCACGCGGGACAGATCGCCCTCGGGCATGGAACTGAGCCGCTGGTAGAGCAGGCTGGAAATGGCAAGATTCAGCACCGAGTCGCCGAGGAATTCCAGGCGCTCGTTGTTGTCTGCCGAGAAGCTGCGGTGCGTGACGGCACGCTGCAGCAATGCAGGCTCGGCAAATTGATGCTGCAGCCTCAGCTGCAGCGCATTCAGTAAGGGAGGCACCTATTGGGTCTGCTTCTTAAAACGGTAAGTCAGGTAGGCGGGGCCCACGAGATGGATCTCGCGCGAATATTCGAACCCCACCACCACACGGTCATTGATTTTGGTCACCTCGAGGTCTGCGCCCTTCACGGATGTGAAGTCATCAATGGCGGCGGAACGCTCGAAGCTGGCCTTGACCTCGGCCACGGAATTGCCTTCGCGGGCCGCCTTGTTGGCGGCCTTGACGATGGCCTGGTACTCCAGGAAGACCGGCACTGATTGTGCGCCCACGGCCACCACACCCACGCCCAGGGCAATCACAAACACCAGTCCCAGAAAGGACAGACCGCGCTGGCGCGAACGCCGGTTGTTCGATGTCAACATGCTTTTTCCTCCTCCGATGTGAATCCCTCGCGCATGCCTGGGGGCATCTGGCCCTCAGGCATGCATGTGATCAATGGAAGCCGCCGATGCGCTTGAAATCCCCGAAGTTCATCCAGACGAAGAAGGCCCGGCCAACGATGTTCTTGTCGGGCACAAAGCCCCAGTATCGGGAATCCAGCGAATTGTCGCGGTTGTCTCCCATCATGAAGTACTGGCCCTCGGGCACCTTGCAGGTGATGCCTTCGACGCTGTAGCGGCAGTTCTCGCGGAACTCGAAGCCGCTGGCACCATGGATGAATGCGGGCACGTCCTGGTTCACGATCATGCGGTGCGGCTTGTAGCCCAGCGACTCCTCGTACTGCTTGAAGTAGCGCATCGCGTCCTTGTCGAAGAAGTCCGGCAGTTCGCTGACCGGGACTTCCTTGCCATTGACCGTCAGCCGCTTGTTCAGATAGGAGATCTCGTCACCCGGCAGGCCCACCACGCGCTTGATGTAGTCCAGGCTGGGTTGCGGAGGATAGCGGAACACCACCACATCGCCGCGCTGCAGCGGCTGGCCCTGGGTGATCTTGGTGTTGATCACCGGCAGCCGCACGCCGTAGGTGAACTTGTTCACCAGGATCAGGTCGCCCACGAGCAGCGTGGGAATCATGGAGCCCGAGGGAATCTTGAACGGCTCGAACAGGAACGAGCGCAGGACAAAGACGATGGCGATCACGGGGAACAGGCCCGCGGTCCAGTCCAGCCACCAGGGCTGCATGAGGATGCGGCCCTTGGCCTCTTCCGACACCTCGATGTCGGTCTTGGCGATGCCCATGCGGTCGAGTTCTGCGCGGCGCGCCACGGCAGCCTCCTCGATGGCCACGGCGGCGCGGCGGCGGCGGGGCAGGAAATACAGCCGTTCGGCCACCCAGTACAGGCCCGTGACCACGGTGGCCAGGAACAGCAGCAACGCGAAGTTGCCCTCGATGAAGCCCGTGTACCAGGCGCCGATATAGCCCACGAAAGCCGCCAGCACGACGGCCGTAATCCATTGCATGGCTTGCATCAATCCTCCACTTGCAAGATGGCCAGGAAGGCCTCCTGAGGCACTTCCACCGAACCGATCTGCTTCATGCGCTTCTTGCCGGCCTTTTGCTTCTCCAGCAGCTTGCGCTTGCGGGTGATGTCGCCGCCATAGCACTTGGCCAGCACGTTCTTGCGCATGGCCTTGACGGTTTCCCGAGCAATGATGTTGGCGCCGATGGCGGCCTGGATGGCCACGTCGAACATCTGGCGGCTGATGATCTCGCGCATCTTCGCCACCACGGCCCGGCCGCGGTACGTGGCCTGGGAGCGGTGCACGATGATGGACAGCGCATCGACCTTCTCGCCGTTGAGCAGGATGTCCACCTTGACCACGTCGGAGGCGCGGTACTCCTTGAACTCGTAGTCCATGGAGGCATAGCCGCGTGAGACCGACTTGAGCTTGTCGAAGAAGTCCAGCACGATCTCGCCCAGCGGCATCTCATAGGTGAGCATCACCTGGCGACCGTGGTACTGCATGTTGATCTGCACGCCGCGCTTCTGGTTGGCCAGCGTCATCACCGGACCCACATAGTCCTGCGGCATGTACAGGTGCACGGTCACGATGGGCTCGCGCACCTCCTCGATACGGCCGGCATCGGGCATCTTGGACGGGTTCTCGACCTGGATGACCTCGCCATCGCCCTTGACCACTTCGTAGACCACGCTGGGCGCGGTGGTGATCAGATCCTGGTCGAATTCGCGCTCCAGGCGCTCCTGCACGATTTCCATGTGCAGCAGGCCCAGGAAGCCGCAGCGAAAGCCGAAGCCCAGCGCCTGCGAGACTTCAGGCTCGAACTGCAGGGACGAATCGTTGAGCTGCAGCTTTTCCAGCGCATCGCGCAGCTGGTCATATTCGCTGGCTTCGGTGGGGTACAGACCCGCGAACACCTGGGGCTTGATTTCCTTGAAGCCGGGCAGGGCCTCGGTGGCAGGGCCCAGATTGTTGGGAAGCTTCTTTTCCAGCGTGATGGTGTCGCCCACCTTGGCTGCCTTGAGTTCCTTGATGCCGGCGATGATGTAACCCACCTCGCCGGCGCGCAGCGCGTCGCGCGGCACGTCGGCCGGAGTGAACACGCCAAGGTTGTTGGCTTCGTAGGCAGCGCCCGAAGCCATCATCTTGAAGCGCTCGCCACGCTTGAGTTCACCATCGACCACGCGCACCAGCATCACGACGCCCACGTAAGTGTCGAACCAGCTGTCGATGATCATGGCGCGCAGTTGGCCATTGGGATTGCCCTTGGGCGGCGGCACCTTGGCAACCACGGCCTCCAGGATCTCGTCGATGCCCATGCCGGTCTTGGCCGAGCAGGGAATGGCATCGCTGGCATCGATGCCGATGACGTCCTCGATCTCGGCCTTGGCGTTGTCGGGGTCGGCCTGCGGCAGATCCATCTTGTTGAGAACGGCCGTCACTTCCACGCCGAGATCCAGCGCGGTATAGCAGTTGGCCACGGTCTGTGCCTCTACGCCCTGAGAGGCGTCCACCACCAGCAGCGCTCCCTCGCAGGCCGACAGGGAACGCGAGACTTCGTACGAGAAGTCCACGTGGCCGGGCGTGTCGATGAGGTTGAGGTTGTAGACCTGACCATCCTTGGCCTTGTACTGCAGGGCAGCCGTCTGCGCCTTGATGGTGATGCCGCGCTCTTTCTCGATATCCATCGAGTCCAGCACCTGGGCTTCCATGTCACGGTCAGCCAGGCCTCCGCAACGCTGGATCAGGCGGTCGGCCAGCGTCGACTTGCCATGGTCGATGTGCGCAATGATGGAAAAATTTCTGATGTGGTTCATCAACGAGAAGGACTGCTAGTGAAAGTGGAAAACGACAGGGTCGGCGCGCAAGAAAAAAGGGCGCGTCCATGAACGACGCGCCCCGAACCAACAATCTCTGGCAACTGCGATAGTTGGGACTTTATTGTAGGCAAAAAGGGCTGGAAACCAAGCCCTGACAAGGCCTGCAAAGCTCCGGGCTTGATCTGTCACAATTATTTATCAACAGTTTATCAACAGACCCGACAAGCCATTTCTAGCCCGTCGATCACCGGATTGTTGCGGTGCTTTTGCACCGCAACAATCCTCTTTGAAAACAGGTTTCTGACGCCTTGAGCCGTCACGCTTTGGTGGGGCATTTTACCCAATGCCCCAAGGGGCATGGGCAGGCCTTGATCCGGATTCCGAGGGTATTCCCCAGTACCCCGAAAAACCGGCCTGCCCCAGCCCCTCAACGGGCAGGACGGATGAGCACGTACTGTGCCCATTCGCCGCGGCGCACCAGAAGGTTCACCGGCTTGCTCTTGTCCACCTTGGCCAGCGTGGCCTCGAAGCTCTTGAGCCCCGTGATCTCGACATTGGCCAGTTGCAGGATCACATCACCTTCGCGCAGGCCTGCGCGTGCTGCCGCCTCGACAGCGGCCGTCACGCGGACACCGCCCTTGATGCCCAATTCCCTTTTCTGGGCATCCGTGAGTTCGGCCAGCGTCAGGCCCAGCGACTGGGAGACCAGGGTGCTGCCCTTGCCTGCAGCCTTTGCCTGGGGAGCGCCATCGGGCTCGACTTCGGCGATCACCATGGTCAGATCCTTGGCGGCTCCGCGGCGGAATACGGTGATGGTGCTGCGCGTTCCGGGCTTGGTGTTGCCCACCAGACGCGGCAGGTCGGCGACCTTCTCAATGGCCTTCCCATCGAACTTGATGATCACATCACCCGCCTCGACGCCAGCCTTGGCGGCTGGGGAATCGGGTTCCACGGCAGAGACCAGCGCACCCTGAGCCTTGCCCAGGCCGATGGATTCGGCAATGTCCTTGGTGACCTGCCCGATTTGCACGCCGATGCGCCCTCGCGTGACCTTGCCGGTGGCGCGCAGCTGGTCGCTGACGCGCACGGCCTCGTCGATCGGAATCGCGAAGCTGATTCCCATGAAACCGCCGGAACGCGAATAGATCTGGCTGTTGATGCCCACGACCTCGCCGCGCATGTTCAGCAACGGGCCGCCCGAGTTGCCGGGATTGATGGCCACATCGGTCTGGATGAAGGGCAGATAGTCTCCCGTGTCGCGCTGCTTGGCGCTGACGATGCCTGCGGTGACCGAGTTGTCGAGGCCGAAGGGCGATCCGATGGCCATCACCCACTCACCGACCTTGAGACGGTTCACGTCGCCGATCTTCACGGCGGGCAGTCCGGTGGCATCGATCTTGACCACAGCCACGTCGGTGCGCTTGTCGCTGCCCACGATCTTGGCCTTGAACTCACGCTTGTCGGTCAGCGTGACGATGACCTCGTCAGCACCTTCGACCACGTGGGCATTGGTCATCACAAAGCCGTCCGCCGTCAGGATGAAGCCCGACCCCACGCCACGCGGCTGTTCCTCGTCAGGCTGTGAACGCGGCTGGGGGCGTTGGCGCGGCACATTGGGCACGGGCAGGCCGAAGCGGCGGAAGAACTCGAGCATGTCCTCATCCATGCCCAGCGCCTCGGCAGAGTTGGCCGACGCCTTCTCCAACGTGCGGATGTTGACCACGGAAGGCCCTACCTGCTCGACCAGGTCGGTGAAGTCCGGCAGACCCCGCACCACGGCACCGCTTTGCGCATGAGCGGCACTCACCGGCACCAGCATTGAGGCGCTGCCAGCAGCCAGCGCCAGAACGCCTGCCAGTGTGCAGGACTGCAGCGTCTTCCATCGAACTGTGGTCATGGTGATCCTTTCCTTCTCAATCATTGTGTTGCCCCCGTTCCCATTGCGCCCGGGCGGCCTGTTCAGATACGCGGTGCCGACTTGCATCTCGGACGAACGCCACATTCTGGCGCAGTCCCGGCATGCACCGGCCAGACGATGGCTCAGAAGCCTGAAAGACGCTGTTAGTTCCCGAATCGGCAGCATGCATGCGGCGCGAACCGCCGTACATGGGCCACAAATGACTGCACCCGCGTCCATTTCAATGCCGAACGGCTGGACGCGGGTGCAAAAGAAGGCAGGAGAGCCATGCTCTCCTGCGGGATTCAGCGTTGGTTCGCGCGCGGTGCCGAGGCGAAGTTGGCATTGCGCAGGAAGCTGGCCGGCATCTGCAACGTGGCCGGACCACTGTATTGCGGATGGGAGGCCAGCAGCGCATCCAGGCGCGGATCACGCAGCATGACGCTTTGGCCGTAAG
Source organism: Delftia sp. CH05 (assembly GCF_009827015.1). Taxonomy (NCBI): domain Bacteria; kingdom Pseudomonadati; phylum Pseudomonadota; class Betaproteobacteria; order Burkholderiales; family Comamonadaceae; genus Delftia; species Delftia sp. CH05. The sequence goes on along the minus strand of NZ_WUMG01000006.1, from coordinate 35,305 downwards.
GGCCTGCCACAGCCACCACCGAAGAGGATTGGGCCGTATCTCCGAGAGGGAAGTCCTGGGCATTTCCAGCGACAGCAGCCGCTGCAGGCGCCCCCGTTTCAAGGGCGGCCAATGCCCGGCCCGGCGCCGCGCCGGGGCCTGCAGGCGCGCCGAGCATCACGCTCCAGCCAATGGCAGCCACGGCCGCCACGGACGCAAAACCCGCAGCCATCTTCCAGCGGAATACCGACGCATTGGCTGCATCGTGCAGCGGCGCGCCATTGACGACGGCCCTGCCGTGCGCCGGGCGCGCGACCTGCTCCAGCTCGTCTGCGGCGACGGGAACCAGGGGGCGGCGCGGCTCATTGGCCAACTGGGAGCGGATTCCGGAAAGCAGATCGTGCCGGCTGTGGTGCGCCAGCTCAGGAGAGCGCAGCACATCGCCCACCAGGTGGTACATGCGCCATTCCTGCTGGCCTGCATCGCTTTGCGCATAGGCCAGCGCGGCCTGCAGCTCCGCGGCAGAGAGTTCGCCATCAGCCAATGCCGACAATTGTTCGCGCTTCGTCAGATCGTCATTCATGATCAATCACCTGCCTGTCTGCTCTGAGACCCTGTACCCAAAAAATGCGCCACCCGATGGCCATCACCCGTTGCTACCACCGCTTGCCAGACTGGCGCTCCAGCAAAGGCTTGACTCTCGCTGAAATCGCTTCGCGTGCACGGAAGATGCGTGAACGCACGGTGCCTATGGGACAACCCATGGCGTTCGAGATTTCCTCGTAGCTCAGGCCTTCGATTTCCCGCAACGTGACGGCTTGACGGAGATCTTCGGGCAAGGCCTCCATGGCGGCGTTGACTGCCTGGGCAATCTCCTGGGCCGCCAGGATCGTTTCGGGTGTTTCTTCGGTGGTTAGTTCCTGGCTGAGCCGGGAAGTTTCATCATCGTCATCCCCGTTGTGTAACGCGCTTTCGGTGATCAGCGGCGAGCGCTTCATGTCCAGCAGCGCCTTCTTGGCGGTATTCACGGCGATGCGATACAGCCAGGTGTAGAACTGGGCATCACCCCGGAACTGGTGCAGCGCCCGATAGGCCCGGATGAAGGTTTCCTGCGCAATGTCAGGCACCAGGTCCACGTCGCGCACCATGCGGCCAATGAGGCGCTCGATGCGGCGCTGGTACTTGATGACCAGCAGCTCGAAGGCCCGCATGTCTCCTGCGTTGGTGCGCTCGACCAGAGCCAGGTCGCTGTCGGCAGAAGAAGGCGGGAATTCGGGAGGCGTCATGAAATCGGTGAAGACGGGCCGTGGCGGCCCTGGCGCAGTCACTGCGCGCGTTCTGTAGGTCTGGGCGGGAAATATACAGCACGCCGCAAATCACCCCAGGTTTCAGGACTCTGCCTGTAAGACAGCAGCAGCCAGCGGGAGCTTCGCCAGCGCAAAGACCCCGTCGAAACGGGTCTGGCCTGCGCCCATAGCCATTGACCACCGTCAGCGCGCACCTGCAGCAGCACCGGCTGCGCATCGTGGGCAGCGGCTGCCTCACCAAGCCACCACTGCGCGCCATCCCATGCAACAAAGCCTCTGCCCAGGGCGCGCCATCCATGCCACATGCCTGCAGCTGCAACCAGAGAACCCGTGACAGCCACGACGGCAGGTCCCCATCCGGACTGTAGATCAAGCGCCCACGCCAGCAAAAGCATGGCCGCCAGCAGCCAAAGCGCGCACAGGCATGCGACCGACCCCCGTGGTGGATTCAGCGGATGGCGGACTGCGGGCGGGGCATGGCGTGACGTCATGCCTGCAGTGTCGCAAAACCGCAGCATGTCTGACATGCATCCCACCCCTGCCGGACGCGCCCTGACCCATGGGAGAAATAAAAAAGCCCGCTCCCTTGCGGGGCGGGCTTTTCATGGTGAGGCGTGCAGGCCTCAGATTCGCTTGAACACCAGCGTTCCGTTGGTGCCGCCGAACCCGAAGTTGTTTTTCACTGCCACTTCGATCTTCGCATCCCGTGCCGTGTTGGCGCAGTAGTCGAGATCGCACTCGGGATCCTGGTTGTCCAGATTGATGGTCGGGGGAATCTTCTGCTCGTGCAGTGCCAGCACGGTGAAGACGCTCTCGATGCCGCCAGCGCCACCCAGCAGGTGACCGGTCATGGACTTGGTCGAGCTGACAACGATTTTCTTGGCGTGATCGCCCAGAGCCGCCTTGATGGCATTGGTCTCGTTGAGGTCGCCCAGCGGCGTGGATGTGCCGTGCGCATTCAGATAGTCGATCTGGTCGGCGTTGATGCCGGCGTTGCGCAGAGCTGACAGCATGGCGCGGCGCGGGCCGTCCATGTTGGGCGCCGTCATGTGGCCGGCATCGGCACTCATGCCGTAGCCGCACAGTTCAGCATAGATCTTGGCACCGCGGGCCTTGGCATGCTCGTACTCTTCCAGCACCAGCACGCCTGCACCTTCGCCCAGCACAAAGCCGTCGCGGTCCTTGTCCCAGGGACGCGAGGCGGCCTTGGGATCATCATTGCGCGTGGACAGTGCGCGCATGGCGGCAAAGCCGCCGACGCCCAGCGGGGAGACCGTGGCTTCCGTGCCGCCAGCCACCACCACATCGGCATCGCCGTATTCGATCATGCGTCCTGCTTCGCCTATGCAGTGCAGCCCGGTCGTGCAGGCAGTCACCACGGCGAGATTCGGCCCCTTGAAGCCAAACCGCATGGACACATGGCCAGCCACCATGTTGATGATGGAGGCAGGCACGAAGAACGGCGTGATGCGGCGCGGTCCGCGCGCAGCCAGTTCTGCGTGGGTGTTCTCGATCAGCGGCAAGCCGCCGATGCCCGAACCGATCACACAGCCGATGCGCGTAGCCAGATCATCCGACAAGGCCTCGCCCGTGGGCAGACCTGAGTCCTGCACGGCTTGCGCCGCAGCAGCGATGCCGTAATGGATGAAGGTGTCCATGGAGCGCGCATCCTTGGCGCTCATGTACGACTCCACATCGAATCCCTTGACCTCGCCCGCAATCTTGCAGGCAAAGTTCGAGGCATCGAACTTGGTGATGAGGTCAATGCCGGACTGGCCGGCCAAAAGATTGGCCCAGGCGTCGCCCACCGTGTTACCCACGGGGGAGATGCAACCCAGGCCGGTCACGACAACGCGACGACGGCTCATGCGTAAAACCTTCTGCTGATCGCTCGGGTCAGGGCCCTGTCAGGCCTTCTGGTGGGTGTTGGCGTAGTCGATGGCGTTTTGCACCGTCGTGATCTTTTCCGCGTCTTCGTCGGGGATCTCGATGCCGAATTCATCTTCCAGGGCCATCACCAGCTCCACCGTGTCCAGGGAGTCAGCACCCAGATCAGCCACGAAGGCCTTTTCGTTGGTGACTTGAGACTCTTCAACGCCGAGTTGTTCGGCAATGATTTTTTTGACACGTGCTTCGATATCGCTCATGGTTTCCCTCTGGGGGTTGTGAATGAACCCGCGATTCTAGCCGTTTCGGACCTTACGCCCTCTTCAGCCGGCCGTCGCGAGGAAACGGCCTCTTCGGTTGCAAGCAACGGCGGCTTCTGGCAGGGATTTGCCCGCAGCCGCCGCAGCGCTTACATGTACATGCCGCCGTTGACGTGCAATTCCTGGCCGGTGACGTAGCCTGCGCCCGCCGATGCGAGATAGGCCACGGCATGGGCGATGTCGCTGGGCTGGCCCAGATCACCCATGGCGATCTGCGATTTCAGGGCATTTTTCTGCTCTTCAGGCAGCTCCGCCGTCATGTCGGTGGCGATGAAGCCCGGAGCCACGCAATTGACCGTGATGCCGCGGCTGCCCAGTTCACGGGCCAGCGCACGCGTCATGCCGGCAACGCCGGCCTTGGCAGCTGCATAGTTGGCTTGACCGGGGTTTCCGGAGGCACCAACGACGCTGGTGATGTTGATGATGCGTCCGAAGCGCTGCTTCATCATGGGCCGAATGGCCGTACGGCTGACTCGGAAAACCGCCTTGAGATTGGTGTCGATCACCGCATCCCAGTCATCGTCCTTCATGCGCATGGCCAGGGTGTCGCGTGTGATGCCGGCATTGTTGACCAGCACATGCAGGCCACCGTCATTCTTGACGATGCTGTCGATCAGGGCATCGACGGCGGTCACGTCCGTGACATTGAGGTTCACGCCACGGCAGCCTTCATGGGCCGACAGGGCCTGGCTGATCTTCTCGGCACCACCATCGGTGGTGGCCGTGCCGATCACGCGGTAGCCGCGTGCTGCCAGCTCCTGGGCAATGGCGGCACCGATGCCGCGCGAGGCACCCGTCACCAGGGCAACCTGGGGCTTGTTCTGGTTGTCAGTCATGCGAGGGATTCTTTCACGTCGGCCAGCGTGGCCGGGTCATAGAGGGCAGCGGCCGTCAGGTCCGCGTCAATCCGCTTGGTCAGGCCCATCAGCACCTTGCCGGGACCGCACTCGACGAGGTGGACGACGCCGCGGGCCTTCATGGCCTGAACGCATTCCACCCAGCGCACCGGACCGAAGGCCTGGCGATACAGCGCATCGCGAATGGCGTCGGCATCCTGCTGCACAGTCACGTCGATGTTGTTGAGCACTGGGATGCGCGGTGCAGCCAGCACGGTGGCAGCCAGCGCCGCCTTGAGCTTTTCGGCCGCAGGCTTCATCAGGCTGGAATGGAAAGGCGCCGACACCGGCAGCGGCAGCGCACGCTTGGCACCTGCGGCCTTGAGGGCCTCGCAGGCCTTCTCGACAGCCGCCTTGCTGCCGGCAATCACGGTCTGCGAGGGGTCGTTGAAATTCACGGCCTCGACGACTTCCGCACCACCCAATGCCGCCGTGACTTCTGCGCAGCCTGCGCGCACCTTGTCGGCATCCAGCCCCAGGATGGCAGCCATGGCACCGGTTCCCAGGGGAACGGCCTCCTGCATGGCAGCCGCGCGCAGCCGCACCAGCGGCGCAGCCTGGGCCAGGGTCAGCACACCTGACGCGACCAGGGCCGAGTACTCACCCAGCGAGTGGCCCGCCACAACGTCGGGCAGCGCGCCGCCTTCGGCCTGCCAGACGCGCCAGGCAGCCACACCGGCCACCAGCATCACGGGCTGGGTATTGGTGGTGAGCGCCAGAGCTTCCTTCGGCCCCTGCTGGATCAGCTGGCCGATGTTTTCGCCGAGGGCATCGGAGGCTTCGACCAAGGTCTGGGCCACGACGGGATGGTCACCCCATCCGTCGAGCATGCCCACCGATTGCGAACCCTGACCAGGAAAGACGAATGCAAACTTCTTCATGATTTTCAAAAATAAAGGCCGCGCCATGGGCGCCTGCCCTCAGGCAGGCATCCCGCATCACATCTTGAGAAGTACCGCGCCCCAGGTGAAGCCGCCGCCAACACCTTCCAGCAGCACGGTCTGACCGGGCTTGACCTGGCCACTGCGCACGCCGTGGTCCAGCGCCAGGGGGATCGAGGCAGCCGACGTGTTGCCATGCTGGTCCACCGTCACCACCACCTTGTCCATGGACAGCTTGAGCTTGCGCGCCGTGCTTTGCATGATGCGGATGTTGGCCTGATGGGGGATCAGCCAGTCGATGTCGGCATCGGTGAGCCCTGCCTTGTCCAGCGTGGCGCGAGCAGCCTTCTCCAGCACGCCGACCGCCAGCTTGAACACGGCCTGCCCATCCATCTTCAGCAGCGGATCACCGAGGATCTGGCCACCGGAGACATTGCCTGGCACGCACAGGATGCCGACATGCTTGCCGTCGGCATGCAGGTCGGAAGCCAGAATGCCTGGCTGCTCGGACGCCTCCAGCACCACGGCTCCGGCACCGTCACCGAACAGCACGCAGGTCGTCCGGTCGTTGAAGTCCAGGATGCGGCTGAATACTTCGGAGCCCACCACCAGCGCGCGGCTCGCAGCGCCGGACTGGATCATGGCGTCGGCCACGGTGAGGGCGTAGACAAAGCCGCTGCATACGGCTTGCACATCAAAGGCCGCACAGCCATTGGCGCCGAGCTTGTTTTGCAGGATGCATGCCGTGGACGGGAAGACCATGTCCGGCGTCGATGTGGCGACGATGATCAGATCGATATCCTGCGGCTGGCAGCCGGCGGCTTCCAGCGCCTTCTTCGATGCCTCCAAGGCCAGATCGCTGCTGGCCACTTCTGGCGCGGCAAAGTGTCGGGCATGGATGCCGGTGCGCTCGACGATCCACTCGTCCGAGGTCTCGATGCCGCGCTGGGCCAGTTCGGCTGCCAGATCGTGATTGGTGAGTCGGCGGGGTGGCAGGTAACTGCCCGTGCCGGTGATGCGTGCGTAGCGTCTCATCTGTATTAGGGCGCCGACGGTCCCGATTCCGCCTGCGCAGCCAGCAACAGAGGCAGGGCTGCGGAGATACGGGTACGGACACGGTCGAGCAGGTTGTTGCGGGCCGCATCATACGCGCGCTTCAGCGCGTGCTCGAAAGCCAAGGCATCGGCCGATCCATGGCTTTTGAAGACCAGCCCGCGAAGGCCCAGCAGCGCCGCGCCGTTGTAGCGGCGATGATCTACGCGCCTCATCAAAGCAGTTAGCACCGGATAGGCAACGATGGCCGCCATTTTGGTGAAGATGTTGCGCTTGAACTCCTGCTTGAGGGCATTGGAGATCATGGACGCCACGCCCTCGGAAGACTTGAGAGCCACGTTACCCACAAAGCCATCACAGACCACGACCTGGGTCGTGCCCTTGAAGATGTCGTTGCCTTCGACGTTGCCGTAGAAATTCAGATGACCGGCCTTGCCGGCCGCGCGCAGCAGTTCGCCAGCGCGCTTGATGACCTCGCTGCCCTTGATCTGCTCCTCGCCAATGTTGAGCAGACCCACCGAGGGCGCCTCTTCGTTGTTCAGGGCAGACACCAGGGCCGAGCCCATGACGGCGAACTGCAGCAGATGCTCGGCCGAGCAGTCCACATTGGCACCCAGGTCCAGCACCGTGGTGGCCTCGCCCTTGGCATTGGGCAACTGGGGCGCGATGGCAGGGCGATCAATGCCATCGAGTGTCTTGAGCAGGTAGCGCGAGATGGCCATCAGCGCACCCGTGTTTCCAGCCGACACAGCAGCGGCAGCCGCGCCATCCTTGACTTGCTGGATGGCGATGCGCATGGAGGAATCCTTCTTCCTGCGCAGCGCCATCTCGATCGGATCATCCATGCCGACCACTTCCGAGGCCGGCACCACACTGGCGCGCTCATGCGCAAAGCCAGCCAGCGCATCGGGCTGGCCAACCAGCAGCAGCCGGGCATCGGGGTGGGAATCGAGGAACTGGCGGCACGCCGCAAGCGTGACGCGGGGGCCGTGATCACCCCCCATGCAGTCAACGGCCAAAGTGATCATGTGCGACTGGCAAGCCTGTTGCAAGGCCTGGAAAGATAGGAGCAACCATCAGAAAAAACAAAAGCCCGCGCTACGAAAACTGTAGCCGCGGGCCCTGCGGGAACGGTCGAAGATCAGGCTTCGGACTTGTTCTTCAGCACTTGACGGCCGCGGTACACGCCGTTGGGGCTGATGTGGTGACGCAGATGGGTTTCACCGGTGGTGGGTTCCACGGCAATGCCAGGCACATTCAGTGCGTTGTGCGAACGGTGCATACCGCGCTTGGAGGGGGACTTCTTGTTCTGCTGAACAGCCATGATGGCTCCTGTGTATCTGAAAAGGGTTGGTAAAAAACGCGATCAGCCCATTAAAGACACGAGGGGGTTTCGCGCGAAGCCCTTGATTATAGCGCAATCGCTTTTCCCGGCCTCGGCCTTTTTTCCGGACATCGCAATCAGTCGGCTGACTTGCCCACATCCAGCCCGCGCAGCACGGCAAATGGATTGGGCTTGTCCTCGCTGGCCTGCTCGAAGTCTGCGTCGCTGGACTGCATGCTCACCGGCTCGGGGCAGCTGTCGTGGCATGGCACCACGGGCAACTCCATGAGCAGCTCATCCTCTATGAGTTCAAGCAGGTTGAATTCGCGGCTGAGCACCAGCAGGTCCTCGTCGCTCTCGTCATCCTCGGACTCGGCCGTGGTCTCGTCCGCAACAAAGCGGAAAGACCTATCGACCTGGAGGGAGATGGGCGCCACAGTGAGGCAGCGTTGGCACACCATCGGAACGACAGCATCGGCCTGCAGATGCAGCCAGACCTGGCCCGAACCGCCGGTTTGCTCGACCAGTTCGCCGTCAGCCTGCCAGTGCACCTCGCCGTGCCCATCAGCGGCATCCGGCTGCGCATCCTCGGCCAGACGAGGAAAGGCCGAAAGCGTCGACTGACCCTGGAGATGGCCCGCCGATTGCGCAAAAGCGCGAACATCGAGACGGGCCGCAGAAAATTCCTTGCTCATGCGGGCAGTGTAAGAGAATCCGGGCATGCAAGCTTCCCACCTCGCCTTAGCCCAGGCTCCCGGCCTGGCACGCCCCCTGATCCTTGGTTCCACCTCACGCTACCGCCGCGAACTTCTGGAGCGGCTGCAACTACCATTCCAGACCGTGTCCCCGGAAGTCGATGAGACACCGCTGACCGGCGAAACACCGCATGCACTTTCGTTGCGACTGGCCCTGGCCAAGGCACAGGCCGTGGCGGCGCTGCACCCGGGCGCCGTCGTCATCGGCTCCGATCAGGTACCCGAGCTGGATGGCATGCCGCTGTCCAAGCCCGGCACCCACGAGCGCGCCACCGAACAACTGCGCCAGATGAGCGGGCGCCAGATGAATTTCCACACCGCGGTGAGCGTGGTCTGCCGGGAAAGCGGCTTTGCCGAGACCGATGTGGTCACCGTCCAGGTCCGGTTTCGTGATCTCAACGACGCGGAGATCGAACGCTACCTGCGCGCCGAACAGCCCTATGACTGCGCAGGCAGCGCCAAGAGCGAAGGACTGGGCATCGCGCTGCTGGATGCCATCGTCAGCGACGACCCCACGGCGCTGATCGGCCTGCCGCTGATCCGCACCTGCCAGCTGCTGCGCGCCGCAGGAGCCGTGCTGCCATGAACGATGCTGCAACCCAACCCACCAAAGGAACGCTCTATCTGGTGCCCGCGCCGCTGGACTTCGGCTGCGACGAGCAAATGCCGCTGACGCAGGTCCTGCCCGATGGAACACTGCGCACCGCTGCACGCCTGACCCACTGGATCTGCGAAAACGCCAAAAGCACGCGCGCCTACCTGAAGCGCATTGACGCACTGCACGCCCTGGCCCAACCCTTGCAAGCCCAGCAGATCACAGAACTGCCGCGCGAGGCCCACAAGAAGGGCGACCACGGCGACAAGGGCGCAGCGGTCTTCGATGCCAAGCCACTGCTCGCCCCCTTGCTGCTGGGCCACGACATGGGACTGGTCAGCGAGGCCGGAATGCCCGCCGTGGCCGACCCCGGCAGCTCCATCGTGCGCGCCGCGCATGATCTGGGCATACGGGTCGTGCCCCTGATCGGTCCGGTGTCGTTGCTGCTTGCCCTGGCCGCCAGCGGACTCAACGGACAGAACTATGCCTTTGTGGGGTACCTGCCGCAGGACGCTGGCGGGCGGGTTCAGCGCATCAAGGAGCTTGAAGCCCTGGCATTGCGCCAAGGCCAGACCCAGCAGTTCATAGAGACACCCTACCGCAACGCCGCGCTGTGGCAAGCCCTGCTGCAGACGCTCCAACCCCATACGCGCCTGGCGCTGGCCTGCGGCCTGACACTGGAGAGCGCCCGCATCGAAAGCCGTCTGGTGCGCGAATGGCGCCAGCACAAGGAAGTGCCGGACAACCGCACGCCGGTGGTGTTTTCCATCGGTCGCTGAGACTGTCTTACTCGATGAGCAAAAAAAGCCCGCCTTCCACAAGAAGGCGGGCTTTTTGCATCTTGGCAGACGCCAGGGAAATCAGCGCAGAGACGGAAGGCTGGAGCGCAGCGCCTGAACGGCACCTCCACCGAAGGCCGCGCCAAAACGCTTGGCCAGGCGCTCGGCCACGTTGTCGCGGCGCGTGTAATCCACCACCTCTTCCGCCTTGACCACCTCACGGGCCACGTAGTCAAGACTGCCCAGCTTGTCGGCCAGGCCCATCTCCACGGCCTGCTGACCCGTCCAGAACAGGCCGCTGAACGTCTCGGGCGTCTCGTGCAGGCGATCGCCACGGCCGGCCTTGACCACATTGATGAACTGCGAGTGGATCTGGCCCAGCATCTGATGGGCATGGGCGCGCTGTGCTTCGGACATGGGACTGAACGGGTCCAGGAAGCCCTTGTTCTCGCCAGCCGTCAGCAGGCGGCGCTCCACGCCCAGCTTTTCCATGGCGCCCGTGAAGCCGAAGCCATCCATGAGCACGCCGATGCTGCCCACGATGCTGGCCTTGTCGACAAAGATCTCGTCGGCCGCCGCAGCAATGTAATAAGCAGCCGAAGCGCAGGTTTCCTCCACCACGGCATACAGGGGCTTGTCGTACTTGCCCTTGAGCCGCACGATTTCGTCATTGATGATGCCGGCCTGCACCGGGCTGCCGCCTGGCGAGTTGATCAGCAGCACGACGGCACGCGAGCCCGAGTCCTCGAAGGCGCTGCGCATGGCGGCCACCACGAATTCCGCGCTGGCGTCGGCGCCTGCAGCGATCTCGCCCTTGACCTCGACCACTGCGGTATGCGGAGAGGAGCTGGTCGTGGTCGCCGTGTCCTTGGCAAACAGCACCCACAGGACCACCAGGATGAGTGCCGTCCACAGCAGGCGGCCGAAGAGGCGCCAGCGGCGCGAGGCGCGCTGCTCGTTGATGGTGGCGAAGACCAGCTTTTCCAGCACGTCCCGCTCCCAGCCGCTCGATGCCGCCGTTCGCGCATCGGCAGCCGCCGCGGCGGGCGTGGCCCGGGCCCACAGGTCCGCACCCGGGGAAGGGTGCGATGCGGAGCCAGGATTTTCCGGGGGTATGGGGGAAGTCATGTCAGAACTCGACGGGTTTCAGGTTATCGGCAGTATGCCAGTGCACCACCCCCGCGCTTTCGCTCAGGGAGATTTTCACCAGGCCGCCACGGCAGGGGCCGCCAGCGCAGGCGCCGCTGTCCGGCGCATAGACCGCACCATGGGTTGCGCACAGCAACCAACGCCCGGAATCATCGAAAAAGCGGTCTGGCTGATAGTCCATCTCCATGGCCACGTGCGTGCAGCGGTTCAGATAGGCATGCGCCTGTCCCTCGAAGCGGATGGCGAATGCGCGGCAGGCATGCCCCGCGTAGACCACGTCGAAAGGCACGGCATTCGCACCTTCCTGCAAGGCCTCGCTGGCACACAAAACGATGCGATCAACGGTCACCAGCGCACCTCACAAGCATGGATTCCCGCGCTGACGCGGCCATGACGACTCAACCATGGGCCAGCAGCCACTGATGCAAATCCGCAACACTCTGCGCCACATGCAACGGCTGCAGCACGCCAAAGCCGTCGGTGGGATGCGCGCCATAGCCCACGCCCACGCTGGCACAGCCAGCATTGCGGGCCAGTTCCAGATCGTGCGTGGTGTCGCCGATCATCAGCACGCGGCCAGGCTCCACGCCGAATTCGGCCATCAGCTCCTGCAGCATCAGCGGGTTGGGCTTGCCGGCGGTTTCGTCCGCCGTGCGCGAGCTGTCGAACATGCCGCGCAGTTGCGGGTCCTGCAGCGCATCGTTCAGACCGCGCCGGCTTTTGCCCGTGGCCACGGCCAGCAGGTGGCCGCGCTCGCGCAGCGCCGCCAGCATGGGCAGCACGCCGGCGAACAGGCTGATGTCGTCCTGGTGCTTGATGAAATGGTGGCGATAGCGGTTGCCCAGCTCGGGGTATTTCTCGGGCGACACATCGGGCGCCGCACGCGCCAATGCCGGCATCAGCGCCATGCCGATCACATAGGAGGCCGCCTCATTGCTGGGGGGCGTGCCTCCCACATCGGCCACGGCCGCCTGAATGCACTTGACGATCACCGCGGTGGAATCCGACAGCGTCCCATCCCAGTCGAAGGCGATGAGGTCGAAGCGGCGCGCACGGTAGATCTCGGAAGAACCAGGAGTTGTCATGTCTGCAAGGAGTCAAATCCGGCGTCAGCCGGCGAAACGGGCCAGCTCCTCGGGAAGCTCGGCGCGCAATTCCACCCGCTCACCACTGGACGGGTGTGTGAACTGTAGCCGCCATGCGTGCAGGAACATGCGTTTGAGCCCCTGTTTCTGCAACCGGCGGTTCAGGTCGAAGTCCCCGTACTTGTCATCCCCCGCAATCGGGTGCCCCTGGCTGGACAGGTGCACGCGGATCTGGTGCGTGCGCCCGGTCTTGATGGTCACCTCCAGCAGGCTCATGGCCGGCAGACCCAGCAGGGGCTGGGGCGCCAGCGTGCTGCGAACGCGCACCAGCGTGACGGAGCGCATGCCGTCAGGATCATCGGCCGTAGTCACCCGCACGCGGCGCTCGCCGTCGGCCTGCAGGTATTTGTGCAGCGGCAGATCAATCACCTTGCGGTTGGCAGGCCAGGTGCCCTGGACCAGCGCCAGATAGGTCTTGCCGGTTTCGCGCTCGCGGAACTGGTCCTGCAGATGCGTCAGCGCCGAGCGCTTCTTGGCCACCAGCAAGATGCCGGATGTCTCGCGGTCGAGCCGATGCACCAACTCCAGAAAGCGGCTTTGCGGCCGCGCCTGGCGCAATTGCTCGATGACGCCAAAACTCACGCCCGAGCCCCCGTGCACGGCCACACCGGCAGGCTTGTCGATGGCAATCAGATGCTCGTCTTCCAGCAGACTGGGGAAATCCCTGGCGGGTGCAGGCCGCTCGGCCTTTTCGGCGACTTTTTCGGAAATGCGCACGGGCGGCACGCGAACGACATCGCCGGTCGAGACGCGGGTTTCCGCACTGACGCGCCCCTTGTTGATGCGCACTTCTCCACTGCGGATGATGCGATAGACATGGGTTTTGGGAACGCCCTTGAGATGGCGTATGAGAAAGTTGTCCAACCGCTGTCCGGCCGAATCGTCATCGACTTCGATCAGCCGCACTGCGGCAGTGGCTGCGTTCAGGGAACGGTCGTCTGCCGGTTTGCCCTCTATAATGTGTTTCACCTGTGCCGAACTATTTATAAGTGGTTGATTCTCATGGAGTTTAGTCCAAACAACCATTTCCCCGCACAGGCAGGTCGATGCCATCCGGTGTCATGCACGCGAAACAGCAGGAAAAGATGGCCTGCGAAGTTCGTCGTTGCATCGGTTGTGGCTGACGAATTGAAACACTGATACGGAATCTCAAGCTGGCAGAAGGGGTCGGACCCGGCGTCCGCCGCTGCCAGCGGATCAAAAGCGAGCATGTGGATCTTTTGGGCATGGATGGTCACGCTGTGGAGCAGGAAAACGCCTGCGCCCAGGATCATTGCCGCCCCCAAGCCTCCCGCCTGCCCTGCACGTGCAGCAGCTTCGCTTGAAGCTGGACGGCGTGCCTCTCTCATCGCTCTCGTCCCCCTGCCCTTGCCCCCATTGCTGACTTGAGCCAGGTCTCAAGAAGCAAGGCATTCGGCGATTCCTTTCGTTTCAATGCGTCAGTCCGGCATCTCGGCTCCCTCGCGAGCCTGTCTTTGATTACAAGTCAAAGGCGTGACGGTCTGGCAGCAGAGGCTGCACCCCGGCGCGCCCCAGAGAAAACGAATAAAGGAAACGCATCATGAAACGGATGCTCATCAACGCCACGCAGTCGGAAGAGCGGCGCCTTGCCATCGTCGATGGACAAAAGCTCCTCGACTACGAGATCGAGATCGAAGGACGCGAGCAGCGCAAGGGCAACATCTACAAGGCCGTGGTCACGCGCGTGGAGCCCAGCCTTGAGGCCTGCTTCGTCGACTACGGCGAAGACCGCCACGGCTTCCTGCCCTTCAAGGAAATCTCCAAGCAGTATTTCGCCGAAGGCGTCTCCCCCAGCCAGGCCCGCATCAACGAAGTCATCCGTGAAGGCCAGGAACTGATCGTCCAGGTCGAGAAGGAAGAGCGCGGCAACAAGGGCGCGGCCCTGACCACCTTCATCTCGCTGGCCGGCCGCTATGTGGTGCTGATGCCCAACAACCCGCGCGGCGGTGGCGTCTCGCGCCGCATCGAGGGCGAGGACCGTGCCGAACTCAAGGAGGCGATGGACCAGCTCGAGTACCCCAAGGGCATGTCCATCATTGCGCGCACCGCCGGCATCGGCCGCACCGCGCCCGAGCTGCAGTGGGACCTGAACTACCTGCTCAAGCTGTGGAACGCCATCGACGGCGCAGCCAAGTCGGCCAAGGGCGCCTTCCTGATCTACCAGGAATCGAGCCTGGTGATCCGCGCCATCCGCGACTACTTCAACGGCGACATCGGCGACATCCTCATCGACACCGACGACATCTACGAGCAGGCGCAGCAGTTCATGCAGCACGTCATGCCCGAGCATGCCGCCCGCGTCAAACGCTACCGTGACGATGCCCCCCTGTTCAGCCGTTTCCAGATCGAGCACCAGATCGAATCGGCCTACGCGCGCACCGTGACCCTGCCCTCGGGCGGCGCCATCGTCATCGATCACACCGAGGCTCTGGTCTCCATCGACGTGAACTCGGCCCGCGCCATCAAGGGCGGCGACATCGAGGAAACCGCCACCCGCACCAATCTGGAAGCCGCCGACGAAGTCGCGCGCCAGATGCGCCTGCGCGACCTGGGCGGCCTGATCGTCATCGACTTCATCGACATGGAGGAGAGCAAGAACCGCCGCGAAGTCGAGAATCGCCTGCGCGACGCGCTGCGCCAGGACCGTGCGCGCGTGCAGTTCGGTACCATCAGCAAGTTCGGCCTCATGGAAATGAGCCGCCAGCGCCTCAAGCCCGCCCTGTCCGAAGGCGCGCACATCAACTGCCCGCGCTGCGGCGGCTCCGGCCATATCCGCGACACGGAAAGCTCTGCGCTGCAGATCCTGCGCATCATCCAGGAAGAGTCCATGAAGGACAACACGGCCGCCGTGCACTGCCAGGTGCCCGTGGAAGTGGCCAGCTTCCTGCTCAACGAAAAGCGCGGCGAGATCACCAAGATCGAACTCAAGCAGCGCGTCAACGTGATCATGGTCCCCAACAAGTCCATGGACACGCCGCACTACAAGCTCGAGCGCCTCAAGCACGACGATGCGCGCCTGGAAAGCATGGAAGCCAGCTACAAGCTGGCCGAAGAGCTGGACACCGAAACCACGGTGACACGCCGCTCGCAGGAGCCCACCAACAAGCAGACACCCATGATCAAGGGTGTGCTGCCGGACATGCCGGCTCCCATTGCCGAGCCTCGCCCCGAAGGCAGCCGCAACCGCCCGGCCAACGGCCAGCAGCGCGACGCCAAGCCTGCAGCCACGGCGGCAGCGCCCGCACCGGCCGCCGCCCCCGTCGCGGTCCGCGAACAAGGCTTCTTTGCTTGGCTCAAGAGCCTGTTCGGCTTTGGCGCGGCACCTGCGCCGGTCGCAGCGCCCGTGCCGGCTGCCGAAGCCCCCGCACGCGAAGGTCGCCGTGACGGCCGCAACGACAGCCGTGGCCGCCGCAACGAACGCAATGGCGAGCGTGGTGGTGAGCGCACCGAGCGCAGCGGTGAGCGCGCAGGCGCCCCCAACGCCGAGCGCCAGGCTGGCGGTGGCGATCGCAACCGCCGCAATGCCGAGCGTGGCGAGCGCACGGAACGCGGTGAACGTGGTGAGCGCCCGGATCGTGGCGAGCGCGGTGAACGCACCGACCGCGGCGAACGCCGCGGCCGTGGCGAGCGCAGCCGCGACGGCGAAAACCGCCAGCCGCTGGAGGCCGTGAACGCCTCCGCAGCCCTGGCGGCAGATGGCAGCACCCTCGAGCAGCGTCCCGAGCGCGCGCCGCGTGGCGACCGCCAGGAACGCGGCGAAGGCCGCCGCGAGCGCGGTGAACGAGGCGAGCGTGGAGATCGCGCCGAACGCGGTGAACGCAGCGAGCGCCAGCCCCGTCAGTTCGAAGTCGCGCCCGAGTCCGAAGAAAAGCTGGACAACCAGGCCCAGCAGCAGGACCAGTCCCTGGACAACGCTGCTCCCGCCTCCGGCGAAGAGCAGCCGCGCCAGCGTCGTTCGCGCGACCGCTACGGCCGTGACCGCCGCGAGCGTGGCGATCGCGGTGACCGTGCAGAGCGCGCGCCGCGTGAAGCCGAAGGCGAAGCCGTGCAGTCCTTCGAGGCCTCCGTGCCCGAGCAGGACCAGCAGCCAGCCCGTCGCAGCTACTTCAACGCTGCCAACTCTGCTGCCGAAGTCCAGGCCCCCGAAGCCGTGGCCGAAGCCCCAGTGGCCGCACAGCCTGCGGCAGTTGTGGAAGTGCAGCAACCCGTCGCAGTGCCCGAGCAGCAGAGCGCGGCCTTCGCGCCGGTCGCACCGGCCCCTGTGGCGGCCCCTGCCGTGACGGCAGACGTGCCAGCACCTGCTGCACCTGCCGCTTCTGCTGCTTCTGCCGCAGCCGAGCCCGCTGCAGCCAAGGCCGCTGAGGCAACCGCAGAACGCGGCCTGCCCAAGGTCCAGGCCTACCAGTTGCCCGTGTCCGAGCTGCAGGCGCTGGCCGCCGCCTCGGGCCTGCAATGGGTGGGCTCCGATGCCGACAAGGTGGCCGCTGCGCAGGCAGCCATCGCGGCCGAACCGCAGCCCGAGCGCGTCGTGCGCGAGCGCCCGCCCATGGTCGTGCTGGATGACGGTCCTCTGATCCTCGTGGAAACACGCAAGGACCTGAGCGACCTGCAGCTGCCATTCGAGCAGCAACCGCAGGGCGTGGCCCATGTCTGACCACAGACAGTGACGACACAGGGGCCCTCGCGGCCCCTGTTTGTTTCTGCCGCCACCCCCGTCCATCTGTCTTTTCTCCCTCTCTATCCTGGAGCTTGCGTCCCGCCATGCTGTTGCTGCTCTCCCCCGCCAAATCGCTGGACTACGACACACCGCTGCCGCCGAAGCTGCCACACACGCTTCCCGTCTTCTCCGAACAGCCGCTGGAGCTGATCGAAGTGCTGCGCCGCCAATCGCCGCAGCAACTGTCGGAACTCATGGGCATCAGCGACAAGCTGGCTGCGCTCAACGTGGCGCGCTACGAGGCCTTCAGCCCTCGCTTCACGGCCACCAATGCCCGCCAGGCGCTGCTGGCCTTCAACGGTGATGTCTATGAAGGCCTGCAGGCGCGCAGCCTGGACGCCGAAGACCTGGACTGGGCGCAGCAGCACATCGCCATCCTCAGCGGCCTGTACGGCGTGCTGCGTCCGCTGGACCGCATGCAGCCCTACCGCCTGGAAATGGGCACCCGGCTGGAGACCGCGCATGGCAGCAACCTCTACCAGTTCTGGGGCAGCCGCATTGCCGAGTACCTGAACCAGCGCGCGGCCCGGCAGCCGGCGGGCGAGCGCGTCGTCGTCAACCTGGCTTCGCAGGAATACTTCAAATCGGTAGACTTGAAGCACCTCAAGCCCCCGGTGGTGGAATGCGCGTTCGAGGATTACAAGAACGGCGCCTACAAGATCATCAGCTTCCATGCCAAACGCGCGCGCGGGCTGATGGCACGATTTGCCATACAGCAACGCGCTCGCAGCGCGGCTGAACTCGAAGCCTTCGATCTGGAAGGCTACGCACTGGCGCCAGCTTCCTCGACGCCTGCGCGCCTGGTGTTCCGCCGCAAGACCGCTGACTGAGCCTCGCCGGCCACCGGCCGGCCCCGGCCTCGATGCCTTTGGAGTCCATTCACTGCGGCAAGGGCCGCACTGCACGCCATGAGCCTCAAATCCTCACCAGATTCCCCGAGCACCGCGCAGGACCTGCCGGCGGGTCTCACGCCTGAACTCATGCAATGGGTACGCGACCAGCGCGCATCCGGCATAGGGCCTGCGGCCCTGCTGCGCTCCATGCGCGACGCGGGCTGGAGCGAAGAACTGGCCCGGCGGGCGTTGGACCTGCCCCACCAAGGCGAAGCGGCGCCACCGGCCGTCGTCGTCTCGGCCTCCTCGCTGCCCGAGCCGGACCTCTCCCAGGACCCCACCAGCATCGATGTCGGCGACCGCAAGGTCCAGGTACTGGTCAGCATGCGCAACCCGCGCATCGTGGTCTTCGGCAACCTGCTCTCGCATGAGGAGTGCGACGCCATCATCGCCGCCGCGCGTCCGCGCATGGCGCGCTCACTCACCGTGGCCACGCAAAGCGGCGGTGAAGAGATCAATGACGACCGCACCAGCAACGGCATGTTCTTCCAGCGCGGGGAAACCGGCATCGTCCGCCAGCTGGAAGAACGCATCGCCCGCCTGCTGCGCTGGCCGCTGGACCACGGCGAAGGCCTGCAGGTGCTGCACTACGGCCCGGGCGCCGAGTACAAGCCCCACCACGACTACTTCGCGCCCGGCGAACCCGGCACGCCTACCATCCTCAAGCGCGGCGGCCAGCGCGTGGGCACCCTGGTCATCTACCTGAACGAGCCCGAGCGCGGCGGCGCCACCATCTTTCCCGAAGTGCCACTGCAAGTGGTTCCGCGCCGGGGCAACGCCGTCTTCTTCAGCTACGAACGCCCCGACCCCTCCACGCGTACCCTGCACGGCGGCGCGCCCGTGCTGGCCGGCGAAAAATGGATCGCCACCAAATGGCTGCGCGAACGCGAATTCCACTGAGCACCATCGGACCCGGGCGCACCCACCCTTATTGACCTTATATGGCCGCCCATGCCTGCGGGCATGGAAATTCAGTTAGCTTCAAAGCCTGGGTCCACGCGCTCCGCGCGGACCGTCCAGGCCTGACCAGCGCCGGCACGGCCGGCCCTTTTTCCATGAACACTCCCGAACAATCCCAGCTGGGCAAAAGCTCTGCCTACGTCGACCAGTACGCCCCCTCGCTGCTGTTCCCCCTGCCCCGCGCGCCCAAGCGCGAGGAAATCGGCATTCAGGGCAGCCAGATGCCCTTCTTCGGCGCCGACCTGTGGACGGCGTTCGAACTGTCCTGGCTCAACCTGCGCGGCAAGCCGCAGGTGGCGCTCGTGCATTTCACGATTCCCTGCGAGACCCCCAATCTCATCGAAAGCAAGTCGTTCAAGCTCTACCTCAACAGCTTCAACAATACCCGCCTGGCCGACGCTGCCGAAGTCCAGGCACGCCTTCGCACCGACCTGGCCGAAGCACTATGGCGAGGCAGCGAGCAAAAGGGCAGCATCGGCGTGAAGATCATCGGCCTGGACCGCTTCGACCAGGAAATGGTGCAGGAACTGGACGGCCTGCTGCTGGACCGCCTGGACGTGGAATGCACGCAGTACCAGCCCGCCCCAGAGCTGCTGCACGCCAACCACGAGGAAGCGCCCGTCACCGAGACCCTCGTCAGCCACCTGCTCAAGAGCAACTGCCTGGTCACAGGCCAGCCCGACTGGGGCAGCGTGCAGATCCGCTACAGCGGCGCGCAGATCGACCAGGAAGGCCTGCTGCAATACCTGGTGAGCTTCCGCAACCACAACGAATTCCATGAGCAATGCGTGGAACGCATCTTCATGGACATCTGGACTCGCTGCCGCCCCATCAAGCTCTCGGTGTACGCACGCTACACGCGCCGTGGCGGCCTGGACATCAACCCATTCCGCACCAGCCATCCTGGCGCGCTGCCGGCCAACGTGCGCTCTGCACGGCAGTAAAAGAGGCGGCCGGCCATCCTCAGGCCGGCCGTCATTTCAAGCTTTTCACCGGCATGCCGACGCCGCAGCGGCATGCCCGCACTCCTGCCCATCGAGCCCCGCGCCCAGGCTCCTGTCGGCGGCCCGCACCTGAATTCTGAAAAATAGGAATCGTCCTGCATCGATTCAGATTGACTTTTCAGATCACCCAATTTGAGCCTATTTCGCCTCGATTTATCTGCCACGGATGGATCGTCGAAAACACGGAATTCACTAAATAGCTTGCTATTGAAATGACAGCAAAAATCTCCGTCGATGCATTCAGAAACATCGTCAGGAGTTGTCTTAGAGACAAGCGAGAAAAAAGTTCATAGGCTTGGCGGCACAAGAAATGACTTCAGGCAGCAATGAATCGCCGCCGGAAAGTCAGGCATAGGCAGGTGCCTTTTTCCTGCCAATGCCCCACGCAGAACTGTCCTGGCGCGCAGCGCCAAAGCGGCAGTCCACCGCCAACCTTGAGGGAGAGACCATCCATGCATCGCTTTCATTCAGCGCCTTGACGCAGTGCGCTGACGCCAAGGCCCTGTGCCTGGGCACGGCTGATTCCCTGCACATGCGCAATTCGGAAGAACCGCCAGCCACCGCCCTGGTGCCCGCTTATTCATGAATTGCGTTTTCCCTTTTTCCCGTTTTCTGCGATGCACGGCTGCGGCCCTGCGTCTGCCTGCTCACGTCCCTACAGATTTCTTCCACCAGCACAGGAGCTTTTGCATGACCACCTTCAATACATCACTGCAATCTCGCAAGCAACGCGGCCAAGGCATGACCGAGTACATCATCATCGTGGCCCTGATTGGTGTGGCCGCCATTGCCGTCTACCAATACTTTGGCCAAACCATCCGCGCCCAGACATCGGGCATCGCCAACGAAGTCGCGGGCAAGTCCGCCAAGGAGGCCATCAAGGACGCAAAAGCCGCCGCCGGCAATGCCGATATAGAGCGCAAGGAAAAAGGCCTCGACGCCTA
Organism: Delftia sp. CH05; assembly: GCF_009827015.1. Lineage (NCBI taxonomy): Bacteria > Pseudomonadati > Pseudomonadota > Betaproteobacteria > Burkholderiales > Comamonadaceae > Delftia > Delftia sp. CH05. The sequence goes on along the minus strand of NZ_WUMG01000006.1, from coordinate 14,696 downwards.
CGAGAACAAGTAAGCGGGCCTGCCCATGTGCACCATCACCACCCTGCGCGGCGGTCGGATACGGATACGGAGGCGGGACGGGCAACGCGGGCAGGCACTGATCTACGGCATCTTTGTCCTGATCGGCGCACTGGCCTCGCTGTTCTTTCTGTTCAACACCGGCCAGCTCTCGCAGGAAAAAACCAAGCTCGTCAGCACGGCCGATGCCGTGGCCTACAGCGCCGGCGTGATGCACGCGCGGGCGCTGAATTTCACGGCCTACGGCAATCGCGCCCTGATCGCCAACGAGGTGCTGGTGGCGCAGATGGTGAGCCTGTCCTCGTGGGCGCAATACGCCCAGACCCATGCGGAGAACCTGCCCACGCAGTTCCCCGAATGCAACGACCCCTATGGATACGGCGCAGCCATTGGGGCAGCGTTCAAATACGGCCCGGTGTATGCGCTCATGTGCTACGGCACCGTTCAGTATGCAGGCGAGTACATCCAGCGGATAGCCAAGACCGTGCCGCCGCTGGCCTCCGCCACAGTCTCTGCGGTGGAGGTCAACAAGCTGGCCATACAGCAGGCCCATAACCTGCTGCATCGCCCGCTTTACCTGCAGAGCATTCGCCGCAGCGTTATGCAGGCCGTGGCCCAGGCCAACTACGCGGGCGACGGCAGCGTGAAGGTGCAGCCCCTGGGCCCTGGCACCGCCGTGGCGCTGACTGACGACCTGGGTGGCTTTACCCAAAGCTACAGTGGCAAGGACCGGGGCCGCATGGCAGAGCTGGCCGTGTATGCGGCCCATAGCGACAGATTCACCAAGGAACGCGTCTGGACGGCCGAGGCAGAAGTGCCCGGCCCAGACGAGATCTGCATTGCGAGAGAGCGCAAAAGCGAGGTGCGCCGACGCGGCGGCACCGAACTGGTCAACTACGACGAGTGGATCGCCGAAGACACCGAGTCCTTCTGGCGTGCCCAGCGAAGGGGTGGACTCATCCCACGCTGCCGGCTCAGGGAGGAGCCCATTGCCTGGGGCGAACAGCAGGCCCACCCCGACGACCTGGACCAGAATGACTCGTCCGCCTGGCTCGGAGGCTCCCGCAACAACAGAAGGGCCTCTGCCAGAGCCTCCTCCGCGCACTGGACCCACTACACCGGCCTGCCCAGCTACTACGACCTGAGCCAGCTGCAACCGGACAAGGACGACCTCACGTTGCGGTTCAGCGTGCGCCTGTCGCGGGCGCGCAGCGAATTGCGCACCTCCGATGGCGCCAGCGAAATAAGCGGCACGCCGGACAGCCGCATCAACGCCTATCAGAGCCAGGTCGCCAAAGGCGAAATGGTGGCCGTTGCCACGTCCGAAGTGTTCTTCGAGCGCCCTCTGGCACAGCGTCAGAACCGCTATGGCGCAAGCCAGGGTCTCCCCCTGGAGCTGCCCAGCCTGTTCAACCCGTATTGGCAGGTGCGCCTGATCCACTCCCAACCCGATGTACTTGGCCAGCAGATGCGCCAGCGAGGGCTGATCCCATGAACCTCCTGAACCGCGCCCGCTACCCAAGGCGGCAGGCAGGCCAGGCCCTGGTCGAATTCCTGGCCATGGCGGCGCCCCTGCTGGGCCTGTTCCTGCTGATGCCCATGATCGGCAAGTACCAAGACATTGCCCATGCCACCCAGATGGCCAGCCGCTATGCAGCCTTCGATGCCACGGTACACAACGACGAGGCGGGCAGCTACAAGCCGCCTGCCCAACTGGCAGCCGAAGTGCGCAGGCGCTACTTCAGCCGACCCGACGCCCCCATCAAGACGGACGATACGGCAGGCGACTTCGACGCACACCGCAATCCGCTGTGGACGGACCCCGCAGGCAATCCGCTGATCCCGCGCTTTTCAGACATTTCGGTCAGCTTTGGAGCAAGCCAGTCCACAGCGCACAGAGATGCCTTCACGGCCAGCCCAGACGGCGTACCCTTCAGCATAGTGCCTCTGGCGAACCACGGACGCATCGGGTTGAACGCCCCAGGCATCTACCGCGCCAACATCTCCGTGCCACTGGCCAACCTGCCCGCAGGCATCCAAAGCTACACCCCCTTCGACCAACTGGACCTGCGCGTCACACGCCACACCAGCGTGCTCATCGAGCCTTGGGCCTCGCGCTCCGTGGAGCAGACCATGGACCGGTTCGGCCGGCTGGCGCCGCTCAACAGCCTGTTCTCCCCGGTGGAGACGCTGCTGGATGTGGCCATACCGGTCTTCGAGTTGATGGAGGTGCCGGCCCCCAAGTTCGGACGCCTGGACAAGTGGCAGGACATTGTTCCGGCAGACAGGCTCAGGGCCGAATGATGACAACGGCTCGCATGCTCCGTTCCATCTGCCTGAGCCTGCTGACGCCAGGGCTCACCCATGCCTTTGCGCAGGCCAACTGGCCCGAGATCCCGCTGCCCGAACATGCCAGGAGCTACCACATCGGCCAGCAGATGGACCTGGACGGCCTGCCCATGCGGCTGACCGGCTTCGCCACCCGCAGCACACCCAGGCAGACCGGCGACTGGTTTGTGCGCACCCTGGGCCAGCCCCTGATGGACGACCAGCGCGATGGCCAGCGCATTCTGGGCCGCGCCCAGGGCGAGCACTACCTCACCATCCGACTGGAACCCGCCCCCGACGGCGGCACGCGTGGCCTTGTCGCTGTCACCCACCTGCGCGCAGCCTTGAGCGGCAAGGCCCGCAGCCAGGGGGAAAGAGCCCGATGGCGACGCCTGCTGCCAGCGGGAACCGAGATCGCCAGCCTGCTGAACACCCAGGACGGTGGCCAGCTGTCCACCCATCTCGTTGCCACGAACAGGCACGGCGAGGCGCTCAATGCGCAACGCCTCACTGCGGCGCTGCAGGAGCAGGGCTATGCGCTGGAACGCCGCTTCGACGCCGCCACAGACACCAAGGCCCACGCGTTCGGCTCTGAGACCGGCGCCATCACGGTGCTGATGCGCGGCCCGGGCAAAGAGGCGACGGCCGTCATTTCCCGCAATGCGCTGGGCCTCACCAGCATCGTTCTCGTCACCAGCGTGGCGGTGGAGACCGCGCCATGAAGCTTGCCCATCGCCTGCGCGGCCAGTCCTCGGTGGAGTACGCCGTGGTCTGCGCGGCCCTGGCCTTCGCGCTGGGCGTCGGCATGGTGGACAGCAACAGCGTGCTGCACCAGTTGCTGCTCGCCCTGCAGGCTGCCTACCAGAAGTTCAGCTTCGCCCTCTCCCTGCCCATTTGACCCGTCAGCCATGAACTCCGCACTCGCCCGAATCACCGCCCTGCGTCCCAACAAAACCTGGGTCGCTCTTGCCATGGCCCTGGCCATCGGCCTGGGCGCAGCCGTCATTGCACGCAGTTACCTGCATCGCCAGATGGAGGCCATAGAAGCGCGCGGAAAAAGCAAAACCCGGCCGCTGATCGTTGCCAAGCGCAATCTCAGCAAAGGCGAGCCCATATCCAAGGAGACCATTGCCGTGCGCGACGTTCCCCACGACTACGCGCACTCGCTGGCCATCGGCCCCGAGGATTTTTCCCGCATTGCAGGCCGCGCGCTGGAGCATGGCATGCAGCACGGCGACATCCTGCTGTGGAACCTGCTCGAAGGCGACAAGGTGCCGACCTTCTCGGCCCGCATCGAGGTAGGGCGGCGCGCCATCACCGTGCATGTGGACGAGATCAACTCCATCTCGGGCCTGCTGGAGCCGGGGGATGCCATCGACCTGATGCTCACCCTGGATCAGAAAGGCCGCAAGACCACCTTTCCACTGCTGCAGAACGTCCAGGTCATGGCCACCGGCCAGCGGTCCGTGGATGACCCCAGAAGCGGTGAGCGGCGCCAGTACTCCACGGTCACGCTGGACACCTCCAAGGCGCAGGCCCGGAGCGTGATCATCGCGCGAGAGGCGGGAAAGATCACCGCCTTGCTGCGCAATCCCAAGGACTCGGAGGTTGTCGAAGAAGACAGCGCTGCCATGGCCGCCCTGCTGGGCCTGGCAGGCGACGTGCAGTCCCTGATTCAGACAGCGGGCGCAGCGCAATCACCGAGCCGAGCCGTTCCCGTGCTCTATGGCGGACGCCGCATGGACTTCAAGCCCGAAGACCTGCTGCTGCGCCAGGACAAGGCCCACGATGCCGGCGAAGGCCCGCCCGAGGCAGCCGCAGCCCCCACGCCTGTGCAGCCAGCCCCGCAAGCCGCACTGCAACCAGGCCAGGCTCCTCTTTTCCCTGCGTCCTTCCCGATCCAGCCAAGCGCGTTGCCTCGCTGAAGGCGTCTCACCCGCTCCTGCCTTTTTCATCGCTCCATGCGCCTGATCCCAATGTCCATCCGTTCAGCCCACACTGCATCCCTGTCCGCCCGCTCCAGTCCAACGCCCTTTCTGCAGGCCTTGCGCTGCGGCTTCGTGCTGACCCTGGGCTGGAGCCTGGCCGGCCCGGCAACAGCCCAGATACCAGAGGATGCAACAAGCTCTGCGCAGTCCCTAGGCATGCCGGGTGGATTCGCGCCCATGCTGCAGGGCGTGCCCAGCCGCGAGGCAGCGGCGGGCCAGCCGTACCGCCCCATACAGAAACCGGACGACCAGGCTCAGGTGCCGGAAATCGAGATGTTCGTGGGCGAATCGCGCGTCTTCCCCAGCCCCGGCGTGGCGCGCATTGCCGTGGGCAATGGCCGGGTGCTGACGGCCGCCGCGCTGGACGAGCGCGAGGTCATCATCTTCGCCAACGAGATCGGCACCTCCTCGCTGTTCGTGTGGAACGCCGACGGCCGATATCAGCGCGTCAAGATCCATGTGGTGCGCGGCGACACAAGCCGCCATGCGCGCGAGATCGCAGCCTTTCTCAGCACCATCCCCAACGCGCGGGCCTCCATCATCGGTGACAAGGTCGTGGTCGAAGGGGACCATCTCAGCGATGTCGATCTCAAGAAGATCGAAGACCTCAGAAAGCACTACCCGCAGATCATCAACTTCACCAACCAGATCGGCTGGGAGCAGATGGTGCTCATGGACGTGAAGGTGGTCGAATTCCCGGTCAATGAGCTGCGCGAATTCGGCTTGCGCTGGACCGCCCAGGGCGGGGCCAGCGTGGGAGGCATCTGGGCGCCGGCGCGGCGCGGCCATCAGCCCGGTCTGGTCATCGGCGTCCAGAACCCGCCAATCACCCCGGACAGCGGTGACAAAGGCCCGCTGCCCCAAGGCCTGAACATCCTCACCGCCGTCAACATGGGCCTGACCGCAAAGCTGGACCTGCTGGCCCGCGACGGAAAGGCCAGCATTCTTGCCCAGCCCCAGCTGTCGGCTCGCAACGGCTCCAAGGCCGAGTTCCTGGCCGGTGGCGAATATCCGTACTCCGTGGCCACGATCTACGGCCCCGTGGTCATGTTCAAGCCCTACGGCGTCAAGCTGCGCATCACGCCGCGCGTGGACCGCAACGGCGTCATCAGGGCCGAGATCGACAGCGAGGTCAGCAACATCGACCCATCGTTCTCCACGCCCTCGGGGCCCGGGTTGAGCACTCGGCGCACCTTCACCGAATTCAACGTCCAGGACGGCGAGACCATGGTGCTGGCCGGCTTGCTGTCGCGCAAAGGTGGCGACAACGTCGACAAGGTTCCCTTCCTGGGAGACCTGCCCGTGCTGGGTGCTCTGTTCCGGTCCCAGCGATTCCAGAACGAAGAGACCGAATTGGTGGTCTTCGTCACGCCCACGGTGATCAACAGCCGATCGCCGGGCCTGCTGCAGCGCGTGGAAGACGCCGGTGCGCGCCTGGGCCAGCGCTACGGTCCCCAGCCCTACCTGACCGAACCCGGCCCTGCGCCCGAGCATCCTCCCCGGCTGGCGCCCCTGCCTGTGGCCAGCGCAAGCGCCAGCATCGCGGCGCCTGTGCAGGAACTCCCCGCGCCAGTGCGGCCCCTGCCCGCACCGGCCACCGCGACCCTGCCCGAACACTGGCCCGCCCTGCCGCACACCGGCAACCCGCTGGCCTCCGCGGCAGCAGCGGACCAGCCGCTGGTCAACCACTGGCGCGTGGTGCATGACGGGCTGGCCTTGCATGCCGAACCTCGGGCGCAAAGCGACACCCTGCTGCAACTGGGCCAAGGCAGTTTCGTGCGTGCCGCACCCGGTTCATCTGCCGCCCACAACCCGCACTCCGGCTGGCGCGCGGTGGCGGTCGCAGCCCTGACGGGCTGGGTGCGCGATGAAAGCCTGCAGCCCGTCGCGCACGTCCCCGGCATGAAGCCCGCACCCGACGGACCCCATGCGCGCCAGGCGCGGCAAGGCCGGGCTCTCACGCCCCATGAATCCGGCGCCACCACGGGCCACTCCGCACCAGGCACCTACCGTGTGGGCCTTGATCGGCTTGCCCTTCGCGTGTCCCCCGACATCAACGCCCCCGTCCTCCAGAACCTGCCCGTGGGCAGCCTTGTGCAGGTGCTGCCCCAGGCCCCGCAGGCCCAGTTCTCGGCCGTGCGCATCAATGACCGGCTGGGCTGGGCCGAGACCCAGTGGCTTTCTCCCCTGACCTCCGCAACCGGCAGCCCCCCATGATCGACCTTGAAATCATCCACCCCGACGGCCGGCACCAGCCGTTGAGCGTGCCCGATATGTGCTCCATCGGCAAAGGCTCCCAGTGCGAAGTCCGCCTGGACAACTGGCGCCTTGCCAAGGAGCATGCACGCCTTTTCACCAGCCCCTCGGGCGTGCTGATCGACGACGCAGGCAGCTTCGGCGGCGTGCTGGTCAACGGTCAGCGCATCACCGCCCAATACGGCCCGCTGCAAAACGGCGACCTCATCGGCATTGGCCCGTTCCAGTTGCGCATCCTGAACAGCGGTGAAGAGCCGCAAGCCGCGCCTTTTCCTGTACCGGCCGCAGCGCATGCCGCCACCACAGCGCCCATGCAGAGCACACAGGACACGGCGCTGGCAGTGCCTGCCGACGCGCCCGAGCCTGCGGCAGCCGAGCCCGGGGAAGCCCACTTTCAGGCGCTGCAATTCGAATGGCGCAAGCGCCTGCACACCAAGCTCATCGACACCATGGACCTGCGCCGCCATGACGTCTCCAGCATGTCCGACGAACACCTGCGCGCCGAGGCGGACCGGCTCATCGCCAGAACGCTGCAGGACATGGACGACGAGATACCGGCCCAGCTGGACCGCAACGCGCTGCGCAGGCAGGTTCTGGACGAGGCCGTGGGGCTGGGGCCGCTGGAGGAATTGCTGGCCGACGAAACGGTCAGCGAAATCATGGTCAACCGCTTCGACGAAATCTATGTCGAGCGCGCGGGGCGCCTGCAAAAGCATGCCCTGAGCTTCACCAGCGATCGCGCCGTCATGGGCGTGATCGAGCGCATCGTGGCACCGCTGGGCCGGCGCATCGACGAATCCTCGCCCATGGTCGATGCACGGCTCAAGGACGGCTCGCGCGTCAACGCCATCATCGCGCCGCTGGCGCTCAAGGGCTCCACGCTGACCATCCGCAAGTTCGCCAGGCGCAAGCTCAATGCCGCCGACCTTGTGCAGTTCGGCGCGCTCAGCCCGGCCATGGCCGACTTCTTGCGCATCTGCGTGGAGGCCCGCAAGAACATCATCGTCTCGGGCGGCACGGGGTCTGGCAAGACCACGCTGCTCAACATCCTGTCCAACTTCATCCCGTCCGGCGAACGCGTGATCACCGTCGAGGACGCCGCCGAACTCAAGCTGGCCCACGAGCACCTGATCAGCCTGGAGTCGCGCCCCGCGAATGTCGAAGGCAAGGGCGGCGTGCCCATCCGAGAACTGGTGCGCAACACCCTGCGCATGCGCCCGGACCGCATCGTGGTCGGCGAATGCCGCGGCGCCGAGGCGCTGGACATGCTCCAGGCCATGAACACGGGCCATGAGGGATCTCTGACCACGCTGCACGCCAACACCCCGCGCGACGGGCTCGCCCGGCTGGAGACCATGGTGCTGATGGCCGGCATGGAACTGCCCTTGGCGGCCATACGCGAGCAGATCGCCAGCGCCGTGGACATCATCGTGCAGCAGACCCGCTTTGCCTGCGGCACACGCCTGGTCACCCACATCTGCGAAGTCAGCGGCATGGAAAGCGGAAAGATCCAGCTGCAGGAGCTGTTCCGCTTTGCCAACAAAGGCTACGCCGCCCAGGCCAACGGCCTGGCCAAGGTGCAGGGCCTGTTCACCGGCTGCGACGTCGTTCCCCACTTCTACGACGAACTGCGCGCCAGCGGCCATGCGCTGGACCTGGACATCTTCCGTCCGGGCGCCGAGAGCGCGGACCTGCATGCCGGAGAGCGGCCATGAGCGGGCTCTCGCCAGACACCGTCCTGGCCCTGATCACGGCCGTGGTCGCCCTCTGCGTCGGTCTGCTGACATGGCTGGCCTTGGACCTGGGAGGCTCCACGCTCAGGCGCTACCGGGCCGGCTTCACGGAGCGCGCCGGCTTTCAGGCCGCGGAATTCTTCCTCTTCATCGACCCGCGCAAACTCTTCCTGGCCAACCTGGCAGTCATGTCGCTGGGCGGCGTCCTGGTGTGGCTGGTCAGCGGCAGCCATCTGCTGGCTGTGCCCGCCTTCTTCGCGCTGGGGCTGCTGCCCCGGCTGCTGTACCGGCACATGCGCAAGCGCCGGCTGCGCAAATTTGAAGAGCAGTTGCCCGATGCGCTGATGATGCTCAGCGGCGGCCTGCGCGCCGGCATTGGCCTGAGCAGCGCCATCGCCCAGCTTGTGGCCGAGTCCCGCCCGCCGCTGAGCCAGGAGTTCTCGCTGATGCTGCGCGAGCAGCGCCTGGGCGTATCCCTGGAACAGGCACTCAATCACCTGAGCCTGCGCGTGCCCACCCAGAGCACCGTGCTCATCACCTCGGCCATGCGCATCGCCAGCGAAACCGGAGGCGGCCTGGCCGAGACCATGGAACGCACGGCCTCCACCGTGCGCAGCCGGCTGCAAATGGAAGCCAAGATCGGCTCCCTCACCGCCCAGGGAAAACTGCAGGCCTGGGTCGTCGGCGCCCTGCCCCTCGTCCTCATGCTCATCCTCGACCGGATGGAGCCTGAAGCCATGTCCATGCTCTGGCACTCCCGCGTGGGCTGGGGGGCGCTGGCCGTGATCGCCTGCTTCGAGGCCATGGGCATCTATGTCATCCGAAAGATCGTCGCCATCGACGTCTGAAGGCCGCACCATGGACTCCAACGCCGTGATACTCGCCCTGATCGCTGTGGCAGCCGGACTCAGTGCTGCCCTGGTGGCCTGGCTCCTGGGCCACTCGATGAGCAGCGTTCCCGCCGAGGACCGCAGCTACAAGGATCCGCCGCCACTGGCCCTGCGCATGGTCTGGTGGCCCATCCAGTGGATCAGCCACCACCTGTCGCCCCGGCTCGGAACGGGCAGAACCGCGCAAGCCGTGCAACTGCGGCTGCGACAGGCGGGACTGGACTACGCGCTCAGTCCTGCGCAGTTCATCGCCAGCCGCATCGTCGGCGCCGGGGTGGCCGCGCTGGCGGCCTGGTGGCTGGTCTCCAGCTTCGACGGCCTGCCCCGGGGCGCCGATGGCGGTGCACGCCACATCGCCCTGCCCATCTATCTGCAGGCCATGGCCGCAGGCGCACTGCTGGGCTGGGCCTACCCCGCCATCTGGCTCAGGGATCGCATCGCCGTGCGCCGGCGCGAACTGCTGCGCATGCTGCCCTTCTTCCTAGACATCATCACGCTGTGCGTGGAAGCCGGCCTGAACATGCAGGGCGCCATGACCCAGGCCGTGGCCAAAGGCCCCCAGGGACTGGTGCGCGACGAATTCCAGCGCGTGCTGCGCGACATACGCGCCGGCAAGGCGCGTGCCGAAGCACTGCGCGGCATGGCCGAGCGCCTGAACGAGCCGAGCGTCGCCAACTTCACCTCCGCCGTGATCCAGGCAGAGAGCATGGGCATGAACCTCGGCCCCGTGCTGCGGGCACAGGCCGATCAGCGCCGCTCCGAACGCTTCATGCGCGCGGAAAAACTCGCGATGGAAGCGCCCGTGAAGATGCTCTTTCCGCTGATCGCCTTCATCTTTCCCTGCACCTTCATCGTCTTGCTGTTCCCCATAGCGATGAAGCTGCTGAACTCGGGACTGTGATGCAGATGCCGCCCTCCCCCTTCCTGGTGCGCCAGGCCTGCGGCTTCTGGCAGCGCCTTGCCGGCCTCATGGGCCAGGCCCAACCCGCCGCCCGCTGCGCATTGCTCATCGCGCGCTGCACCAGCGTGCACACCTGCTTCATGCGGCAGGCCATCGACATCGTCTACCTCGACCGGCAGGGCCGCATCACCGGCCTGCGCCCTGGCGTTGACCCCTGGCGCTTCAGCCGGGGCGGACGCGGCAGCGCCCATGTGCTGGAGATGCGTGCAGGTGCCATCGCCTGCCAGGGCCTGGTGCCGGGCATGCAGTTGCAGCCCTGGCCCATCGAAGGTGCCGGGGCTGCGCTGAACGTCTGCGCCTTCACCCCTGACGGGTCCAACTCCTAATACAACGCCGAGGAGGTGCCCACACAACGCATTGCCCAGAACACACCAAAGTGAATTGCCAGCCGGCCCTGCCGGCCTTCCTCCACTACGCATTGAAAAACCGACGGACATGCACCATCCATCCATCACCTCTCCCACAGACCACGGTGCCACGCACATGCGGCTGACACACCCTTCATCCTGGCTACTGGCCTGCGCCGCTGGCCTGGCCCTGACCGCCTGCGGTGGCGGCTCCGGCAACGAAGGCGGCGCGGGAGACCCAGGCCCCGGAGGCACCGCCAGTTCCGGCGTCTTCATCGCCCCCTCAGGCCCGCTGTGCACCAAACTCAGCAGCACGGGCAACTGTCTGCAACCCACCTCATCGGCCATTGAGGAGTCTGACCTGATCAAACTCATCACCGATCCCGATGCACAAACGTCGTTGATCGATTTCAGCGGCATGGGTGTGATCCACAACACCACACTCACCTATAGCCAGCAGCCGGGCCAGGCCATCGAAAGCAGTTTCATCTACAGCTCCTACGGCATGGCAAGGCGCGACTTCCAGGTAGGGCGCAACACCTTCATCGTGCAGGGCAGGCAGTACCCGCAGGTCACGCACTACCCGGAGGCAGGCCAGAGCCACTACAAGAACATCAGCGACGATGCAGGCGTCATCTTCCTCGTAGGACCACCGGACCAGCACGAGGAAGGCATCTGGGGCACCACCTTCTCGGAAGGCCAGAACCTCAGCATGGTCGGCCGCATGCCCAACATGCGCAGCGAAAACACCAACTGGATTTCCGCCATCAGACTGCTCACCGACCAGAGCCAGGCGCCGAGCGAGCCGACCGTGACCTATATCGGCAGTGTCAGCACGCTGGCCGGCACGGCACAACGGCTGGACCCGTACACCACCGACATACTGGACACCGGCGTCAACTACGAGGCGGAATTCAATACGGCCACGGGCAAGCTCACTGGCGTAAAGATCGACTACACAGACCCCAAAAGCCAGAGGCGCACAGTGATGGAAGTGCCAGAGCTGACGTTTGTGAACTCGCAGTTGATCCCTGACTCGCGCAGCCAACGCATCAACGTCGTGCTGGAAGGCCCTGCGAGCGACGTCCGCGCAGATGCTCCACGGCCCGACACACCCCTCACCCGGCAGGACTACACCCTCGATGGCCTCGAAGGCGAAATCACCGGCAAGCAGGCCGAGATCATCCACATCCTCGGCGCCGGCCCCCAGGGCACCATGCAATTGATGCTGATGCGCAAGGACAAGGCCGGACCGGACGTGCCCATCCACATCCCCCTGCCACACCCAAACAGGCCCTGAAGCATGGCCAGCGGGTGGATACAAGCCCGTCCGCCGGCCGCAAACCTGCAGGCATCCTCATGCGCCAGAGCACCTCATTCCGCAGGCCGCGCCAGCGCGGCAGCGCCATGGTCGAGTTCACCGTGGTCGGCCCCATCATCACCCTGCTGGGGCTGGCCCTGCTGCAGTACGGCCTGGTTTTCTTCAACAAGAACCAGATCAATCACGCCAGCTTCATGGCCGCCCGCGCGGGCACCATGGCCCATGCGCGCATGGACGATATCCGTGACGCCTATCTGCGCGCCATGGTTCCGCTGTATGGCGGTGGCAGCAACAGTGACGAACTGGCGGATGCCAAGACAAAGGCCAAGGCCGACCTTGAAGGCCACCTGCGCATAGACCTCATCAACCCCACGCGCGAGAGCTTCGACGACTGGAGCGCTCCCCACCTGAAGCAGAAATACGGCGTGCGAGCCATTCCAAACGCCGGCCTGGCGCACCGAGACAAAAAAGACATAGGCAGCAAGTCGGGCCAGAGCGTTCAGGACGCCAACCTGCTCAAGATCCGCGTCACCCACGGCTACGAACTCAAGATCCCGCTGGTGCGCGGCATCTACCAACACTACCTGCGCTGGCTGGACGACGGCAGCGACCCCTTCCACACCGAACTCATACGGCACGGTCGACTGCCCATCGTCGCGCAAGCCACCTTGCACATGCAAAGCGACGCCATGCAAAGCGATGCCACGGTATCCATCCCCGACAAAGGCAACAAGGGCAATCCGCAGGACCCAGGCCAGCCCGATACATCGGAACCCGGTGAACCGCCCGATTGCGAAACCGTGGGCTGCACCACGGTCGGGCCGCCGGTGCCGGGCGATGAGGGTGAAGAAGACGGTGACGGTGACGGTGACGGTGGCGGTGGCGGAGATGGAGATGGAGGCAATGAAGGCGATGGCGATGGAAACGACAAGGACTGCAAAGGGGCCGAATGCCCCAGTTGCGAGGGGAAAGCATGATGCTCACTAGGACGTACCTCATTCAGTTGCTGCACAGCGCCCTGCTGTGCCTCGCCGCACTGCTGGCCCAGGCCACGCCCACCCTGGCGACTGCCGCCCCCAACCTGGGCGGCGGCTCCGGCAAATGCGACCCCACCGTGCAAAGCTGCGCCCCCGGCACGGGCGGCGGCATCGACCTCGGCGGTGGCGGTGGCGGCTCGGGCGGCGGCACCTGCACCCCCACGCCCGGCGGCAGCCCCTGCGGCGGCGCCGGCCCCGCCACCCAGGGCAACTCCAGCAGCACCMACCAGGGYGCAGGCAACCCCATCCACCTCATCAACGGCAACAAATACCAGCGCGAAGTGGACATGCCCGCCTTGCCAGGCGTGCTCGGCCTGGAAGTCGTGCGCCACTACAACAGCAGCTACAGCCGGGCCTACGTGCCGCCAGGCCTGCTCGGCCGCGGCTGGCTGCTCAGCTACGAGGCCCGCCTGTACGACCACCCCACCAACCTGCAGATCGTGCAGGCCGACGGCACCCGCATCATCTTCAGCAAGCTGCGCGAGCATCCCAGCCTGTGCGCCAGCGAGCAGCCGGGCAACGGCATCGTGCGCATCGAAGGCCCGGATACAAAGGGCACCAAGGAAACCAAGCCCGGCCAGGAACGGCACTACACCTGGCARTGGATGGACGGKCGCGAGYTGCGCTTCAACCACCGGGGGCGCCTGACCCGCATCAGCCTGCCCTCGGGCGAACAGGTCCGCCTGGACTACAACGCCAAGGGCAACCGCCTGCTCAAGGTCACCGACCCGCAGGGCCGCAGCCTGCGCCTGCACTACGCCCAATCTTCGGGCGAGGGCAGCTTCACCGGCGTGCAGGCCATCGACACCCCGCTGGGCCGCATCGGCTACCGCCACGGCAGCGCACCGTTGCCCGGCAGCACCCAGCCCCAGGCCAAGCTGAACGCCAGCCTCGTGCAGGTCAGCCTCCCATCGGCCGATGGCCAAGCCCCGGTCCAGCGCCACTACCACTATGAAGACCCACGCCACCCCACCTTGCTCACCGGCATCAGCGTCCAGGGCCAGGGCAGCGACGGCAAGCCCATGGACGTGCGCATCGCCAGCTACGCCTACGGCGACACCGGCCGCGCCATCTTGAGCGTGCGCGGCCCGCCGGACAGCCAGCAGGAAAAAGTCACCCTGGACCTCAGCCAGCCCTGGAAGAACACCCTCACCAACAGCCTTGGGCAAACAACCACCTACCACTACGACACCATCGGCGGGCAATGGCGATTGCTTGAAGTGCGCGGCCCGGGCTGCGCCAGCTGCGGCCCCGGCGACATGCGCTACCGGTACGACGCGCAAGGGCGCCTGACCGACGCCACGCGGCTCGATCCCGCAGGCCGCCCGCTGGAAGGCACGCGCACCGAGCTGGACCCCTTCGGCCGCCCGCTGGCCGTATACCGCATCGCCTACACACAAGGCCAAGCCCGGGCCCCGCAGCTGCAGGTGCGCTACGGCTACGGCAAGGACCCCTGGAAGCAATACGCGCCCGAACTCATCGCCCGGCCCAGCGTCGTGCCCGGGCGCGAACACCAGATCCGCATCCGCTACAACAGCAGCCGCCAGCCGCTGCAGATCACCGAGACGGGCTTCAGCCCATTGGATGCCCAGGGCCAGCCCGCAGGCAATGCGGACGGCGCCACGCCCATCGAGCGCAGCACGCGCTACCGCTACACCGAGATCAACGGCCGCAGCGTGCTGGTGGACATCGACGGGCCGCTGCCCACCTCGCTGGCAGGCTATGACGATGGAAGCCCGGCGCAGAACGACCTCACGCGGCTGCGCTGGGACCGCAGCGGCAGCCACGTCACGCGCGTGCTGCAGCCCGATGGCACC